>NZ_JBIWNL010000002.1:231628-348418 GCF_044767225.1 Kitasatospora sp. NPDC101447
CCGGGGCGCGGGCGCCCCCCCCCCCCCGGGGGGGGGGGGGCCCCCCCCCCCCCCCGGGGGGGGGGCCCCCCCGGGGGGGGGGCCCCCCCCCGCCGGGGGGGGGGCCCCCCCCACGCGGGGGGCGTTCAGCCGGCCAGGAGCCGCTGCTTCTGCGCCGCGAACTCCTCGTTGGTGAGGACTCCCTGGTCCCTCAGCTGCGCCAGCTGCTGCAGCTGCGAGATCTTGTCGTCCATGCTCGCCGCAGGGGGCGCCGGAGGCGCCGCGGGAGCGGCGGGTGCCGCGGCCGGTGGGGGCGGAGCGGGCTCGGCCGCCATGTCCTGCTGGGCCCAACGACCCGCCTGACGGCGGGAGACCCGGTTGGACACGGCGGTCGCCGTTCCGGCGACGACGGCGGTGCGCGCCATACCGCGCAGCAGTCCAGGCATGACTCGTCTCTCCTCTCGGTGGCGTCACTCGGTGGCGGACGGCCGGGTCGCGGGGTCGTCGGACGCGTCCTCGACGTCGTCCAGCTCGTCCAGGGAGCGCAGCAGGTCCGCCATGGGCACCCGGCCGCTGGCGACCACCCGGGCGCCGCCCCGGCGCAGCGCCGTGGCGAACGGAGCGGCCCAGGTGTTCTCGTAGATGAGCACCCCGGCCGAGTTCCCGGGCTCGATGGCCCCGGCGGCCTCGCCCAGGTCGTCGTCGTCGAGCAGCCCCGACCCGGAGCCCTCGAAGACGGCCAGGTCCAGCAGACCGTCACCGTCGAAGTCGGCGATCTCCATCCCGGTGACGGTGCCGTCGCTGTCCTTGCGTACGAACGCGAAGTCCAGGATGCGGATCACACCCCGGTCCACCAGGTCGATCAACAGCGGAAGCCCCTCCCCGGTCATGCGGTTGCCGGGGAACTCGACCACCAGGTAGTCGATGGGCCCGCTCTCGGCCAGGACGTCCTCGGCCATGGCGGTGCTCCTTCCTTCGTGTGGGATCCGGCGCCCGGCCCGCCGGGCCGGTCACTGCTTCGACGCTAGGGGCCGCCACCCCCTCCGCGGATCACCTGTTCCGGGTGAGGGAACGCGGATCCGGCGGAGCCCTCGTCCGGGCGGCCCAGTCCGGCGTGCCGGACGGGGGACCTTGCGGCGTGAATGGTGAACAGCGGCGGTACGGCCGCGTGCCGAACACCGGGAGTGCCGTTGAACGGGCCACTGGAGCCGCATCCTTCCGAGCCCCCTTCGGGTGAGCCCTCGGCGTCCGGGCCCGCTCCGTCCGGGCCCCCGCCGTCCGGGCCCCCGCCGTCCGGGCCCGCTGCGGCGGGTGGTCCTGTGGCGGGCGGTCCTGCGGCGGGTGAGCCGCCCGCGTCCGGGCCGCCGCCCGGCGGGCCGACGAACGGGAGCGGGGGCACGCCCTCGGGGGCCCGGCACCCCTCCAGGGCGGCGAGGATCGCGATGAGCACCGTGTCCGCCGTGCTGATCACGCTGACCTGCATCCTGGTGCCCGTCTCGCTGCTCACCGTCTGGGTGCACGACATCGCGCTGGACACCGACCGGTACGTCTCGACGGTCTCCCCGCTGGCCACCAACCCCGCGATCCAGGACGCCGCGGTCGCCCGGATCACGAAGGCCGTGGACGTGAAGGTGGACGGCCCGGCTGTCGCCTCCGACGTGGGCGACTGGCTGCAGTCGCAGGGCCTGCCGCCCCGGGCCGCCGCGGCGGTCAAGTCGCTCGGCCCCAAGATCGACGACGCGGTGGACCAGGTGGTCACCAAGGCCGCCACCAAGGTCGTGCAGAGCGACGCCTTCGCGACCGTCTGGACGCAGGCCAACCGCGCCGCCCACCAGGCCGTGGTCCAGGCCCTGACCGGCCACGGCCGCGGCGCGGTCGAGGTGGACAACGGCACCGTCACCCTCAACGTCGGGACGGCCGTCGACAAGCTGAAGGACGACCTGGTGTCCGCCGGGCTGACCCCGGCCGAGAAGATCCCGGACGTCAACAAGCAGCTGGTGCTGTTCCAGTCCGACAAGCTGGCCAAGATCCGCGGTTACGCGCACGCCCTCGACGTGATCGGCAACTGGCTGCCGATCATCACCGTGCTGATCGGCGTGATCGGCGTGGTGCTGGCCCGGCGCCGCCGCCGGGCCCTGGTGACCACGGCCCTCTGCGCGGCCTTCGCCTGCCTGCTGGTGGCGATCGCCCTGGTGATCGCCCGCCACTACTACCTGGACCACCTGCCGCCCGCCGTGCAGTCCCCGGCCGCGGCGGCCGCGGTCTTCGACACGCTGCTGCACTTCCTGCGGATCAGTCTGCGGACCGCGATCGTCCTGGGCGTGGTGGTGGCGCTCGGCGCCTACCTCTCCGGTGCGGGCCGCATGCCGCGCGCCGTCCGCGGCGGTGCCGACCACGTCGCCGACTCCGTCGCCGGCTGGAGCGACGCGCACGGCGTGCACACCGGCCGGGTCGGGACCTGGACCGACGCCCACCGCCGGTGGCTCGTCCTCGCGGCGGTGCTGATCGTCGCCCTGGTGTTCGCCCTCTGGAACCACCCGACCGTCCTGACGGTGCTGCTGCTCGTGCTGGTACTGCTCGCGGTGCTCGCCGTCCTGGCGCTGCTCGCCGCCTCCGGACGGGCCGGCGCCGACAGCCGTACCGACGAGGCCGGTGCCGGGAGCCGGACCGGCGAGTGACCCCGTCCGCGCGACGCGGACCTCCCCGACCGTTCCCCGCACACAGCGCAGGTGGCCATGACCAGTCGTCCGAACATCCTGTTGATCGTCACCGACGAGGAGCGGGCCGCGATCCCCCGCCCGCAGGGCTTCACGCTCCCCGCCCGGGAACGACTCGCCGAGCGGGGCACCACCTTCGACCGGTACTACACCGCCTCGGCCATGTGCAGCTCCGCGCGGTCCGTGATCTACACCGGCCGGCACCTGCCGCTGACCGAGATCTACGACAACGACAACATGCCCTACATCCGCCCGCTGGACCCGGCGCTGGGCACCCTCGGCACGATGCTGCGCCAGGCCGGCTACCACTGCACGTACCAGGGCAAGTGGCACCTGTCGAACGCCTACGTCACCCCGCAGAACCCGGGACCGACCACCGACGCCCTGGAGCCCTACGGGTTCAGCGAGTTCAACGACTGGGGCGACATCGACGGCGGCGTCTGGGCCGGGCTCAAGATCGACCCCGTGATCGCCGGCCAGGCCGTCAAGTGGCTGCGCAACCGCGCCCCGGCGGTGGCGGACGACCAGCCCTGGTTCATGGCCGTCAACTTCGTCAACCCGCACGACATCATGAGCTTCGACTACGGCGGGAAGCCCCGGGTGCGGCTGCCCTTCGGCCTCGCGCACGCCGTGCTGGCGCGCGGCCCCGCCGACGTCCCGCTCTACCGCCGCCGCTGGGACTTCGACCTGCCCGCCGGCCTGCACGACGACCTCTCCGGCGCCGCGCCGGCGGTGGCGGAGTTCGCGCGCATGCTCGACACGGTGTTCGGTCCGGTGGCCGACGACCGGCACTGGTACGACGGCCTGAACTTCTACCTCAACGCCATCCGGGACGTCGACCGCAGCATCGACCTCGTGCTCGACGCGCTGCAGGCCTCCGGCCAGGCTGACCGGACGGTGGTCGTGTTCACCTCCGACCACGGCGAGATGGCCGGCTCCCACGGCCTGCGCCAGAAGGGCAACCTGCTCTACGACGAGAACTTCCACGTCCCGTTCGTGCTGTGCCACCCGGACGCGCCCGGCGGCGGCCGCACCGACGCGCTCGCCTCCGCGGTCGACATCGCGCCCACCCTGCTGGAGTTCGCGGGCCTGGACCGGGCGGCCGCCGCCTCCCGCTTCCCCGACCTGCACGGTCACTCCTTGTCACCGGTGCTGGAGGGCGGGGAGGTCCGCGAGGGCGTGCTCACCGCCGTCGAGTCGATCACCGCCCTGGACGCCGGGTTCTGGTTCGAGTTCGCCGACCCGCAGGCCCAGCAGCGCATCCAGTCGGGGGAGCTGCGCCCGGACTGGGACAAGCGCGGCTTCCTGCGCGGCTACCTCGACCGGCGGTACAGCTTCGGGCGCTACTTCTCCCCGCTCCGGCCCAATCGCCCGACCAGCCCCGAGGCGCTGTACGCGCAGAACGACGTGGTGCTCTACGACCGGGAGGAGGACCCCGGCGAGGTGCGCAACCTCGCGGCCGATCCGGCCCACCGCGACCTCGTCGCCCGGTACAGCGCCCGGCTGGAGGACCTCATCACCGCGGAGGTCGGCGCCGACACCCGCGCGTGGGTCACCGAACGCCCCCGGCTGCTCGGCTGGCCCACCTGGCACGGCGACACCGACCGTCCCGTGCCCGCCGGCGCCGCGGCCCGCGGGTGAACCCGTGGCCGACCTCGTGGCCGGACCGGTGGCCGACGTCGTGGCCGACCCCACGGACGCGGCGTCACGGTCCGTGACCTCGTCGCGGTCCGCGCACGACAGGACGGGAGTCCGGCCCTACCGTGAACGTAGGACTTCTGTTCCCTTCCAGGCGGTCGTCATGCGAGCAGCCGGGCCCCACCGCCCGGCTGCCCGCCCCTCCCGTCTCCCGTTGCCCGAGAGGCGGTTGCCACCGAAGGAGTCAATGTCATGACCAGCAGTGTTGCCGGGGCCGGCCCCAGCACCCACGCCCCCGAACCCCGTCCCTTCGCGACCGGGTGGACCATCTTCGCCGGGGTCATGATGATCGCCGGCGGCATCATGGCGGTGTTCCAGGGGATCGCCGCCATCACCAAGGACAGCCTGATCGTCGTCACCCGGCACTACGTCTACTCGATGAACACCGAAGGGTGGGGCTGGATCCACGTCATCGTCGGGGTCGTCCTGGTGCTGGCGGGCGTGGCGCTGTTCAGCGGTGCTCCCTGGGCCCGGGTCGTCGGTGTCGCCGTCGCCGGCCTGAGCATGATCGCCAACTTCCTGTGGCTGCCCTACTACCCGCTCTGGGCCATCGTCCTGATCGCGCTCGACGCCTTCGTCATCTGGGCGCTGTGCGTCGGCACCACGAAGAAGGCGAGCTGACCACCCGACGGGCCGACGGCCCGTAGGAACCCCCGGGCCGGCCACCACCGCGTGGCCGGCCCGATCGCGTCCGGGGGAGGGGAGTGGAGGGCGAGCGGAGGGCGAGTGGAGGGGGAGGCTTGGCGGGCGGCCCGGGGCATCTTGTATCGTTCCTCGCGAATCATCCAGAGGGGTGGAGGGACCGGCCCTACGAAGCCCCGGCAACTCCCCGTTCGACCCGGCGTCCGAAGTACGCGCCGTGCCGTGCGGGGGCAGTGCCAACTCCGGCCTGTCGCCACTGTGGCGCGGGAAAGATGAGGAGACACGGTGCTCTCTGTGCTGTCCTTCGCCCGGGCGCTTCCCGCCCCGGCCCTTCCGCGTACCCGTCTCGTGCCCGGCGCAGGCAATCGGCCGACTTCTCCGGCCCGTCCTCGCTGACCACCCCCCGGCTCCCCGTCCGGGAGCCCCCGTGAGCGAAGCCCACCCGCCGCTCACGGGATTCGAGACGGAGTACCCATCCATGGACAACACGAGCGGCGTCGGCGTGCTCGACAAGGTCACCTCGATCCTCGGCACCCTGGAGGCAGGTCCCGCCACCCTGGCCGGACTCGTCACCGCCACCGGCCTGGCCCGGCCCACCGCCCACCGGCTCGCCGTGGCACTCGAACACCACCGGCTGGTCACCAGGGACATGCAGGGCCGGTTCATCCTCGGCCCCCGGCTCACCGAGCTCTCGGCGGCCGCCGGGGAGGACCGACTGCTGGCCGCAGCCGGCTCCGTCCTCGCCCACCTGCGCGACGTGACCGGCGAGAGCGCCCAGCTCTACCGCCGCCAGGGCGAGATCCGGATCTGCGTGGCCGCCGCCGAGCGCCTCTCCGGCCTGCGCGACACCGTACCGGTGGGGGTCACCCTCCCGATGAAGGTCGGTGCGGCCGCCCAGGTCCTGCTCGCCTGGGAGGAGCCCGAGCGGCTGCACCGCGGGCTGCAGGGCGCCCGCTTCACCGCCACCGCGCTGAGCGGGGTCCGGCGGCGCGGCTGGGCCCAGTCCATCGGCGAGCGTGAACTCGGGGTCGCCTCCGTGTCCGCGCCCGTCCGCGGCCCCTCCAACCGGGTGGTGGCCGCGGTGTCGGTCTCCGGCCCGATCGAGCGGCTCACCCGGCACCCTGGAGCCCAGCTCTCCCAGGCGGTCGTCGAGGCGGCCCACCGGCTCACCGAGGCCCTGCGCCACACCTGACCGGTTCACCGGGCCGCGCCTGCCCGGCTTCGCGCCGTTCGGCTTCGCGCTGCCCGGCTTCGCCCCGTCCGGCCTCGCGCTGCCCGGACGCGCGGTCCTCTGGCGCGGGCCGGGAGGAGGCGGCGGCCGGCGACACCGGGAACGGGGTGAACCGAACACGGCACGCCATCCGTGCAGGGGTCGGGGGCCGCGTTGCACCGCCGTCACCCGCCGCCGCCACGGCGGCCGGCGGCGGTCCGGGCTCGCCGCCTCGCGCGCTCCTCCGATCTCCCCCCGGGGCGCGCGCGAGGCGTTCCCTGCTCCACGAACTCCACAGGAGAGAAGCACAGATGAAGCACGTACGCCGGGCGGCCGTGGTCACCGGGGGTGCGGTCGCCGCCCTCGCACTGGCGGGCACCGGGACCGCCTTCGCCTGGAAGCCGAGCGACGCCTCGCTGGAGGTCGGCTGCCGGGCGGACGCCGGCCACGTCGAGCTCGTCCTCGGCAATCGCTACAAGGCCGCCGGCGACTACACCCTGAGCCTGGTCGGCGGCTCCGAGGAGTACCACGGCCGCATCGACGCCAACGCCACCGTCAAGCTGACCGTCAGCTACTCGGGCAAGGGCGACACCTGGCGCTACACCCTGGCGGACACCCACGTGGACAAGAAGGTCGCGGACGTTCCGCTGTGCCCGTCCGCCACCCCGACGCCGACCGGCACCCCGACCACCACCCCCTCCGTCCCGGCGACCCCGGTCCCGACCCCGACCAAGTCGGTCCCGGCCTCGCCGAGCGCCACGCCGTCGGCCACCACCCCGGCCCCGACCGGCACCCCGACCACCACCCCCTCCGTCCCGGCGACCCCGGTCCCGACCCCGATCAAGTCGGTCCCGGCCTCGCCGAGCGCCACGCCGTCGGCCACCACCCCGGCCCCGACCGGCACCCCGACCACCACCCCGTCGGCCACGCCGTCCGCCATGCCCAGCGCGACCGGCACCGCCCCGGCGCTGGCCCAGACCGGTGGCGGGGACAACACCCCGCTCGCCCTGGCCGGCGGCGCCGTGCTGGCCGCCGGTGCGGGCCTGGTGTTCGCCGCCCGCAAGGTCGCGGCCAAGCGCCGCGCCTGACCGAGCACCGATCGGGGCGATCGCGGCGCCGGGGTCCGGGAACACCGGACCTCGGGGCCCCACGGCATTTGACGGCCTGTGCCGCCGGGCCGTCCACGGAAGGGGAGTGAGATGTTCGTCGATGGATCCTGGCGGATCACGGTGACCGGCAAGGACGCCGACTTCGACCAGCGGGCGGTGGTGATCACCCCGTACGGCACCCTGGTGCTGGCCGGCCGGGTGGGGGAGTCGCTCGTGGTCGACGCGGACACCTGGGAGCTGAGGCTCGAACACCTCCGGCCGGGCGGAGGTTGGCGCCCGGACGTCCAGGTGGTGCCCGGCCCGGTGGCCGAGACCGGCGGCGTGCGCAGCCGGGAGGTCCGCGCCCGGGACTGCCACTGGCCGGGCGTGCCCGGCACCGACCTGCCGCGCAACCTCGTGCTGCGCCTCGACGCGCTCGGCGCCGCGGCCCCGGCCGCGCGGCGGGAGACGACCGGGGCGATCGGACCGGCCTCGGCACCGCTGGTGCGGACCAGTTCGGACCCTGAGCTCGGCGCCCTGCGGCCGACGGAGCGGCGGGGGACGCCGGCCGACCGGACCGCCCCGGGCCAGGCGCCTGCCCCGGCCCCGGCCGTACGGCGGGCCACCACCGGCTGGTGAGGCGGGAGTCGGCGAAGAGGGGCGGCTCTGCGGGCAGCCACCCCTCGGTCGTACCGGGGCCGTCAGCTGTCGATCTTGAACGACTCCCCGTAGACCTTCCAGGCCAGCGGGGCCTTGAGTTCGAGGTTGCCCGCCTTCAGGAACACCAGCTGCTCGGTGTCCACCCGGTCGGTCTCCTCGTGGGCGGCCTCCGTCTTCATCGCGGCCCGGCGGGCGTCGAGGAAGGCGGCCAGGTAGGCCTTCTCGTCGCCGCCCTGAGCCGGGGTCTTCGCCTTCTTCATGGCGGCGGCCCGGATGCCGCCGAAGCTGACCGGCTCGTCGCCGGGGCCGTGCATGACGATGGCGTCGTAGTAGACGAACTGGCCGAGGGCGTGCAGGCCGTCGGTCTGGGCCTGCATCACCGAGGGGTTGAAGTAGACCCGGTCCCGCTCGTCCGTCCGGGCCTGCTTCGCCGGGCCGCCCGGCACAGGCAAGACCACCGTCGCCCGGCTGTACGGGCGGCTGCTGGCCGAACTGGGCGTGCTGCCCGCGGGCCAGCTGGTCGAGACCGCCCGCGCCGACCTGGTCGGCCGGTACGTGGGGCACACCGCGCAGCGGGCGGCTGCAGCTCGGGCCCCGGCTGTACGGCACGGGCGACGTCGGCCGCGACTGCGCCGGGTACGGCACCTTCACGGCCGCCCTGGTGGCCCGCCGCCGCACCGGCGAGGCCGGCCCCTCCGGCCTCGCCCCCGAGGCCCGCGTCCCGGCGATCGTGGTCACCGACGACGCCGGGGCCACCACCCCGGACCTGCTGGGCGGCGGGATCCGCGCCGCCGTCGACAAGGGCGCCCGGGTGATCGCGGTCGAGGTGCCCGTCCCCGGGCCGAGCGACGCGCTCGGCGACGCCGTCGCGTACGCGGCGGCGCACGGCGCGCTGGTCGTCGCCCCGGCGGCCCCGGACGGTCGCAGCAGCAGTTCGCCGGTGTTCCCGGCCTCCTACCCGGGCGTGCTCGCGGTGGCCTCGACCGGGCCGAACGGCCCGTCCGGCGGCGGCCTGGGCGGCCGGGTCGACCTGGCCGCGCCCGGCGAGCTCGTGACGGGTACCGGGCCCGGTGGCGGCCTGTTCACCGCCTCCGGACCGGGCTGCGCCACCGCCTACGTGGCGGCCGCGGCCGCCCTGGTGCTCGCGCTGCGGCCCGAGCTGACCGCGGAACAGCTGACCCGGCGGCTGGAGACGACCGCCTACCACCCCGGCACCCGGCTGCCGGACGCCGCGGTGGGCTTCGGGGTGGTCGACCCGGTCGCCGCCGGCACCGGCTCCTGGCCCGGCGCGGCCCGGGCGGCCGCCCCGGGTGACCCGGTGCGGGCGGACCCGGGGCCGGACCGCTCGAAGGCCTGGCGGGCCCTCGCGGTGGCGGGTGGCAGCGCCGGGGTGGTCCTGCTGGTGGCCTTCGGCGGTCTGACCGCGCGGCTCGGCCGCCGAGGGACCGGGCGCGCCGCCGGCTGACGGCCCGGTCCGGGGCGCGGCGGGGCCCGTCCCGCGCGCCGGCGAGGTTTCCTCCGGCAAAGTGCCGCCCAGGTGAACAATCGCGAGCACGTTTTCCGTTCAACAACACGACAGGCGGGCGAGCGGCTCGCGTCCAGGGCCGGGCAGATGGGTGAGGTGGGCTCCGATGAGGACCAGGGCGGTGGACCGTGATGGTGACAGACTGACGGTCATGACGGGCGGTGGGGACGGTAACGGGCAGGGCGGCACCGGGCGCGGCGGGAGCGGGCCGGACGACGAGGCGACGGCGCGTCGGCTGATCGCCGCCTGGCTGGCCGGTGAGGCCGCCGAACCGGCGCCCGCCCCGGCCGCCGGCGCCGAGCGGCCCGCCGGGGCCGTCCCGACCGGGGCCGTCCCGACCGGGTGGTGCGTCCCCCCGGCCGCCGCCCGGGAGGTCATCGCCGTGGCCCGGCGGATGGCCCTGCACGGACGGCAGGGCCGGGCCTGGCCGGCCCCCGGAGCCGAGCACCTGATGCTGGCCCGCGCCCTGGTGGTCGACGAGCATCCCTCGGCCGCGGCGTGGTCCGAGCGGGAGCGGGTCGAACTGGCCGGCTGGATCGCGGTCCTGGTGCGGCGCTTCGGCGAGGACGGCGTCCAGCAGCTGACCGCCGCACTCGCGGCCCGGTCCTGAGCGTCCGGTCCTGAGCGCCCGGTCCCGGGCACCCGGGCTCCCGGGCCGTCGGGCAACCGCCACCCGGACACCTTCGCACCGGGGCTCATCACACACCGTCCCCGCGGCTGCCCGCCGATGCCGTTGTACCGGAGCGAAGGACGGAGCCGTGGCCGAGGAAGCCGTCGACTCACCCGTGGGCGCCCAGCAGCGCGCCGATCACCCCACCCGGGGCCGTGCAACCGTGGACCAGGACACCCTGGTCGAGCTGTACCGCGCGGGCCGGGTCGGCCCTTCGATTCGCCCCGTTGAACGGAAGCCGTGCGCCGAGGGGTTCAGATCGGATCGGGGCGGATCGAACCCTGGAGGGGGTGCCGTCCGTGCAACCGGTTGAGGCCGGCCGGGAGCGGCCGGGAGCGGCCGGGAGCCGGGAGCCGGTGATCGGCGGCGGCGGTCGACGCGAGGACGGACGAGGAGAGGACAGCGATGGCCTGGTACCAGGGGGCGAGCCGGATCACGGTGACGGCGGTGGAGGGGCGGTTCCCGCAGCGGGTGGTGGTGACCGTCCCGGGTGCCGCGCCGGTGGAGGTCCCCGGCGAGGTCGGCGCCGTCCACCTCGTCGAGGCGGAGCGCTGGCAGCTCGACCTGGAGCACTGCCACGCGGGCGAGTGGTGTCCCAACATCCGTGCGGTGCAGGGTCGTTGGCAGGAGATCCGGGGTGTGCTGACGCAGGCCGTGCACAGCCGCAACCGCGATGCGGCGGGCGACCGCCAGGACCGCAACCTGGTGCTGCGGATCGAGCGGGTCACCCCGGGCGGTGACGAGTCCCCGGCGGTGACCGCGGCCCTCGCCGCCCGCCGCACCACCAGCGCGCACCGGGCCCCGGCGGCCCCGGCCGGCCTGGCCGCGCTGCGCACCTCGACCGGTCCGGCGAGCGGCACCACGGCCCCGGGCGTGCGGACGACCACCGCGGGCTCCGAGCCCGACTTCCTGCGGCCGGCCGCCCCGGCGGGCCGGACCGCCGGTGCGGGAGGCGCCACCCGGACGACCAGCACGACCACTTCGTGGAGCGGCTGACGACTACTCCACGGGGGAGCAGCGGGCCAGCCGGGCCTGCACCAGCTCCACCTGACGGGTCATCCGCCCCTGCTCAGCGGCGAGTTCCAGGGCCCGCTCCCAGTGCCGGCGCGCCTCGGCCGGCAGCCCCCGGTCGTACATCACCTGGCCGATGAAGTCGGCGAAGTCGAACTCCGCGTGGGCCTGGTTGCCCTGGGCCCGGCCGAGTTCCAGCACCCGGTGGATCTGCGCCACGGCCTCGTCGGTGCGGCCCAGGGCGCGCAGGATCTGGGCGTGGGTCTTGGCGGAGATCACCAGGTACGGGCCCGACTCGCGCCCGGCCAGCAGCTCCAGCGACTCCTCGATCGGCGCGAGCGCCTCCTCGGAGCGCTCCGCCCGGAACAGCGTGTGCGCCAGGTTGTTGAGTGCCTGGGAGAGCAGCCGGGGGTCGCCCTGCTCCCGCGCGTGGGCGACCGTCTCGGCGAAGCCCGCCAGGGCCCTGCCGGGCTCGCCGTAGTCGTCGGCGAAGCTGGTTCACATGCTGAGGTAGCGGTGTCGCAGGACGGGGAGGCTCTCCGGGTCGGCGACGGCGACGGCGCGCTCGGACTGCTCCAGGGCCTCCCGCCGCCTGCCCAGCCTGCCCAGCCAGCCCAGCGAGAGGCTGTGGTCGTACAGGTGCGGCCAGTCGGCGGCGGTGCCGGCGGTCTCGGCGGCCGTCAGGGCCTGCCGGGCCGCCTCCTCCCAGGCGCGGAACAGGCCCGCGTCGAGGTAGAGGTAGCCGGCGTTCTCGACCATCCGGCAGGCGTGCCGGTGGGCGCCCCACTGGCAGGCCAGGGCGATCAGGGCGCGGACGGTCGGTTCCTCGGCCCGGAACCAGGCCAGGGCGTCGGAGGACGTGGCGAACTCCGGGGTGCCGCCGGTCGGCGGGTGGGCCGGGCGGTGGTGGCGGGCCTCCGGCCGGGCGAGGACGAGCCCGGCGGCGGTCGCGGCCAGGTGGTGGTCGAACAGCCGCTCCAGGGCCGCGTGCCGGGTGGCGGCCGGCAGCTCCTCGGCCGCGTGCCGGGCGTGCAGCCGTAGCAGGTCGTGCCGCTCGAAGCGGCCCGGCGCGCTCTCCTCGACCAGGTGCGCCAGGTGCAGCAGTTCCAGCGCGGCGGCGGCCGTGCGCCGGTCGGTGCCGGCCAGGGTGGCCGTCGCGGCGGTGTCGACCTGCTGGCCCGGGGGCGCGGGTCTCCAGGCGCAGGCCGTCGCCGAGCAGGGCGCGCAGCCTGGCGACGTGGCCCTGCAGTGCGGCCCGCGCGGTGGGCGGCGGGGTGTGGTCCCAGGCGAGGTCGAGCAGCCGCTCGACCGGCACGATGCGGTTGGCGTCCAGGGCGAGCGCGGCCAGCACGGCCCGGCGCCGGGCGCCTCCGATGTGGACGGAGACCGGACTTCATGGACACCTGTCCAGGTATGGTGGACACCTGTCCATGAAGTTCGGATCGAGCTCCGGAGTCGAAGATGCGCGTGACCGCCGATGTCCTGGTCGCCCTGGTGGCCCTCCTGCACGGGTACATCCTGGTGCTGGAGATGTTCCTGTGGGAGCGGGGGCCGGGGCGCAGGCTGTCCGGCTTCGACGCCGCGCTCGCCCGCACCACCGCACCGCTCGCCGCCAACCAGGGGCTCTACAACGGCTTCCTCGCCGCCGGGCTGGTGTGGGGCCTGGTCGCCGGCGGCGAGGTCGGCCGTCAGGCGCAGCTCTTCTTCCTGGTCTGCGTGGTCGTGGCCGGCCTGTACGGCGGTGCCACCGCGAACCGCCGCATCCTGGTGGCGCAGGCGCTGCCCGGGGCGGTCGCACTCGGCGCCGTGCTGCTCGCCGGATGAGCGCCGCCCAGGACCCCCGGGCGGAGCGCACCCGGGCCAGGCTGCGCCGGGCGCTGCTGGAGGAGTGCGCCGAACGTCCGCTGGCGGAGGTCAACGTGGCCGCGCTGGTGCGCCGGGCCGGGGTCGGCCGGGCCACCTTCTACGTCCACTACGCCGACCTCGACGCGCTCGCGGTGGACGCCTGTGCCGACGTGGTCCGGGCGGCCGTGGACGCCCTGCACGCCTGGCGCGGTGTGCCGGACCCGGCCGCCCCGCCGCCCGCGCTGACCGGGTTCTTCGTCGAACTGGTGCCGCACGCCGCGCTCTACCGGGCGCTGCTGACCCCGGGCGGCGGCGGACCGCTCGGGGTGGTGCTCACCCGTGACCTGCGGGAGCGCAGCCGGGCCGAGCGGGCCCTGGCGGGCGCCCCGGAGCCCGACCTGGTGGCCGCCGCCGTGGCCGGCACCTTCACCGGCGTGCTCGGGGACTGGCTGCACGGCCGGATCGAGGCCGGCCCGGAGCGGGTCGCCCACCAGGTCTGGCGGCTGCTGATCTCCCTGCACCGCACGCCGCAGCTCTGAACGGCCGTCGGCCCGCAGTTGTGGCCTGACGCACAGTTGGGAAACTTTCCTAACGAAAGTCATTGACCCCGGAGCCCGGTGCCCCGATTCTGTGAGACACCCACCGGCGGACCGTCGCCGTCCGCACCGGTGGGCCGCTCCCGCCTCCCTGACCTGCCGTCACCGTTCCCCCGGAATCGACGAAAGTGAGTTGGCATGCGCAAGACCACCGGAGTCCGTCTCACCGCCCCGCTGCTGGCCGTCGCGCTCGGCCCGGCCGCGCTCCTGCTGGCCCCCGTGACCTCCGCCGCGGCCGCCCCCGCCGCGACGGCCGTCCCCGGGATGGCCGCCGCACCGTACGAGTACCTCGGCTGGGGCAACCCGCAGAAGCCGACCGACGTGATGAAGGCCGCCGGGGTGAAGTGGTTCACGCTGGCGTTCGTCCTCTCCGACGGCGGGTGCAACCCGAAGTGGGACGGCAGCCGGGCGCTCACCGGGGGCACCGACCAGGCCGCGATCGACTCGATCCGGGCGGCCGGGGGCGACGTCGTGGTCTCCGTCGGCGGGTGGAGCGGGAACAAGCTCGGCGAGAAGTGCTCCAGCGCGAGCGCCCTGGCCGGCGCGTACCAGAAGGTGATCGACGCCTACCGGCTGAAGGCGCTCGACATCGACATCGAGAACACCGAGTTCGGCAACGCGACGGTCCGGCAGCGGGTGGTCGACGCCCTGAAGATCGTCAAGACCAGGAACCCCGGGATCGTCACCTACGTCACCATGGGCACCACGCCGAGCGGCCCCGACGCCAACGGCAAGGATCTCATCAAGCGGGGCGCGGCCGCGGGACTGGCGAACGACGGCTGGGTGGTGATGCCCTTCGACTTCGGCGGCCACAGCGGCACCATGGGGCAGGCGACGGTCGGTGCGCTCGACGGGCTGAAGGCGGCGGTCAAGAGCGCGTACGGCTACGGCGACGACGCGGCGTACCGGCACATCGGCGTCTCCTCGATGAACGGGAAGACCGACGAGGCGGGGGAGACCGTCACCACCGCCGACTTCCGCACCATCCTCGGCTACGCGAAGCAGCACCACCTCGCCCGCTTCGCCTTCTGGTCCGTCAACCGGGACCGTGCGTGCGGCTCCGGCACGGACGCCGACGCCTGCAGCGGCGTCCCGCAGTCCCCGTACGAGTTCACCAGGATCGTCGTCCAGTACCAGGGCTGAGGCCGCCGCCCCGCCCCGATCCGTCCGCCGGGCTCCCTCCCGTTCCCCGCCCGTCCCGCCCCGGCCCGTCCCCGTCCCGGCCGGTCCTCACCCCCGGCCGGTCCTCACCCCCGGCCGGTCCCACCCCCCGGAGCCATCCGTGTCCTCAGGCTTCACCCGAAGAATCGGCCTCTTCCAGGCCACCGCGATCAACATGAGCCAGATGTGCGGCATCGGGCCGTTCGTGACGATCCCGCTGATGGTCGCCGCCTTCGGCGGCCCGCAGGCCGTGATCGGCTGGGTCGCCGGCGCGCTGCTCGCCCTGGTCGACGGCCTGGTCTGGGCCGAGCTCGGCGCCTCGCTGCCCGGCGCCGGCGGCACCTACGTCTACCTGCGCGAGGCCTTCCAGTACCGCACCGGGCGGCTGATGCCGTTCCTGTTCGTCTGGACGGCCATGCTCTTCATCCCACTGATCATGTCCACCGGCGTGCAGGGCCTGGTGCAGTACCTCGCCTACCTGTGGCCGGACATGACGACGCTCCAGGGGGACGTCGTCGGGGTCGCCGTGCTCGCCCTGGTCCTGGTGGCGCTGTGGCGCACCGTCGAGGACATCAGCGTGATCACGATCGGGATGTGGATCGTGATGATCCTCTCGGTCGGAGCGGTGATCCTGGCCTCCTTCACCGACTTCCACCCCTCGCTGGCCTTCACCTGGCCCGCCCACGCCGTCGAGCTCACCCACGGCGGCTTCTGGACCGGCTTCGCCGCCGGCCTGACCATCGGGATCTACGACTACCTCGGCTACAACACCGCCTCCTACCTGGGCGCCGAGATCCGCAACCCGGGCCGGGTGATGCCCCGCGCGATCATCTACTCGATCACCGCCATCATGGCGGTCTACCTGCTGATGCAGATCGGCGTCCTCGGCGTCGTCGACTGGCGGGACATGCTGGACCCGGACAACGTCGCCGCCAAGTCGGTCGCCTCCGCCGTCCTGGAGCGGACCTGGGGCAGGGGCGCGGCCGACACCGTGACGGTGCTGATCCTCGTCACCGCCTTCGCCTCCGTCCTCGCGGGCCTGCTCGGCGGCTCCCGGGTGCCCCACGACGCGGCCCGGGACGGGATGTTCTTCCGCTCCTTCGCCAGGCTGCACCCCCGGCACGGCTTCCCGGTGGTCGGCCTGGTCGCCATGGTCACGGTCACCGCCGCCGGCTTCCTGTTCGCACGGCACGTCGGCGACACCGCCGCGCACCCGCCGCTGGGCATCCTGATCGCCCTGCTGACCAGCGTCATGGTGATCGTCCAGGCGCTCGCCCAGATCGCCGCCGTGACGGTGCTCCGCCGACGGCAGCCGGACCTCGCCCGCCCCTACCGGATGCTGCTCTACCCGCTGCCGAGCATCGTGGCCGCCGTCGGCTGGCTGGTCATCTACGGCTACGCGGACCGGGCCAACCCGGGTGTGCACCCCGTCGAGTGGTCGCTGGCCTGGGTCGCCCTCGGCGGCGTCGCCTTCCTGGTCTGGTCGAAGGTCGAGGGCGCCTGGCCGTTCGGGCCCAAGGAGATCCGGGAGGAGTATCTGGAGGCCCAGCGCGCCGACCCCCTCACCGCACCGGCCGGGTAGCCGCCGGCGCCGCGGCCCGGCTCCCCCGCGGCGCACCGTGCGCGGGGGAGCCGGGCCGGGCCTCCGGTCGGCGGCCTCCGGTCAGCTGCCGCCGTGGACGAGTTCAGCTGCCGCCGTGGATGAGTTCGACGGAGAAGCCGTGGTCGGTGGACAGCTTCGGCGTCCTGACCGTGGTCACCCCGGTCGCCGCGTCGTGGTACCAGCCCGCGGCGGCCGCGTCGAGCGCCGCGGCCGAGGCCAGCCGGGGGAGCGGGCCGCCCCGGGTGACCACCTGGCGCGGGGCCGACTGGCCGTGCACCGTGAAGCGGTACGCCCGGGAGGCCGGCTTGTCGGAGTAACTCCCGTCGCTGGCACCGACCTTGACGACGGTCACCGGGCCGGCCACGTGCATGTCGACCCGCTGGGTGGCCGAGGCGCCGGCGCTGAACTGCCGGGTGACGCCGTCGTCCTCGTACAGGGTGTAGGAGGAGTCGCCCCGGGCCTCCGGGTAGAGGTCGTAGTCGAGTTCGGAGCGGTCCCGGGTCTGCCAGGACAGCGTGCCCTGCGGCCACATGGGCACGATCGAACCGCCCTTGACGAACAGCGGCAGGGTGTCGAGCGGCGCCGAGTAGCCGTCGATCGTGGTCGGGCCCTGGTAGGTGCGCCCGGTCCAGTAGTCGGTCCAGGTGCCCTCCGGCAGGTAGATGCCGTTGCGCACCGAGGTGTCCGAGTAGACCGGCGCGACCAGGAAGTCCGGCCCGGCCAGGAACTCGTACGTCGCGTTCGGCCCGAGGGCGTTCGGGTCGTGCGGGTACTCCAGGGCGAGCGGGCGCACGGCGCCGATGCCGGTCCGGGTGGCCTCGGCGGACAGGGTGTACATGTACGGCAGCAGCCGCTCCTTGAGCTGCAGGTACTTGCGGTTGATCGAGGTGTAGGGCTCGCCGTCCAGCCAGGGCTGCTGGTCGCGCTGCTCCTTGCCCGTCATGTCCCGGGCCCAGCCGTCCATGGTCATGATCGCCGGCAGGAAGGCCTTCCACTGCAGGTCGCGGGTGTACATCTTGGGGTCGCGCCGGAAGATGGAGCCGACGTCGCCGGTGTCGTAGGCGATCCCGGACATCGTGGCGCCCGCGTACGTGGGGATCTGCCAGCGGATGTAGTCCCAGGACAGGCTCTGGTCGCCGCTCCACAGCACGCCGCAGCGCTGGGCGCCGGCCCAGGAGACGGGCAGCCAGACGAAGCCGCGGGCGTCGCTGTTGTCCTCGATGCCGGCCTTCGCCCGGTCGCAGGCGTTCAGCGCGAAGTCGTAGCCGTTGCCGACCCAGGCCACGTCGAGCTTGCGCACCCGGACCCCGGCCTTGACCTCCTCGGACTGGTTGGGCAGGCCGTTCTGGGTCCACAGGCCCAGCTGGGCGTGGTCCTTGCGCAGGCCCTCGCCGGCCTGCGGCAGGTTCTCGTAGCCGCAGCCGTAGCCGTCGTTGACCAGCATCCAGCCGAGCGGCATCCCGTTCTGCACGTAGCCGTCGGCGACCTTCACCGCGTCCGTGGTGTGGCGCTCGCCGCGGTTGGCGTTGTGCAGGTAGCAGTCGGAGTCGCCGGGCTCCAGGCCGTAGACCGGCGGCATGAAGGGCTTGCCGACCAGCGCGGTGTACTGCCCGATCACCGACTTGACGTCCCCGGTGAAGTAGTAGGCGTCCAGGCGGCGTTCCTGCTGCCCGGTGCGCACCGGCGCGCCGAAGTCGTAGATCCCCGGGGCGAAGGTGTTGCGGAAGACGCCGTAGCCGGCACTGGAGACGTAGAAGGGCTGGGAGTTGTTGTAGCCGCCCTCGTTCCAGTCGGTGCTGTTGGCGACGTGGACGGTCCGGTCGCGATGAGAGAAGCTGCCGTTCTGCTCGCCGCCGCCGAAGAACTGCTCGTCGGCGCCGCGCACCAGGCTCTGCCGCAGGCCGCCGGTGGACCAGCGCAGCGGGGCGTCCTCCTGCCAGACGGCGGTGCGGTCGTCGGCCCGGTAGAGGCCGAACCGCAGGGGGTGCTTGTAGACCCGCAGCACCAGGTCCTTCGAGCGGATGCCGTAGTAGTCGCCGGCGTCGAAGGTGCTGGTGGTGCGCTGGAGTTCGGGCTGCTTGCGGACGATGGTGGCGCCGGCCGGGTCGGTGAGCACGCCGTCCGGGGCGGCGCGCAGGCGCAGCTGGTCGTCGGCGAGGAAGTCGACCTTCGCCTTGAGGGTGCCGGCGGCGATGTCGTAGCTGCCCCGCCCGCCGCCGAAGGAGGTCAGGTCGCCCGCGTCGGTGGTCTGCGGCAGGTAGGCGCGGCCGGTGAAGGAGCCGCCGTGGGTGTCGTAGGGCACGACCAGGACGTGGTAGGTGCCGGAGGGCTTCGGGATCACCGTCGCCTCGGGGTCGGCGGTGCCGGCGCTCTCGGCGACCTCCTGGCCCGCGGCGTCGTAGACGTAGAGGTCGAAGTCCTCGGTGGGGTCCTGCCACTGGATCGAGATCGGGACGCCGCCCTCCGGGTTGTCGTCCCAGTAGCCGGCCGGCACGTCGACGGTCAGGTCGAAGCGGCCGCAGACGGTGCCGCCCGGGTCCTGGGCGGCCGACGGGCAGCTGCCGGCGCCGCCGAGCGTCCCCTTGGCGTACGCCGGGCTCTGCCAGGTGGTGCTCTGGTGGCCCTGGTCGAGGACGGCGGAGGCGGGGGCGGCCGCCCGGGCCGGGAGGGCGGGCCCGGCGACGGCGGCGAGGCTGGTCAGGGCCGCGGCGAGGGCGGCCCTTCGGAGGTGGGGGCGGAGTAGGCGCACGGGGTTCTCCTTCGTCGGCTGGGGCGGGGGAGCGGTGCGGGAGCGCGGCCGGTCCGGGCGGCGGTCAGGTCCGGTGCCGGTCAGGTCCGCTGCCGGTCGCCGAGGACGACCGACCGGGTGAGGTGGCGCGGCCGGTCCGGGTCGACACCGCGCGACCCGGCCACCGCGACGGCCAGCCGCTGCGCCCGGACCAGGTCGGCCAGCGGGTCCGACTCCGTCGCGGCGTCGCCGGACTCGGCGACCAGCAGGGCGCCGGCCCGGGTGATGTCCTCGGCGAGTCCGGCGGGCGCCGGGCCGAACACCCAGGTCACCCGGCCCGGCGCGGCGATGCTGATCGGGCCGTGCCGGTACTCCATCGCGGGGTACGCCTCCGTCCAGGCGCCTGCCGCCTCGCGCATCTTCAGCCCGGCCTCCAGCGCCAGCCCGTACGTCCAGCCGCGCCCGAGGAAGGTGAACTGCTCGGCGCCGCACAGCCCTTCGGGCAGCGGCGCGGTGACGGCGCGTTCGGCGTCCAGGACGGCCCGGGCCAGCGGTCGGACGCCGTCCGGCCGGGCGCCCTCGGCCTCCAGGTGGGCCCGCAGCAGGGCGAGCGCGCTGGTGGCGAAGCGGGTCTGCACCACCGAGCGCTCGTCCGCGAAGTCGAGCACGGCGACGGCGCCGGCGAGCGCCATGACCGGGGTGGCGGGGTCGGCGGTGACGGCGGTGGTGGGCACCCCGGCCGTCCGGGCGTGGCCGAGCAGGTCGAGCACCTCGGTCGTGGTGCCGGAGCGGGAGAGGGCCAGGATCCGGTCGTACGCGCGGCCGGGCAGGAACTCCGAGGCGGCGAAGGCGTCCGTGGTCCCGTGGCCGCCGCCCTCGCGCAGCGCGGCGTAGGCCTGGGCCATGAACCAGGAGGTGCCGCAGCCGACGACGGCGACCCGCTCGCCGCGCCGGGGCAGCGCGTCGGCGTGCCGGGGCAGGGCGTCGGCGGCGCGGCGCCAGCAGTCCGGCTGGGAGGCGATCTCGGCGGCGGTGTGGGAGGGCGTGGCGGCGGCGGTGCCGGCGGGCGTGGCGGAGGTCATGCGGCGGGCTCCTTCGGAGGGACGGGGGCGTTCGACCCGTGGGCGTGGCCGGCTACTTGACCGAGCCGGCGGTCAGTCCGGAGACCACGTGCCGCTCGATCAGGGCGAACAGCACCACGACCGGCACGATCGCGACGACCGATCCGGCGAACAGGTAGTTCCACTCGACGGTGTAGTTGCCGATGAAGCTGTTGATCCCGACGGTGAGCGGCTGGCTCCGCGGCTCGGTGGACAGCGTCAGGCCCATCACGAACTCGTTCCAGGCCGAGATGAAGGTGAAGATCACCGCGGTGACCACGCCGGGCATGGCCAGCGGCAGGACCACCCGGCGCAGCGCGCCGAGCCGGCCGAGGCCGTCGAGCAGCGCGGCCTCCTCCAACTCCACCGGGATGGAGGAGATGTAGGCGGTGAGGATCCAGACCGCGAAGGCCAGGTTGAACGCGGCGTTGCAGAGGATCAGGGTCCAGACCGAGTTGAGCATGCCGAGCCGGTAGAACTCGCGGTAGAGGCCCACCAGCAGCGAGGTCGGCTGGAACATCTGGGTGACCAGGACGAGCAGCAGGAAGAGCCGCCGGCCCCGGTACCGGACCCGGGCGGTGTAGTACGCGGCGGGCAGGGCGACCAGCAGGGCCAGCAGGGTCGCGCCGCCGGCGACCAGCAGGGTGACCCGCAGGTTCCCGCCGAGGGTCGAGTCGCGCCACACGCCGACGAAGTTCGACCAGGCGAAGTGGCGCGGCAGGTAGCCCGCGTCGCGCAGTTCGTCGGCCGGGCGCAGCGCGGTGACGGCCATCTCCAGGTACGGGAGCAGGAAGACGGCCGCCAGCAGCCAGGCGACGGCGGCGAGCACGACGGTGCGCGGCCGGATCCGGCGGCCGCCGCGCCGGGCTCTCAACTCTCCTCCCCGTTCCAGCGGCTGACCTTCAGGAAGACCAGGACCATCAGCACCACCAGCGCGAAGTTGACCACCGACATGGCCGCGGACTCGCCGATGTCGGTGCTCTTCAGCTGGTACGTGAACACCGTGCTGGTGGCGGTGTCGCTGCCCGGGCCGCCCTGGGTCATGCCCCAGATGACGGGGAAGGAGTTGAACACGTTGATCAGGTTGATGACGACGCCGACCAGGAACGCCGGGCGCAGCAGCGGCAGGGTGATCCGCCGGTAGGTCTGCCAGGGCGAGGCGCCGTCCACCCGGGCCGCCTCGTACAGCTCGGCGGGGACGGTCTGCAGGCCGGCGAGCAGGGTGTAGGTGGTGAACGGCAGCGACACGAAGACGGCGACGAACACCATCCAGGGCCAGGCCGTCGAGGGGTCGCCGAGCCAGTCCCGGGGGCCGTCGACCAGTCCGAGGTCGGTCATGGCGGTGTTGAGCACGCCGGCGGTCCGGTCGAGCATCCACTTGAAGCCGATGGAGGTCATCAGCACGGACGCGGCCCAGGGGGCGATCAGGGCCCAGCGGGCGTACCGGCGGCCCGGGAAGCGCTGGTCGAACAGCTGGGCGAGGCCGAGCGAGAGCAGCATGGTCAGGCCGACCACGGCGGCCGTCCAGACCACCGTGGCGAGCAGGACGTGGCCGAGGTCGGCCTCGCCGAACAGCTTGCGGTACTTGTCCGAACCGGCGGAGCCCCGGACGAAGCCGCTGGTGCTGATGCGCAGGAAGGAGGTGCGGACCATCTCGTAGACGGGCCACAGCACGACGGCGAGGATCAGCAGGACGGCCGGGGCGATCCAGGGCAGCGGGCCGAGCCTGCCCGGGCGGGTGCCCCGCGCCGCGGGGCGGGGCGGGCGGGGGCCCGGGGGTGCGGGGCGGCGCGCGGGGGTGGCGTGCGCCGACCGGAAGTCGGTGGTCACGGGGGTGCCTTTCGAGGGCTGCGCGGGTTCGTAGGGGCGCTGGCTCGCGGGCGCGGGCTCACGGTCCTTGCGCGGGGCGCTAGTTGTTCGCCACCGCGTCCTGGGCCTTCTTCTGCAGGTCGCCGAGGACCTTCGCCGGGTCGCCGGAGACGGCGGCGCCGATGCCCTTCTTGAGCTCGGCGGAGACCGCGTCCCAGCTGGTGTCGCCGAGCGGGTAGAAGACGGCGTGCGGCAGCAGGGCGAAGAAGGGTTCGAGGTCCTTGTGCCTGCCGCTCGCGGTCATCTCGCTCAGGGCGCTCTGGGTGACCGGCATCAGGTTGTAGGTCTCGTCGAACTTCAGCAGGTTGTCCTTGGTGTACGCGAAGTCGAGGAACTTCCTGATCTGGTCGCGGTGCCCGTTCTTCTTGAAGGCCATCATCCAGTCCGCCACGCCGAGCGTGGAGGCGAGCGGGCCCGCCTTGCCGGGGACGGGGACGATGCCGTAGTCGACCTTGCCCGCCGTGGCCATCTGGATCAGCGACGGGTGGCCGTTGAGCATGGCGGCCTTGCCCGCCGCGAAGTCGGCGAAGGCGGTCTTGCGGTCGGTGGTGGCCGGGTTGGGGTAGGTGAGCCCGGGGCCGACCAGGTTGGCCTTGAGCCAGCCGAAGGTGTCGATGTCGGCCTGGCTGTTCAGGGTGTAGGCGCCGTCCTTGCCGGTGGGGCCGCCGCCGTTGCCGAGCTCCCAGAGCATGCTCTCGCCCTGTGCCTCCTCCGGGCCGAGCGGCAGCGCGTACGGGGTGACGCCGGGCACCCTGGCCTTGATCTGTTCGGCGTCCTTGCGCAACTCCTCCCAGGTGGTGGGCGGTTGGTCGATGCCCGCCTGCTGGAGGACGGTCTTGTTGTAGAACAGGGCGCGGGAGGAGGAGACGAACGGGATGCCGTACTGCACGCCCTTGACCTCGCCGGCCTTGGCGAAGCTGTCGATGAGGTCGGCCCGGGTGGCGGGCGACAGCACGTCCTCGGCCTTGTAGAGGAGGTCGTCGGCGACCTTGTCGGCGTAGCCGCCGGTCTGCAGGACGTCCGGCACGTTGCCGCTCTGGATCATCGTCTTGACCTGCTTGTCGATGTCGTTCCAGTTCACCACCTGGACGTCGACCTTGATGTCCGGATTGGCCGCGGTGAACGCGGTGGCGACGTCGTTCCAGTAGGTCTTCGAGCTGTTGGACTCCTTGTCGCCGTAGTCGGCGGCGACCAGTTTGAGCGTCACCTTGCCGCCGGCGTCGGCCCCGCCGCCTCCGCCTCCGCCGCTTCCGCAGGCGGTGAGGGCGAGGGCGCCGAGGGCGCACGCCGTGGAGAGGGCCAGCACACGTGTCTTCACCGCAGTTACCGCCTTCGTACGCGCTTGATCTGTTGATCCGAGATGCTTGAAGGAAGCTTTTTTCGAGCAGTTCCGAACGAGCTTGCTGCGTCGAGGAGTCCATGTCAACCGGCCGGACAGCAGAAAGCCCGGCCGGGGCGGCTCCGGCCGGGCTTCGGGTGCACGGGAGTCAGGCGCGCAGCACCCGCACTCCGCAGCCGGTGATCGCCTCCTCCTGATCGGCCGTCACCTCGTCGTCGGTGACCAGGTCGTGGACCTCGGCGAGCGGGCAGATCTTGGCGAAGGTGACCCGGCCGATCTTGGTGCTGTCGGCCAGCACCACCGCCCGCGCGCTGCTGTGCAGGAAGGCGCGGTCGGTCTGGGCCTCCATCTCGTCGTGCGTGGTGCAGCCCTCCTGGGCGGTCAGGCCGTCCACGCCGATGAAGGCGAGGTCGAGGTGGTACTGGGCGAGCATCCGGTCGGCGGCCGGCCCCACCAGTTCGTAGCTGGTGGTGCGGGCGATGCCGCCGACCACCACCAGGCGGACGTCCGGCCGGACGATCAGGTCGGCCGCGATGTTCACGGCGTTGGTGACGATGGTGATCCCGCCGCGCTCGGCGAGCACCCGGGCCAGCTCGCTCGTCGTGGTGCCGCCGGTGAGGCCCACCACCGCGCCGTCCGGCACCAGCCGGTCCGCCGTCAGCGCGATCCGCCGCTTCTCCGCCTGCCGCGTGCCGTGCTTGTGGCGCAGCGGCAGTTCGAGGTTGACGGCGCCGGTGACCGCCCCGCCACGGGTGCGGTGCAGCAGTCCCTGGTCGTGCAGCTCCTGCAGGTCACGGCGGACGGTCGCCGCCGACACCTGCAGGAGCTCGGCCAGCTCGTGCACGTCGGCGCTGCCCGTCTCGGTGAGGTGCGCGAGGATCCGGGAGGTGCGGTCAGCTTTGAGCATGACGGAAGTCTAGTGCCGCCGGCGCGCGGGACGATCTTTGCGCGGAACTGCTCGCTGCGGGAGCCGCGCCGCCTGCGGGAGCCGCAGGCGGCGCGGGCGGGCCGGGTCGGCGCCCGCCGACGGGGCCGGTGCTGGCCCGGACGACCAGCTCGGGGCGCAGCAGCTGGATCGAGTTGGCCGGGCTGCCCGAGCGGGTGAGGGCGCGCAGCAGCAGCTCGACCGCCTCCCGGGCCATCTCCCGCTTGGGGATGGCCACGCTGGTGAGGGCCGGCCGGGCCACCCCGACCTCCGGGTTGTCGTCGTGCCCGACGATCGACAGGTCGTGCGGGACGGAGCGCCCGGCCGCCCGGGCGGCCTCCAGGGCGCCGAGGGCGAGGACGTCGTGGGTGGCGAACAGCGCGGTGGTGCCGGGGTCGGCGGTCAGCGCCGTCGTCGCCGCCGCGAAGCCGCCCGCGGGGGTGGGCTCGGGCGCCGTGTGGACGGCCTCGTCGGGGACGGTCAGGCCGTCGGCGGCGAAGGCGCGCCGGAAGCCGGCCACCCGTGGGCCGTGGTCGGGGCTGGCGAGCACGGCGACGCGTTCGTGTCCGAGCTCGCGCAGGTGGCGCCCGGCGAGGAAGCCGGCCCGCTCGTAGTCGATGGTGACCACCGGGAAGCGGTCGGGGGCGTCGGTCTCCCAGGCGCACAGGGCGACCGGGAAGGACGCCTCGGCGAGGAGCGGCAGGTGGTCGATCAGGTCCCGGTCGCCGGCGATCAGCAGCGCGTCGACCGAGCGGCTGGTCAGCCCGGCCAGGTGCCGCTTGGCGCGCTCGCCGTCGAGCCGGGTGGTGCAGAGCAGCAGGTGGTAGCCGTTCGCGTCGAGGACGTCCTCGACCTCCTCGACGATGGCGGGGTAGAAGGAGCCCGTCACGGTGGGGACGAACAGGCCGACCGTCCGGGTGGCGCCGGTGGCGAGGGAGCGCGCGACCAGGTTGGGGGTGTACCCCAGCTCCTCGATCGCGGCGCGCACCCGGGCCGCGGTCGCCGGGCCCACGGCCCCCCGCCCCCGGATGACGTTGGAGACGGTCTGCTTCGTGACCCCGGCACGCTCGGCCACGTCCTGCATCGTCACCATGGATGGATACCTCGCATTGACCGGTCAACTTTGCTTTCGGTGAAACGTAGGGCACGACTGAAGGACCGTCAATACCGACCCGAACCCTTGTCCCGACCGTGACGTGAGGTTCTGTCGGCAGGGCCCGGCCGGGAGTGCAGCGGGCCGGAAGCCGATTCTGCAAGCACTCTTGATTTACCGGTCAACCCGACCGTATCGTCCCAGCCAACCAGCCGCTCCCCGCCGTCCGTCGGGCCCCGGCTGACGAAACGTCCGCGCAGCAACAAAACGTCCGCGCAGCAACGAAAACGTCCGCGCGGCATCTCGCGCCTCCGAGAGGAACCACCCATGGGGAGAACAACGATGTCCGCTGCCCGCATCGTCGGCGCGGCCACCGCCGCCGCGCTCGTGCTCGGCGTCAGCGCCTGCGGCAGCGGATCGGGGAGCGACGCCAAGGCCTCCGGCGGCTTCACCTACTGGTCGATGTGGCGCGCGGACGAGCCGCAGGCCAAGGTGATCAAGGCCGCGATCGACGACTTCACCGCCACCACCGGCGCCAAGGTGAGCGTCACCTGGGCGGGCCGGGACATCGCCAAGAAGATCGGCCCGGCGATCGCCGCCAACCAGGCGCCGGACCTGTGGGACGAGTCCGACGACAAGGTCTACGGCACCACCGCCGCGGCGGGCCAGGCCCTGGACCTCTCGCCGGTCCTGCAGCTGCCGGTGCCGGGAGAGGACGTCCCGGTCTCCCAGGTCATCCCGGCCAAGTACTTCGACATGCTGCCGAAGGACCCGTCCGGCTCGAACCACTACGTGATCCCGTACGAGGTGGTCACCAACGCGATGTTCTACAACGCGGCCGATCCGGCGGTCGCCGCGGCCATGCCGACCCCGCCCACCGACTGGGCCGGCCTGCTCGGGGTCTGCGACGCCCTGAAGGCGGCCGGCAAGGCCTGCATCGCCTCCGAGGGCGAGGACCCGTGGACCAACGGGCTGTTCCTCGACTACCTGCTCAACGGCGCCGGGGTGAACGTCGCCGAGCTCTCCGCTGACAGGTCCGGCGCGGCCTGGGACAACCCGGCGGTCCTCGCCGCCGCCCAGCAGGTGGAGCAGCTGGTCAGGGGCGGTCACCTGATCGAGGGCTACGACGCCACCAAGTTCCCCGCGCAGGAGACCAACTGGACGGCCGGCAAGGCCGCCTTCTACATGGACGGCAACTACGTCACCTCCGAGGTCGCCCGGCAGGTCCCGGCCGGCTGGAAGATGGCCTCGATCCTGCCGCCCACCGCGAAGACCCCGGACGCCGGCCTGTTCGGCTTCGCGATCCCCAAGCGGGCCAGGAACGCGGCCGCCGCGCAGAAGTTCATCGCCTTCTTCCTGCAGAAGAAGCACCTGTCCGGGATCTCCACCACCGCGCTGAACATCACCCCCCGCAGCGACATCCCCGCCCCGGCCGAACTGGCCGACGTCCAGAAGACCCTGGAGGCCCCGAGCCTGCGCCTGAGCTTCGACGGGGTGGGAGGCAGCTGGCTGCCCAAGGTCCTGAACGAGAACTACCTGGACCTCTGGCACGGCAAGAGCACGGCCGCCCGGTTCGTCGCCACGTGCAGGGCCGACCAGGTCACCTACTGGCAGACCCAGGGCTGACGGTGGCGACGACGATCGAGGACCCGCCCCGGACGGGCGCCGCCCGCGGCCGCTCGGAGCGCGCCGCCCGGGCCGGCGTCGGCCCGCTGGAGCGCCAACGCCGCCGGGTGTTCTGGCCGTTCGCCGCGCCCGCACTGCTCGTGTACGCGGTGCTGTTCGTCGCCCCGGTCGGCTACGCCCTGTGGACCAGCCTGCACCGGTGGGACGGCATGGGCGGGATGGACTGGCGCGGCCTGCAGAACTACACCCTGCTGTTCCGCGACCCGCGGTTCCGCACCTCCCTGTTCAACACCCTCGAACTGATGGTCATCGGCGGCACGATCACCTTCGTGCTGAGCTTCGCGCTGACCCTGGTGCTGCGCGAGATGCGGGCCAGGCTCTTCGCCCGCTCGGTGCTGTTCTTCCCGTCGCTGGTCAACGGCATGGTCTTCGGCATCGCCGCCGGGTTCCTGTTCTCGCCCACCGGCCCGGTGAACCGGGCGCTGGAGCTGTTCGGGGTGACCACGCCGCCCAAGTGGCTGGCGACGGACAACCTGCTCCCGATGGTCCTGGGCACCCTGGTCTGGACGGCGACCGGCTACTACACCTCGATCATCATGGCGGCCGTCGACCAGATCCCCGACCACCTCTACGAGGCGGCCGAACTCGACGGCGCCGGCCCCTTCCAGCGCTTCCGGCACGTCACCCTGCCGTGCGCCTGGGACGTCATCGCGGTCTGCGCGGTGCTCTGGACCGTCAGCTCGGTGAAGATCTTCGAACTGATCCTGCTCTACGGCGGCAGCACCAACGCCTATCCGCCGGTGAGCAGTTGGAACACCGCCGTGTACGTGTACAGCGAGGCCTTCCCGCAGGGCACCGTCCCCCGGCTGGGCACGGCCACCGCCGCCGCGATCGTCAGCCTGGCCATGGTCACGCTGATCACCGTGGTGCTGCGCCGCCTGCTGCGCCGCGAGCCGATCGAGTACTGACCCGCCGCGTCCCGGCCGGTCGCCTCCCGGCCCCCACCCCGCAACCGGAAAGGTCACCACCCGTGCGACGCACCAACCGACCCACCGGACTCGCGAGCAGGATCGGCACGGCCGCCGTCTGGACCGTCGTCGCCGCCGACCTGCTGCTGGTCCTGTGGATCCTCCTGACCTCGCTGCGCAGCGGCCCCGACATCCTGCGCCACGGCTTCGGCCTGCCGACCAGCCCGCAGACCTCGAACTACACCACCGCGCTCGACGAGGGCGGCTTCGCGCGGGCGGCCCTCAACAGCGTGTTCACCGCCGGACTCTCCTCCGTCGTCGCCGTGGCCCTCGCCGCCCCCTGCGCGTACGCCCTCGCCCGGCGCCGCTCGCAGACCGCCTCGGCGCTGACGACGGCCTTCGCGATGGGCCTCGGCGTGCCCGGCCAGGTGCTGGTGGTGCCGCTGTTCGTCGGCCTGTCCCGGGTCGGCCTGACCGACAGCGACCTCGGCCTGGGGCTGGTCTACGTCGGCCTGGCGATGCCGTTCACGGTCTTCCTGCTGACCGGCTTCTTCCGCGGCATCCCCGGCGTGCTGGAGGAGGCCGCCGTCCTGGACGGCGCCGGCCCGCTGCGCACCTTCGTCCTGGTGGTGCTCCCGGTCGCCCGCGGCGGGCTGGTCACCGCCTTCCTGCTGCAGTTCGTCACCGCCTGGAACGAGACCCTGTTCGCCCTGGTCCTGACGAACAGCCAGGGGACGGTCACCCTCCCGGTGGCGCTCTCCTCGTTCGTCGCGGCACAGCAGTTCAACGGCCTGGACTTCGGCACCATGTTCGCCGGGGTCTGCATCATCCTCGCCCCGATGATCGCGCTCTTCTCCTGGATGGGCTCGCGGATCATCCAGGGCATGACAGTTGGGATCGGCAAGTGACCTCGACCCTGCGCACCGACCTGCTCCGCATCGTCGGCACCCCCGATCCGGTCGGCGGCACCCTGCCGATCCTGCACGGCCTGCCCCGCCAGACCGGCGCGGGCGCCGGGGTCGACGACGAGATGCGCCGCAACCTGGCGTACGGGGTGCCGGACACCCTGCTCCCGTACACCCGGCAGGGCGGGTACGACCGCGTCCGCGCCGAGCGCGAACTCCCGTGCGTGGTCCTGGAGAACGAGCACCTCACCGCCACCTTCCTGCCCTCCCTCGGCGGGCGGCTGTGGTCGCTGGTCCACCGGCCGGGCGGACGGGAGCTGCTGCACCGCAACCCGATCCTCCAGCCCGCCAACCTCGCCCTGCGGGACGCCTGGCTGGCCGGCGGCGTGGAGTGGAACCTCGGCACCACCGGGCACTGGCCGCTGACCTGCGAGCCGCTGCACGCCGCCCGGGTGACCGCGCCCGACGGCACCCCCGGCCTGCGGATGTACGCCTTCGAGCGGCTGCGGCGCCTGGTCCTGCGGATGGACGCCTGGCTGCCCGCCGGCTCCCCGGTGCTGTACGTCCGCATCGCCGTGCACAACCCCTCGCCGGCCGAGACACCGGTGTACTGGTGGTCCAACATCGCCGTGCCCGAGGACCGGGACGTCCGCGTCCTCGGCCCGGCCGACCACGCCTTCCACTGCGACTACGTCAGCGACCTGCGCCGGGTGCCCTTCCCGCAGGTCGACGGCGCCGACCGCAGCTACCCCGGCCGGGCCCTGCGCGCCGCCGACTACTTCCTCGACCTCCCCGCCGGCCGCCGCCCCTGGATCGCCGCACTGGACCGCGCCGGCACCGGGCTCGTCCAGACCTCCACCGCCCGGCTGCGCGGCCGCAAGCTGTTCTGCTGGGGCACCGGCACCGGCGGCAGGCACTGGCAGGAGTGGCTCTCCGGCCCGGGCACCGGCTACCTGGAGATCCAGGCGGGCCTCGCCCGCACCCAGCTGGAACACCTGCCGATGCCGGCCGGCGCCACCTGGTCCTGGACCGAGGCGTACGGGCTGCTGCAGGTCGATCCCGTTGCGGTGCACGGGAGTTGGGAAGGCGCCCGGCAGGCCGCCGGCGAGGCGCTGGACCGGCTGGTCCCGCCGCTGGAGCTGGAACGGGCCGACGCGTTCGCCGAACGGTTCGGCGAGCCCGAGGAGGTGCTGTCCCCGGGCGACGGCTGGGCCGCGCTGGAGATCGAGGCCGGCGCCCTGCCCGCCTCGCCCCTCCTGCCCTTCGGCGAGCCGACGGCCGCCCAGGAACCCTGGCGCCGACTCCTCGGGACCGGCACGCTCCCGGTCTGCGACCCGCCGGCCGAGCCGGTCACCGGGGCGCAGTGGCGGCTGCTCCTGGAGGACAGCGCCACCGACTGGCACGCGCTGTACCAGCTCGGGCTGCTGCGCCTGGCGGCCGGGGAGCGGGAGTCCGCCCGCGACGCCTTCGAGCGCTCCGTCGCCGCACAGGCCTCGCCCTGGGCGCTGCGCTCGCTCGCCCTCCTCACCCCGGACCCGCAGGAGGCCGCCGACCTCCTGCACTCGGCCCACCGGCTCCGGCCCGAACTGCGGGAGCTGACGATCGAGACACTGGAGTCGCTGCGGCGCGCCGGGCGCCCCGCCGACGCGCTCGCGCTGATCGCGGACCTCTCCCCGGCCGACCGGGCGCACGGGCGGATCCGGCTGGCCGAGGCGGAGGCCGCGCACGCCTCCGGCGACGACGACCTCGTCCGGCGCCTGCTGGCCGAGGGCATCCGGGTCGACACCATGCGCGAGGGCGAGCTCTCCCTGGACAGCCTCTGGCTCGCCGTCCACCCCGGCACGCCGGTGCCGCCGCAGTACGACTTCCGGATGGCCGACGGCTGATCACCCGCCGATCACCGGCTCACCGACGGCCGATCGACGCCCCCTCGGACCACTCTCCCGTTCCGCACCCCCCACAGCAGGGGCGCAACGGTGCGCCCCACCACGGAAGAGGAGCAGCAGTTGTCACCACGACGTACCGGACGGGCCCGGGCCCTCACCGCCACCGTCCTGGCGGCGCTCGGCGCCGCCACCCTGACCGCCGCCCCCGCGGCCGCCGACAGACCCGCCCCCGGCAAACCGGCCCCCGCCACGTACACCGTCTCGATCGGCCGGACCGGCTCCTACGCCTCCCCCGACGACACGCCCGCCAGTGTCTACACCGACAAGGACGGCACGTTCTACTTCCAGCAGTCCCACGCGCTGTACGGCGCGAAGGACTCCCGGCAGTGGGACTTCTACACCGGCGCGGACTTCGACGGCGCCACCAGGTCGGCCGAGATCAGCGACGCCGTCAACCCCGCCGACCCGACCGACCGGAACGACGACACCACCGCGCGCTGCAACAACAGCCCCACCGGCCTGGAGGCCACCGACGCCCCGCAGGGCTCCCGCTACTCCCAGCGGAACTACTGCGACCTGTCGGGAGTCTGGGTCGACCCGGACACCGGCGACTGGTACGGGCTGGTGCACAACGAGTTCACCCCGCAGCCCTTCGGCGACGGTCTGCACTACGACGCGATCGACTACGCCGTCTCCACCGACCAGGGCCGGACCTGGACCATCAGGGACCACGCGATCACCTCCCCCCACAGCACCGCACGGGGTGACACCGCGGCCTTCCCGCAGCAGACCTTCTCCTACGGCGACGGCGACCAGCGGCTGTTCGTGGACACCGCCTCCGGCTACTTCTACGTCTTCTACGGCTCCCGGATCGTCGACAAGGGCGGCAGCTGGGGCGCCTTCCAGGAACACGTCGCGCGGGCCCCGATCTCCGCCAAGATGGCGCCCGGCAGCTGGCGCAAGTGGTACGACGGCGCGTGGTCCCAGCCCGGCGCGGGCGGCCTGGAGAGCGACATGGTGTCCGCCGACGGCTCCCACCCCACCGGCTACCTGCCGCCCGCCGAGGAGTACGACCCGGCCAATCCCGGCACCGTCAGTCAGCAGATCGCCGCCGGCACGCTCGCCCCGAGCACGCCGCTGTTCGTCCTGAACGTCGCCTACGACGCCTACCTGGGCCTCTACCTCGGCACGCCGCAGGCCGTCGACCAGAGCGGAAACGCCCCGCAGCAGATCTACGCCACCAAGGACCTCACCACCCAGAAGTGGACCCTGCTCGGCGACACCGGCGGCTACCACACCGCCTCCTGGTACCGCTGGTTCCTCGACAGCGCCAGCCTGACCGGCTCCACGATCATCGGCAAGACCTTCCGGTCGTACTGCGCCTTCGCCTGCTCCGCCTCGGACGGCGAGTACGCCGAGATCACCGTCGGTTCCACCCGGCCGGCGCCCGCGCCCTTCGACCTCACCAGGACGTACCGGATCGGCAGCGGCGACGGCCGGGTCCTGGCCCAGCGCCGCGGCAGCCCGGCGACCACCTCGCTGGCCGGCCCCACCGGCTCCGCGCTGGAGTCCTGGTCGTTCGCGAGCACCGGCGACGGCTCCTACCGGATCGTCAACGCCGCGACCGGCGGGGCCCTCGGGGTGGACGCGTCGACCGCCGCCGGCCGGGCCTGGGGCGCCGCGCCGACCGTTGGCAGTGGCACCGGCGTCGGACAGCAGTGGTTCATCGTGCCGGCCGGCACCGGCTACCGCCTGGTCAACCGGTACAGCGGCCTGGTCCTCGGCCTCACCGCCGCCGGCACCCCGGCCGAGACCACGCCCGCCCGGTTCTGGACCGACACCACCGGCTCGGCGGTCGGCGGCGGGCGGACCGCGGCCCGGCAGAGCCTCACACTGACCCCGACCGGCAAGGCGGTCGAGACGGTCGTGCTCACCGCCCCCGGCGACCGCGCCGACACCGTGGGCCAGGCCGTCTCGGTGCAGCTCGACGCCACCGACAGCTTCGGCAAGCCGCTCACCTTCACGGCGACCGGCCTGCCCGCCGGGCTCTCCGTCAGCCCCGCCGGTCTGATCACCGGCACCCCGACCGGCCCCGGGACCTCCGCGGTCACCGTCACCGCCGCCTCCGGCACCGCGAGCGCCTCGGCCGGCTTCACCTGGACGGTCGAGCCGGACCTCGGCGGGAACCACACCCTGACCACGGGAGGCAAGGCGCTCGACGACGCCGACAACAGCACCACCGCCGGCAACGCCCTCATCACCTGGACCGCGTCCGGCGCCGCCAACCAGCTCTGGCAGTTCCGCCGGCAGCCCGACGGCAGCTACGAGCTGGTCAACGGGCGCTCGTCGATGTGTGCCGACGTCGACGGCGGGTCCACCGCCGCCGGGGCCCGGATCATTCAGTGGCCGTGCAGCGGCGGCGCCAACCAGCACTGGAAGGTCGGGCGGACGGCCGACGGCTCGTACACCGTCACCTCGGCCCGCAGCGGACTGCTGCTCACCACCGCCTCTACGGCCGACGGCGCCTCGGTGACCCAGCAACCGGACACCGGCTCACCGCTGCAGCGGTGGTCGCTCGCCTGACCCGGGCGCGTCCGCCGTCCGGACGTACCACGGCCGCCCTCCCCGCAGCGGGGAGGGCGGCCGTCGGCGTTGCCAGGGGGCTCGTTCAGGCGGTCCGGACGGTTCGGAAGCGGTCGGCGCCGCGGGCCCAGTGGCCGTGGCGCATGACGGCGACCAGGTCGAAGCTCTCGGAGTCGACGATGACGAGGTCGGCGAGTTTGCCGGTTTCCAGGGAGCCGGTGCGGTGGTCGAGGCCGAGGAGGCGGGCGGGGGTGGCGGACAGCGATTGAACGGCCTGGTTGAGCGTCAGTTTGCCGATGGTGAGGGCTCTTCGGAAGGCCTGGTCGAGGGTGAGGGTGGAGCCGGCGATGGAGCTGCCGTCGGGGAGCATGGCGATGCCGTTGGTGACGCGGACCTGGAGGGGGCCGAGGGGGTAGAGGCCGTCGCCGGTGCCGGCGGCGGCCATGGCGTCGGTGATGAGGGCGACGCGGTGGGGGCCGGCGGTGCGGTGGGCGAGGTCGAGGACGGAGGGGTGGAGGTGCACGCCGTCGTTGATCAGCTCGACGGTGACGCGTTCGTCCTCCAGCAGGGCGACGATCGGGCCGGGGGCGCGGTGGGCGATGGCGGGCATGGCGTTGAAGAGGTGGGTGGCGACGGTGGCGCCGGCGTCGATGGCCTGCAGGGTGGTGGTGTAGTCGGAGTCGGTGTGGCCGATGGCGGCGATGATGCCGAGGTCGGCGAGCATGCGCACGGAGTCGAGGCCGCCGGGGAGTTCGGGGGCGAGGGTGACCATGGTGGCGTGGCCGCGGGCGGCGTCGACGAGTGTGCGGACGAGGGCCGGGTCGGGTTCGCGCAGCAGGTCGGGGCGGTGGGCGCCGCAGCGGCCCGGCGAGATGAAGGGGCCTTCGAAGTGGATGCCGGCCAGGATGTCGTCCTCGACGAGTTCGGAGAGGACGGCGGCCTGGCGGGTGAGGTCGTCGATCTCGCCGGTGACGGTGGAGGCGACGGTGGTGGTGGTGCCGTGGTGGAGGTGGGTTCGGGCGGCGTGCAGGGCTTCCTCGGCGTTGCCGGAGGCGTAGGAGGCGCCGCCGCCGCCGTGGACGTGCAGGTCGACGAAGCCGGGGACGACGGTGTGGCCGGTCAGGTCGAGGTCGCCGGGTTGGGCGGCGCCGCTGGTGACGGCCGTGATGCGGTCGCCCCGGACGGTCAGGCGGCCGTCCTCGACGACACCGCCGGGCAGGACCAGCCGGGCACCGGCCAGGACAGTACGGTCAACGGCCATGCGGAATCCTCCTGGGTTGCCTGGTCAGTCGGCGGCGCCACGCAGCCGTTCGGCGGCGGTCTCCGGGCTCACGTCGGTGACGAAGGCGTCGAGTCCGGACTCCACGCCCGCCAGGTACTTGAGCTTGCCAGGCGCACGCCGGATGGTGAACAGCTCCAGGTGCAGGGCGAGTTCGTCGCCGCCGCCCTTCGGTGCCTGGTGCCAGGCCGAGATGTACGGCGTCCGGTTCGGGGCGGCGCCGTCGGGCGCGGGGAACAGCCGGTCGAAGCGGCGCAGCAGGTCGAGGTACAGGCCGGGGAACTCGGCACGTTCGGCCTCGTCCAGGGCGGTGAGGTCACGGACCCGGCGGTGGGGGTAGAGGTGGACCTCGTACGGCCAGCGGGCGGCGAACGGGACGAAGGCGGTCCAGTGCTCGCCCTGGAGCACCAGCCGCTCGGGGGTGGCCCGTTCGGCGGCGAGCAGGTCCTCGAAGAGGTTCCGTCCGGTGCGCGCGCGGTGCTCCCCGGCACGGAGGATCATCCGGGTGGTGCGGGAGGGGACGAAGGGGAAGGCGTAGATCTGGCCGTGCGGGTGGGCCAGGGTGACACCGATCTCCGCGCCGCGGTTCTCGAAGCAGTACACCTGCCGGACGTCGGGGAGGGCGGACAGCGCGGCCGTACGGTCGGTCCAGGCGTCCAGGACCAGGCGGGCGTCGGCCTCGTCCAGGTCGGCGAAGGAGGCGTCGTGGTCCGGGGCGAAGCAGACCACCTCGCAGCGGCCGGTGCCCGGTCGGAGGGTGTGCAGCGGGTCGTCGTCGTGGGCCTCGACGTGCGCGGCCGAGGCCGGGGAGAGGGAGGGGAAGCGGTTCTCGAAGACCACGACCTGGTAGTCGGCGGCCGGGACCTCGCTGAGCCGTCCGTCCCGGGAGGGGCAGAGCGGGCACTCGCCGGCCGGCGGGTGGTAGGTCCGCTGCTGGCGGTGGGCGGCGACGGTCACCCACTCGCCGAGCACCGGGTCGAGCCGGATCTCGGAGAGGCTCGTGGCGGGTTCCAGCGGGCGTTCGTCCACGGTGTCGCGGGCGGTGCCGGCCGTCCGGTCGTAGTAGAAGAGTTCACGGCCGTCGGCCAACGTGGTCGCGGTCTTGTGCACCGCCGTACTCCTTATGCGTGGGACGTCGGCCCGCCTGTGCCGATCTTCAACAGAATCAAACATATCCGATCGCCTGTCAACAGGCGTTGCCGGGCAGGCGGAGAAGCCGGTGCCCGGGGTGCGCTCGTCAGTGCGTCAAAGCTGCTGGTGTTGACCGTAGGTGGCAATCATGTTTGATTATGTCGAAATAGGCTCCCGCCTGCCGGTGTACGTGCCCGCGGGAGCCGGTACGACACACGCGCGACGCACGGGAGCCGCACAGATGATCGAGCAGGCCGCCACCGACTTCGAGGCCGTTCACGGCGCCCGGCCGACCGGCGTGTGGGCCGCGCCCGGCCGGGTGAACCTGATCGGCGAGCACACCGACTACAACGACGGCTTCGTCCTGCCGATGGCCCTCCCGCACCGCGTCGAGGTCGCCGCCCGCCGCCGCGACGACGGCCGGGTGCGGCTGTACAGCGCCCAGGACGACGGCACGATCGGCGACCTCGCGCTCGACGGCCTGGCCCCCGGCGTGGTCACCGGCTGGGCCGCCTACCCGGCCGGCGTGTTCTGGGCCCTCGCCGAGGCCGGACACGCCGTCGGCGGCGCCGACCTGTCCTTCGCCGGCACCGTGCCGACCGGAGCGGGGCTCTCCTCCTCCGCCGCCCTGGAGTGCGCCACCGCCGTCGCCCTGAACGACCTGTACGGGCTCGGCCTGTCCGCGCCGCAGCTCGCCCTGCTCGCCCAGCGGGCCGAGAACGCCTTCGTCGGCGTGCCCTGCGGCGTGATGGACCAGATGGCCTCCGCGTGCTGCACGGACGGCGCCGCACTGTTCCTGGACACCCGGACGCTGGAGCAGCGGCACGTCCCGCTCGACCTGGAGGCGGCCGGCTTCCGGCTACTGGTGATCGACACCCGGGTCAAGCACGACCTCGGCGACGGCGCCTACGCCGCCCTGCGGGCCGGCTGCGAGCGCGCCGCCGGGCTGCTCGGCCTGGACGCGCTGCGCGACCTCCCGCCCGCGGGCCTCCCCGCCGCGCTGGAGCGCCTCCCCGACGACCTCGCCCGCCTGGTGCGGCACGTGGTCACCGAGAACCGGCGGGTGACCGAGACGATCGAGCACCTGGACGGCGGCCGGATCGCCGCACTGGGGCCGATCCTGACGGCCGGACACGCCTCGCTGCGCGACGACTTCCGGGTCTCCTGCGACGAGACGGACCTCGCGGTCGAGGCCGCCGTGGCCGCCGGCGCGCTGGGGGCCCGGATGACCGGCGGCGGCTTCGGCGGCTCCGTCATCGCCCTGGTCGGGGCGGACGGTGCGGACCGGGTCGCGGAGGCGGTGCGGTCGGCCTTCCGCTCGGCGGGCCACGCCGATCCGGTGGCCTTCACCGCCGTGCCCTCGCCGGGCGCGCGGCGGGTGGCCTGACGGGCTCGGCGGGTGGCCTGATCCGCGGCCGTGCCCTCACCCCCCGGCCGGCACCACCACGAGCTCCCCGACGGTGTCGGCGAGCGCGTTGCGGGCGGCCGCCGGGAGGGCGTCGTCGGTGATGAAGCAGTCGACCTCAGCCAGGGTGGCGAAGCTGCTCAGACCGACGACGCCCCACTTGGTGTGGTCGGCCACCACGACGGTGCGGCGGGCGGAGGCGATCAGCGCCCGGTTGGTCTGGGCCTCCGCCAGGTTGGGCGTGGTGAGCCCGGCGTGCTCGTCGGCGCCGTGCACCCCGAGGATCAGCAGGTCGACGTGGAGGGTGCGGATCGTCTGGTCCGCGAGGGCCCCGACCAGGGCCGCGGAGCGGGTGGGGGCCCCGCCGGTCACCAGCAGCGACGGGACGCCCTCCCGCCCGTCGCTCTCCGCCGCCCACAGCAGGTCCGCGATCCGCAGGGAGTTGGTCACGACCGTCAGCTGCGGGATCTCCAGCAGCCGGGAGGCGACCGCGTAGGTGGTGGTGCCGGCGGAGAGCGCGACCACGCTGCCGGGCTCCACGAGTTGCGCCGCCGCGTCCGCCAGGGCGGCCTTGGTGCTCTCCTCCAGCTCGGACTTGACGTCGAAGCCGGGTTCGTACGTGCTCGCCGTGCCCACCGCGATGGCACCGCCGTGCACCTTCTGGACGGCGCCCTGGCGCACCAGCGCGTCCAGGTCGCGACGGATCGTCATGTCCGACACGCCGAACTGCTCGACCAGCTCGGCGACGCGCACCGCGCCGGCCTTGCGGATGGCCTCCAGGATCAGCGCCTGGCGCTGCGGGGCGAGCAAACTCTGATCAGCCACGGAGGCCCTTTCGATCGAACGGGTGCCTGGTCGCGCCCGCTTCCTGCCGGTGGGCGACCCTGCCACGGTCGTGGACGAACGCGTGCCACCGCTCCGGGCGGGACGGGGGCCGGAGCGTCCGCGGCGACGACCGGGGCGCGTCCGGTCGCGACGTGATCCAGTATCCCAGCCCGCCGGTGCGCCCCGTGTCCCGGCGGCCGCCCCGTGCGGCGGGGCCCCGGGGCCCCGGGGCCCCGGCGCGCCGGCCCGGAGGCACGGAACCGCCGGTGCCACGGGCAGGGGTGGCACCGGCGGTTCCGGTCGCGGTCCGGCCGACCCTCGACGGCCGGCCGCTCGTTCTGTCGCCGGGCCCGGGGGGGGGGGGGGGGGCCCCCCCCCCGGGGCGGGGGGGGGGGGGGCCGGGCCCCCCCCCCCCCCCGGGGGGGGGGGGGGGGCGGCCCCCGCCCGGGGGGGGGGGGGGGCCCCCCCCCCCCCGGGGCCGGGGATCAGGCGGGCAGGCCGACCGCCCGCTCGCGGTTGCGGCGCTGCTGGATGACGACGGCGGCGACCAGCAGGGTGCCCTGGGCGACGTTCTGCCAGAAGGCGTTGATGCCCTGGACGGTGAGGCCGTTCTGCAGCGCGCCGAGCAGCGCGACGGCGAGCAGGGTGCCGCCGATGCTGCCCTTGCCGCCCTTGAGGGCGCAGCCGCCGAGCGCCGCGGCGGTGATCGACTGCAGTTCCAGGCCCTCGCTGCCGGAGACCGGCTGGCCGCTGCCGGTGCGGGCGGTGAGCAGCACGCCCGCCAGGGCCGCGACGGTGCCGGAGAGGGCGTAGGCGGCGATCAGGTACTTGTTGAGGTTGATGCCGGCGAGGCGGGCGGCGGTGTCGTTGCCGCCGATCGCGTAGATGTTGCGGCCGATGTCGGTGTACGTGAGCAGGGCGTGCACGGCGGCGGCGGTGAGGATCAGCAGCCAGACCATGGTGGGCAGGCCGGCGATCTTTCCCCGGCTGAGGAAGACGAAGACCGGGTCGTTGAGCACGTAACCCTGGGCACGGCCGTCCGAGACCAGCTGGGCGACGCCCTTGTACGCGGCGAGGCCGGCCAGGGTGGCGATGGTCGGGTTGACCCGGCCGTAGATGATGACGACGCCGTTGAACAGGCCGATGCCGGCGCCGATGGCGAGCGCGGCGCCGATGCCCAGGTAGGGGTTGCTGCCGGCGGACGTGAAGACCATGGCGCTGGTGACGGAGGCCAGGCCGGCCTGGGAGCCGACCGAGATGTCCAGGCCGCCGCAGATGATCACGACGGTCTGGACGACGGCCAGCAGGCCGGAGATGGTGGCGGCCTCGGCGATGACCTGGATGTTGTCCCAGCCGACGAAGTTGGGGTTGAGCGAGCCGAAGAGGGCGACGACGGCGACGAGGGCGCCGATCAGGCTGAGGTTCTGGCCGCCGATCGCGGCGAGCAGGGCGCGCGGGCCGCCGGACCGGACGGGCACGGCCCCGGCGTCCGGCGCCGGGGCGGTCGGGGGAGTGGCGGTGGTCATGCGCCCACCTCGCTGCGCTCGGCAGGGGCACTTGCCCACGCGCGCCTTTCGATGGTTCGCTCGCTGCGCTCGTTCACTGGGTCTCTCCGGTCTGGGCTGGGGCGGTGGTGGCGAGGTCGTCGGCCATGGCGAGGGCGAGGATGGCCTCCTCCGTCGCCTGGTCACGGCTCAGTTCGCCGGTGGTGCGGCCGTTCTGCATCACCACGACCCGGTCGGCGAGGCCGAGGACCTCGGGCAGTTCGGAGGAGATGACCAGGACGGCGGTGCCCTCGCGGGCGAGGTCGGCGATGATCTGGTAGATCTCGGCCTTGGCGCCGACGTCGACGCCGCGGGTGGGTTCGTCGAGGATCAGCAGGTCGGGTTTGCGGGCGAGCCAGCGCGCGAGCACGACCTTCTGCTGGTTGCCGCCGGACAGGGTGCGGACCTCGGCCTCGATGGAGGGGGCGCGGACCCGCAGCCGGTCGGCGTACTCCTGGGCGAGCTCCTTCTCCTGACGGCGCTTCACGAAACGCCGACGGCTGAGCCGGCGCAGGCTGACCAGCGAGGTGTTGTCGCGGATCGTGCGCTGCAGGAACAGCGCCTGGGCCTTGCGTTCCTCGGGGGCCAGGCCGATGCCGGCGGCGATGGCGGCGCGCGGGTCCTTCAGCCGCAGGACCTCGCCGTTGAGGGCGACCGTGCCGGAGCGGACGGGGGCGTCACCGGCCAGGGCGAGGGCGAGTTCGGAGCGTCCGGCGCCGATCAGCCCGGCCAGCGCGACGACCTCGCCGGCCCGGACCGTGAGGCTGACGCCGTGCACGTCGTCGGTGGTGAGGTCCCGGACGTCCAGGACGACGCGGTCGGTGGCGACCTGTTGCCGGACGAACAGCGAGGAGAGGTCCCGCCCGACCATCAGCCGGACGAGTTCGCCCTCGTCGGTGGCGGCGGCCTCGACCACCCCGGCGACCCGGCCGTCGCGCAGCACGGCGATGCGGTCGGCGAGCCGGAAGATCTCCTTCATCCGGTGGGAGACGTAGACGACCGCGATGCCCTCGTCGCGCAGCCGTCCGATCAGCGCGAACAGGGCCTCGACCTCGTGCTCGGAGAGCGAGGAGGTGGGCTCGTCGAAGGCGATCGCCCGCGGCGGGACGGCACCGGTAAGGGCCCGCATGATCTCGACCAACTGGCGCTGGGCCGCGGTGAGTTCGGAGCCGAGCAGATCGGGGTCGAGGACCTTGTCGAAGCCCAGGCGGGCGAGGTCCGCGGTGATCCGGCGACGCAGCTCGGCGCGGTCCAGCCGGCGCAGCCGGGTGCGGGGCAGCGAGCCGGCGTAGACGTTCTCGGCGACCGCGACGTGCGGGATGATCTCGGGTTCCTGCGGGATGATCCGGATCCCGGCGCGGCGGGCGTCCTGCGGGGAGTGCAGGTCGACGCTGGCGCCGTCCAGCAGGACGTGCCCCCCGGTGGGGCGGTGGTCGCCGGTGAGGATGCGCAGCAGGGTGGACTTCCCGGCGCCGTTCTCGCCCATCAGGGCGGTGACGCGGCCGGGCGGGAAGGTGAGGGTGACGTCCGACAGCGCCTGGACGGAGCCGAAGCGCTTGGACACGCCCTCGGCGCTCAGGCCGGGGGAGCCGCTCGGCGGCGGGAGGGGGGACGGTGCGGGTGTGGTCATCGGGGCCTCGCTGGCAGTGCGGTGCGTACGGTCTGGGGAGCCGGGCGGGCGGTCTCCGGGCGCGGCGCCTGCGGTCGCGCGTACGAATCTCCGGGAGCGGCGCCGGTGGGGCGGGCCGGTGCCCGTCCGCCGCACCGGCGGCTCGACGCGGCGTCAGCTGCAGGACACGCCCGCGGACTGCCAGGTGGTGGCGTCGACCATCTTGGTCGGGGCGAAGGCCTCCTTCGGGAAGTCCTTGCCGTTCTTGAGCTTGTCGAACATGGTCTGCACCGACAGGGCGCCGACGTCCTTGCCGTTGATGAACAGGGCGGCCTTCATGCCGGAGGGCTTGCCGGACGCCCAGTCCTTGCACGCCAGGTAGGCGCCCAGGCCGACGCCGTCGATGTCGTTCGGGCTGATCCCGGCGTTCTGCAGGGCGGTGACGGCGCCCTGCACGTTCTCGTCGTTGCAGCCCCACGTCACCCAGTGCTTGACGCCCGGGTTGGCGGTGATGGTGGCGGCGACCTTGTCCTGCGCGCCGGTCGGGGTGTTGTCGGTCGCGACGTCGATCAGCTGCACGCCGGGCACGGCCTGGTCGAAGGCGGCCTTCGCGGCCTTCACGCGGTCGCCGCAGACGGTGACGTCCTGCTTCCAGGCGGAGATGATCCGGGTGTCGGCGGCGTTCCATCCGGCCTTGGTGAACTCCTCGGCGGCGCGCTTGCCGACCTCACCGCCCATCTGGGCGCCGCTGAACCCGATCCGGGGGACCAGGTCGCCGGCCGCGCACTGCGCCGGGGCGGGGCCGCTGGCGCAGACCTGGTCGTCGGAGGTGAGCAGTGCGGCCTTGGCGTCCCGGGCGGTCTGGACCACCTGCGGGCCGACCGCCGGGTCCGGCACCACGATGATCAGGCCGTTGCTCTTCTGCGCGATCGCGGCCTGCACCTCGCCGACCGTCTTGTTCGCGTCGTTGCCGAGGTTCACCACCTTCAGGTCGGCCCCCAGTTCGGCGGCCTTGGCCTTGGCGCCGGCGGCCTCGTCCACGAAGTACTGCTGGTCGCCCTGCTTCTGCAGGTAGGTGATCGAGACCTTGCCGGACACCGGCGCGACGGGGGCGTCCGCGCTGTTGGAGGACGTCTGTCCGGTGGAGCAGGCGGTCAGTCCGAGCGAGGTGACGAGGCTCAGTGCGGCGATCGAGGCCAGGCGGCCACGGTGGGAGAGGTGCATGGTGGGGGCTCCTGAGGGTGTGGGACCGACCGGCGAGAAGCAACAGAACCGATCAGAAAGCATCGCAATCAAACGCGATGGATCAAAAGAAAGCGCCTGATCTTGATCTGAGTCAAGCTCGCGTTTCCCGCTCCGAGCTATTGAGACCGTCTCGTTATGCCGTGGTACTGGCGCTGGCGGTCGCCGGCTCCGCCCGGCGGCGCGGATCGACGGTCGGCTTCCTGGCCATGCTGCCCAGGAGCGTTGCATTTCATTCGAAGTTGTTGATTGTTGTTGGAAGCTGGGTCTACTGTCCTCCCCGGCGGCTGGCATGCACCCGCCGAAGACCCCCCCCCCCCCCCGGGGGGGGGGGGGGGGGGGCGGCCCCCCCCCCCCCCCCCCCCCCCCCGCCCCCCCCCCCCCCCCGGGGGGCGGCCGGCCCCCCCCGCCTAACGGGGGTCCCCCCCCCGGCGGCGGGGCCCGCCCCCCCCCACGGACCCCCGCCCCACCCCTCGACCAGGAGACGCCCATGGGCCGTCAACACCTGTCATCGGCCTGGCGCACCGCCCTCGGCGCGGCGCTGGTCCTCGCCGCCGCGCTGGGCGGCCCGACCGCGCCGGCGGGCGCCCGGGCCGCCGAGCCGCAGGCCGCCACCGCCGCCCCCACTTCCATCACCATCGACGGCTCCTCGCCGGGCCTCACCTTCGACGGGGTCGGCGCGATCTCCGGCGGCGGCGGCAACTCCCGCCTGCTGGTGGACTACCCGGAGCCCCAGCGCAGCCGGCTGCTCGACTACCTGTTCAAGCCCGGCTACGGTGCCTCGCTGCAGGTGCTGAAGCTGGAGATCGGCGGCGACACCAACTCCACCGACGGCGCCGAGCCGAGCATCGAGCACACCCGTGGCACGGTCGACTGCAACCAGGGCTACGAGTGGTGGCTGGCCGAGCAGGCCAAGGCCCGCAACCCCGACATCAGGTTCTACGGTCTGTCCTGGGGCGCCCCCGGCTGGATCGGCGACACCGGCAGCGGCGGCGACTTCTGGTCCCAGGACAGCGTCGACTACCTGATGGACTGGATGGGCTGCGCCGCCCAGCACCACCTGACCGTCTCCTACCTCGGCGGGTGGAACGAGCGCGGCTTCGACAAGGCCTGGTACGAGAACCTCAGGAGCACGCTCACGGCCCGCGGTTACGGCGCCACCGAGGTCGTCGCCGCCGACGACACCTGGGCCGTGGCCGACGCGATGGCCGCCGACCCGGCGTTCGGGAAGGCCGTCGACGTCGTCGGCGTGCACTACCCCTGCGGGTACCTGAGCGCCTTCACCGAGTGCCCCAGCCCGCCGGCCGCCCGGGCGCTCGGCAAGCCGCTGTGGGCGAGCGAGAACGGCTCCGAGGACGCCGACGCGGGCGCACCGGCGGTGGCGCGCGGGATCAACCGCGGCTACCTCGACGGAAGGATGACCTCGTACATCAACTGGCCGGTCATCGCCGCGCTCTACCCCGACCTGTTCTTCTCCACCGACGGCATGTCGATCGCCGACCAGCCGTGGTCCGGCACCTACAGCATCGGCAGGACGACCTGGGTCACCGCGCACACCACCCAGTTCGCCAAGCCCGGCTGGCACTACGTCGACTCCGCCGGCGGGTACCTCGGCGGCGTCCGCACCAACGGCAGCCACGTCACGCTGAAGAGCACGAACAACCGCGACTACAGCACCGTGATCGAGACGATGGACGCCACCGCCGCCCGGACCGCGAGCTTCACCGTCACCGGCGGCCTGTCCACCGGCACGGTCCACGTGTGGTCCACCGACCTCAGGTCGACCGATCCGGCGGACTGGTTCGTCCACCAGCAGGACGTCACCCCGGCCCACGGCTCGTACACCCTCACCCTGCAGCCCGGCCGGGTCTACACCGTGACCACCACCACCGGCCAGGGCAAGGGCACCGCCACCCCGCCGCCCGCCGCGCCGATGAAGCTGCCCTACGCCGACGGCTTCGAGACGCCGGCCACGACCACCTCGCCGAAGTACTTCGCGGACATGAACGGCGCCTTCCGGACCGTCGCCTGCGGCGGTGGCCGCACCGGCACCTGCCTGCGCCAGATGGCCCCGACCACGCCGATCCGCTGGACGGACGAGTCCTACGACGCGCCGTACACGATGATGGGCGACGGGGGCTGGTCCAACTACACCGTCACCGCCGACACGATGTTCGAGCAGTCGAGCACGGTCGAACTCCTCGGCCGGGTCAACCAGCAGGGCCGCAACAACAACGGCCTGAACGCCTACCACCTGCGGGTGAGCGACACCGGCGCGTGGTCCATCGACAAGAGCGACACCGGCTGGCACTTCACCACCCTCGCGAGCGGCACCACCACGGCCCTCGGCACCGGCCGCTGGCACACCGTCGCGCTGACCCTGGACGACGCGACCCTCACCGCGAGCATCGACGGCACCGCCGTGGGCAGCGCGAACGACGCGAGCTACACCAACGGCCGGGCCGGACTCGGCGTGACGGGCTACCAGACCGACCAGTTCGACGACTTCGCCCTCACCCCCGGCACCCCGACCACCCACACCGGGCCGCTCGCCTCCGCCCTCCCGGGCACCTGCGCCCGCCCCACCGGCGGCACCAGCGGCGCCGCCGTGCAGCTCTGGGCCTGCGACGGCAGCGCCGAGCAGGTGTGGACCCGTACGAACGGCACCCTCACCCACGACGGCAAGTGCCTCGACGTGACCGGCGCCGCCACTGCCAACGGCAGCGCGGTCGAGCTGTGGGACTGCCACGGCGGCGCCAACCAGCAGTGGTCGCCGCAGCCGGACGGCACCCTGAGGAGCGCCCAGTCCGGCCGCTGCCTCGACGATCCGGCGGCGGCCACCGCGGACGGCACCCCGCTGGAGATCTGGGACTGCAACGGCGGAGCCAACCAGCGCTGGACCCTGCCGTAGCCTCCGGCCCGCCCCACTCCGGACGCCTGCCGGCCCCGCGCGGAAACCCCGCCGGGGCCGGGCAGTTCGACTGCGCCGGTGACCGCGGCGCCGAGGGCGTGGGTGACCGCGCTCAAAGTTGTCTGGTCAAGTTTGGTAGGCGTTCTTCCAGTGGACAGCGCCGGCCGGTACTTATGTCCCGCTCATGGCGAACAGCCATGGCACCCACCCTCACCAACGGGACGAGGTACCCCCCATGAGACTGCGCTTGAGCTCCCTCGGCGGGCTGCTCGCCGCCCTCCCCCTGGTCGGCGCACTGGTCGTCGTCACCCCCGCCACCGCCGGGGCCACGGGCGGCAGCGGCAACCTGATCGTCAACGGCGACGCGGAGGCCGGCGGCTACTGCACCGGCGACTGGAGCGCGGCCGCCACCGTCCCCGGCTGGACCGTCCAGGCCGGCGGCCTCGACGTCATGTGCCACTCGGTCGCGTCCTTCGGCCTGCCGAACGACGGCCGGACGCCCGGCAAGGCCTTCTTCGGGCCGGGCAACTTCGGCGACGGCTCGATGTCGCAGACCGTCGACGTCTCCTCGGCCGCCACGGCGATCGACGGCGGCGGCGTGCACTTCAACCTCGCCGGCTGGCTGGGCGGTTGGACCGTCAACAGCGGCTACGTCGCCGTCAGCCTGCACTTCCAGGACGCCGCCGGCCGCCCGCTCGGCGCCACCGCCAAGCTGCCGACCGTCTCCGCGACCGACCGCGGCCTGAGCACCCAGTTCCTCTCCCGCAGCGCCACCGGAGCGGTCCCGGCCGGCACCCGGTCGATCCAGGTCGAGGCGCAGTTCCTCTCCACCTCCAGCGAGAGCGGCTACCTGGACAACCTCTCGCTCACCCTCGACACCCCGGTCACCCCGCCCGCGCCGCTCGGCCCGCCCGCGTCCGCCGTACCGGGCTACGACCACGTGTTCGTCGTCATGATGGAGAACACCGACTACACCCAGGTCATGAACGACCCGGCGGACACGCCGTTCATGCACACCCTGATGTCCCAGGGCGCCACCCTCACCGACTCCCACGGCGTCTACCACCCCAGCGACGAGAACTACCTGGCCATCGCGGGCGGCGACACCTACGCCAAGGGCGCCACCTACTTCCCCAACATCAACTCCCCCCAGCGCAACCTCGGCGACACCATCGAGGAGGCCGGCAAGACCTGGAAGGCCTACGAGCAGGGCATGGGCACCCCCTGCAACACCGGCAAGAGCAGCGACAGCTACTACGAGCCCGACGACGCGCCGTTCATCAACTACACCGACATCAGCGGCAACCCGGCCCGCTGCGCGGCGCACCTCTTCGACACCACGCAGCTCACCACCGACCTGCAGTCCACGGCCACCACGCCGAACTTCTCCTGGATCGCCGCCGACGACTACTACGACGGCGAGGCCTCCGGCAACGGCAGCGCCACCAGCCTGAAGGTGCAGGACGGCTGGCTGCAGCAGACCCTCGCCCCGGTGCTGTCCTCCCCGGCCTGGACCCAGCAGCGCTCGCTGCTGCTGCTCACCTGGGACGAGAGCCACGCCGAGGCGTACAACCACCTCGTCACCGTCGCCGTCGGCTCGCAGGGCACCGTCCCGGCCGGGACCAGCAGCCCGCTGCACTACGACCACTACAGCGTCGGCCGCACCATCGACCAGGCCCTCGGCCTGCCGGGCCTGACGGCCAACGACACCTACGCGACGCCGCTCAACGCCGCCTTCGCGCCGTCCCGGGCGACCGCGCCGACGCTGACCGGCGACCTGAACGCGGTGGCCGGCGGCGGCAACGTCACCCTGCGCTACGCGCTGCCGAACGCCTCCCAGGCCGGTGCGAAGAACTGGGTCGGCTTCTACCCGGCGGGCGTGACCCCGGGCTCGCGGTCCTCGCTGACCTGGTCCTACGCGCCGAACCAGAGCGGCGCGGTCACCTTCGCCACGGGCAAGCTGGGCGGTGCCGGCGCGTACGACGCGTACTTCCTGGCCAACGACGGCTACTCGGTGCTGGCCGGCCCCTTCCGGGTGACCGTCGGCTGACGCCGCGCCCGGTGCGGCGGGTCGGGGCGACCCCGCCGCACCGGGCATCCGGCCGCGTCCCCGGCGGGCGCGCAGGTCCCGGTGACCGCGGCCGTCGTCCGGGTGCTCAGGCGGCGGCGAGGCCGAACCTGGCGCGGTGCGAGGCGGGGACCAGGTCGGTGTACTCCGGGTGCTTGGTGATCCAGCCGCGGATGAACGGGCAGTAGGGCAGGACGGAGAGCTTCTGCTCGCGTGCCGCGTCCAGGGCGGCGCGCGCCAGCGTGCCGCCCAGCCCCCGGCCCCCGAACCGGGGGTCGATCTCGGTGTGGATGAAGGCGATCTCGTCGCCGGAGCGGTGGTACTCGGCGAAGCCCGCGAGGTCACCGTCGTCGTGGATCTCGAACCGCGACATCTCGGCGTTGTCGACGACGGACTGCTCCATGGTTCCTCCTCCTGGGTGCGGCCCGATCGGGCCGACGAGAAGTACTGTAGTTGAAGAATCAACATTCGTCGACGGGGGTCACCGACCCGGGTGCGGCCGGATGCTCCGACGGGTGTCAGAAGGCGACGATGCCCTCGCCGCCGACGCCGCGGGGGACGACCTGGGAGCCGATCGGCGTGAGGGACCCGTCGTCGCCGATCGCGAACTCGTCGAGGATGCCGTCGACGCCGGTCTGGACGTAGAGGAAGTGCCCGTTCGAGGAGACCGCGGCGTCGACGGTGCCGGGATCGGTGGGCGTGTTGCCCAGCGCGGTCAGCCGGCGGCCGTGGTCGGCGGTGCGGAAGCCGCTGAGGGTCGAGCTGCCCGCGTTGGAGGCGTAGAGCAGGTCGCGGACGGCGACGATCCAGCAGGTGGCGGACTGGTTCGTGGGTGCGAACGCCTCCTGCGTCGCGGTGCCGTCGCGATGGACCGTGAAGGTGGCGACGGCGTTGGTCCCGGCCTCGGCCAGGAACAGGCCGTGCCCGCCGTTCGGGACGAAGGCGAAGGGCACCGCCCCGGGCAGGGTCGTCGTGACGGGCGTGTCGGCGGGGGTGCCGGAGCGGTCGAGGTTGAAGACCAGCAGGCTGCTGCCGTTCGCCTTGGTGGTGACCACGAGCTGGGAGCCCTCGCCGGTGAAGCCCACCTGCCCCGGGGTGTTGGTGAACTGCGGAGTGGCGTTCGGGTCGAGCCCCAGCGGACGGTTCCGGTCGGCCCGCGCCTCCAGTCGGCGGTCGTGGACGGTGTAGCCCTGGATCGAGCCGCCGTCCAGGGCGTTGAGGACGTAGACGGCGTCGTCGTGCACCGCGACGCTCACCGGGAACCGGCCGCCGGAGCCGACGACCTGGCGCAGGGCGAGGCGGTCGCCGTCCACCGAGAACACCGAGACGGTGTCGCTGCCGGCGTTCACCGCGTACAGCAGGGCGTGGCCCGGGTCGTAGGTGAGGGAGCCCTGCGAGGCCAGGTGGTCGGCGACCGAGCCGTCCAGCACCCCGCCGAGGCCGTGGGTGTCGTAGGTCCCGGCCGGGGTGAGCTGCCCGTCCTCCGCCCGCCGGTAGGCGACGACCTGATTGCCCGCCGGGTCGTCGGTCTGGACGAACACGGCGTGGTTCCCGCCGCGCGGGTGTCCGGCGCCGCCGTGCGTCGCGGCGGCCGCGGACGGGGCGCAGACGGCTGCCGCCGCGAGCGCGGTCGCGAGGGCGACGGCGAGCCGAGTGGTCTTCTGCATGGGGTTCTGCCTTCCAGGGGTCCGTAATCGATCCCGGCCCGGGGCTGGGTGCCCGGCCGGAGTCGGGGCGACGGGGGCGAGGGTCGTGGCGGGTGCCTGCGAGGGGCCCGTCACATCGCCCCGCGATACGGTATGTGACGTTTTGTCCGAAACCGCCGAGGCCGACGGTGTCGGTCCCGGCCGCCCCGGCGCGGCCGGGGATGCGGAGCGAAGCGGCGTACGTGTCGCTCGGGGGCGCGTGCGCCGGGGTGCAGCACAGTGGGGGGACGACGGCGCCGAGGGACAGCGAGCAGCGATGGGAATCCGGGTCGGATGCGGCGGAAGCACGCGGTGTCATGAGTGACACCGCCTGGACCGGCGCGGCGGTGGCCGGTGTCGTGGCCGTCTACGCGCTCGGGTCGGCGCGGCTGGCTCGGTCGCCGGTGTCCGCCGCGATGGTGTTCGTCGGCTGCGGGATCCTGATCGGACCGGTCGGCCTCGACCTGGTGAGCCTGGCGCACGACGCCGGGCCGCTGCTCGCGCTCCTGGAGGCCGCCCTCACCCTGGTGCTGTTCACCGACGCCACGTCGGTGCGCCTCGGGGACCTGCGCACCGGCGGAGCGCTGCCGGGCCGGCTCCTCGGGATCGGCCTGCTGCTCAGCATCGGGGCGGGCTGGCTGCTGGCCTGGCCGCTCCTACCGGGGCTGACGGCCTGGGAGCTGGCGCTCGTCGGTGCGATCCTCGCCCCCACCGACGCCGCGCTCGGCGCGAGCGCCATCTCCGACCCGCGGGTGCCGCGACTGGTCCGTCAGACGCTGAACGTGGAGAGCGGACTGAACGACGGCATGGTGCTGCCCTTCTTCGTCCTCTTCCTGGCCGGCGTCCCGGGCACCTCCTACGCGGAGGAGGGCGTGGGCGGGACGTTCTGGCGCGCGCTCCTGCTCAGCACCGCGTTCGGCCTGGCCCTCGGCTGGGGCGGCGGTCGGCTCCTGCGGTGGGCGGCGGCGCGCGGCTGGGTCACGGGCGAGTGGCGCCAGATCTACGTCCTCGCGGTGGCCTTCGCCCCGTACTCGCTCTCCGTGGTCACGCACGGGAGCGGTTTCATCGCCGCGTGGGTGGCCGGTTTCGCGTTCGCGCAGGGGCTGGGGACGGGCCGGCCCGCCGGGGCCGAAGCACCTGCCGCCGGGCCCGCCGTGGACGACGGGCACACGACCGACCTGGCGGAGTACCTGGGCGGCCTGCTGGCCGTGCTGAGCCTGCTGTTCTTCGGCGCGGTGCTGCTCGGCCCGGCGTTGGAGCACCTCAGCTGGCGGATCGTCGGCTACGCCGTGCTCAGCCTCACCGTGGTGCGGATGGTGCCGGTGGCCCTCGCCCTCCTCGGCAGCGGGCTGCGGCCGCCCACGGTGCTCTACATCGGCTGGTTCGGGCCGCGCGGCCTCGCCTCGATCGTGCTCGGGCTCCTCGTCGCCGAGGAGCACATCACCGCGGTGGCGACGATCGGGCGGGTGGTCGCGGTCACCGTCGGCCTGAGTGTGCTGCTCCACGGCGTGTCCGCGGTGTGGGCCGCGGGCCGGTACGGCGGGTGGTACCGGCGGGCCGCCGGCGCACTGCCGGGGTTGCGGGAGAGCGCGAGCGTACCGGCCGTGCGACGGCGTCGCAGGATCACCCTGGTCCACCGGCCGGACAACTGAGCGCCACCTTTCCACGGCGTCACCATGCTCACGACGAGCTGACCCGGAGTGCTCCCGTCATCACAGGTCACAGGGCACGTCCTGGTGGTCGGGACGTCCGCGGTCGGTTGCCGCCCGGCCGATGCAGCTCCGAAGCCTCAGCACAAGATGCACACATCCCCTTCTTCGGGCGGCCCTGATGCTCTAGATTGACCGTGCTTCGCGAGTTTGGGCACGAGTGGACAAATGGTGATCTACGGGTCCGGCCCTGCGGACGGCCAGCCGCCGTGCCCCGGCGCCGGACGTGGGGGTGATCGATTCTTGGAGCCCGTGAGGGCGCTTGGCGTGCCGGGAGCAACCGTCGACGGGTCCCCGCGCGCATCGAGAGGCGGGCGGGACGTACGGGTCCGCTGCCGCCGGGGTGGGATGTTCACGTAGCGCTGCAACAACCGGTTTTGCCATGTCGCGGGGAGGCGGGGGCGTCCTTGCGGAAGGAACAGCGCGGCGCGGGAGGCGGTGCCTCCCGGGGGAGGAACAGTGCGGGAGGCGCATGCGCCTCCCGGGGGGAGGAACCGTGTGGAGCGAACACGTCGAACCCACTGGTGACCTGGAAAACGCTGTGGAGGAGGGGGAGTTAGCCGACTCGTTCCGGTCGGCCCGGGGGCGCCCGGGGAACGGGGCGATCAAGCGGCCCGCGCGGCACTGGGAGCAGCGGTACCGCCGGACCGTGATCGTCAGTGACACCGTGGCCACCGCCTTCGTCGTGGCGGCGATCGGGGGCTTCTTCGGGGTCCGCGACGCGGCCAACTGGCACGAGAAGTGGGGGATCCTGGCCTTCGGCACCGAGCTGCTGGTGCTGGGCGCGCTGACGGTGACCCGCTCCTGGGCGCCGGCCGTGCTCGGCCAGGGTGCCGAGGAGTTCCGCCGGCTCGGACGCTCGCTGTTCACGGCGGCCGTCGTCCTGGCCCTCGGCGGGATCGCCCTCAGCTCGCACAACATCAGGCTCTGGATCTTCGTCGCCATCCCGGCGATCACGCTCGTCACCATGACCGAGCGGTACCTGCTGCGCCTTCGGCTGCACAAGCAGCGCAACGAGGGACTGTGCCTGCGCCCGGTGCTCGCCGCCGGGAGCGTGGCCACCGTGCGCGACCTGATCGCCCGGACCCGCAAGTTCCCGCACCTCGGCTGGCGGGTGGAGGCGGTGTGCACGCCGGACGGCCTCGGGCCCGACGGTGACCGGCTGGACGGCGTGCCGGTCGTCGGGCGGCTGACGGACGTCGCCAACCACGTCCGCCGCGACGGCTACCGGGTCGTCGCGATCACACCGGACCCGCACTGGTCGCCGGAACGGCTGCAGCGGCTGGCCTGGAACCTCGAAGGCAGCGACGCCGAGATGGTCGTGGCGCCGGTGCTGATGGAGGTGGCCGGCCCGCGGCTGCACGTCGACGCGGTGCTCGGGATCCCGATGCTGCGGGTCAGCATGCCGGCCTTCACCGGGGGGCACCGGGTGGTCAAGGAGGTCGTCGACCGGCTGGGCGCCGCCGTCCTGCTGGTCCTGCTGGCGCCGCTGATGCTGTTCGTCGGGCTGCTGGTGCTCGCGGACAGCCGGGGCGGGGCGTTCTACCGCCAGCACCGGGTCGGCAAGGACGGCCGCGAGTTCACCATCGTCAAGTTCCGCACCATGGTCGTCGGCGCCGACCGGGCGCGGGCCGGGCTGGTCGACCGCAACGAGGGCGCCGGCCTGCTGTTCAAGCTCCGCCGGGACCCTCGGGTGACCAGGGTCGGAGGAGTGCTGCGCCGGTACTCGCTCGACGAGCTCCCGCAGCTCGTCAACGTGCTCACCGGCTCGATGTCGCTCGTCGGCCCGCGGCCGCCGCTGCCGGAGGAGTCCGCGGCGTACGGCCCGGAGATCCGGCGGCGGCTGCTCGTCAAGCCCGGGCTCACCGGCCTGTGGCAGATCAGCGGACGCAGCGACCTGCCGTGGGAGGAGGCGGTGCGGCTGGACCTGCGGTACGTGGAGGACTGGTCGCTCGCCCTGGACACGGTGATCTTGTGGAAGACGCTGCGGGCCGTGCTCCAGGGGCAGGGGGCCTACTGATGGGTGGGGGGCGCCGTCCGGACGGCGCACGGACGGCAGGCCGCAGGGGCCTGCCCGAGGGGAGGAACGGGTCATGAGGGTGAGCGTCCTGGGGCTCGGCTACGTGGGCTGCGTGTCGGCCGCGTGCCTGGCCAGCCTGGGGCACGAGGTCATTGGGGTGGACGTGAACCAGGTGAAGGTCGACCTGGTCAACGAGGGCAAGGCCCCGGTGGTCGAGGAGCGGATCGGCGAGCTCATCGCCGAGGTCGTGCGGACCGGGGCGCTGCGCGCGACCGCCGACGTCCGCGAGGCGATCATGGGCAGCGACGTGTCGCTGGTCTGCGTGGGAACGCCGTCGGAGCCCAACGGCAGCCTGTGCACCACCTACCTGGAGCGGGTCACCGAGCAGATCGGTGCCGCGGTGGCCGAGCGGGGCGGGCGGCAGACCGTCGTGTTCCGCAGCACCATGCTCCCGGGCACCTGCCTGAACCTGCTGGTCCCGATCCTGGAGAAGTACGCCGGCGGCACCGCCGGGGTGGACTTCGGAGTCGCCGTCAACCCGGAGTTCCTGCGCGAGGGCACGAGCGTGCGGGACTTCTTCGACCCGCCGAAGACCGTCATCGGCGAGCTCGACCCGGCCAGCGGCGACGTGGTCGCGGCGCTGTACGAGGGCCTGCCCGGCGAGGTGTTCCGGGTGCCGGTCCCGACGGCCGAGGCGATCAAGTACGCGGACAACGCCTTCCACGGCCTCAAGATCGGCTTCGCGAACGAGCTGGGCGCGGTGTGCCGGGCGCTCGGGGTGGACTCGCACCAGGTGATCGACGTCTTCCTGGCGGACCGCAAGCTGAACGTCAGCCCCGCCTACCTGCGGCCCGGCTTCGCCTTCGGCGGCTCCTGCCTGCCCAAGGACCTGCGCAGCCTGGTCCACGCGGCGCAGCGGGCCGACGTCGCGGTGCCCATCCTCGCCCACGTGCTGCCCTCCAACGCCGAACACCTGCAGCGCGCGGTGGAGTTGGTCGAGCGCACCGGCAAGCGCCGGGTGGGCCTGTTCGGCCTCTCCTTCAAGCCCGGCACCGACGACCTGCGCGAGAGCCCGCTCGTCGAGCTGGCGGAGCGGCTCTTCGGCAAGGGCTACGACCTGCGGATCTACGACCCCAACGTGAACCTCTCCCGGCTGCTCGGCGCGAACCGCGAGTACATCGAGACCCGGCTGCCGCACCTCGCGCAGCTGCTCGCGGAGTCCGTCGACGAGGTGCTCGAACACGCCGAGGTGTGCGTGGTCGGGACCAGGGAGCCGGCCGTCCTGTCGGCGCTGCCCCATGCCGGCGGCCCGGAGATCATCGACCTCATCCGCCTTCCCGACGCCGACGTGCGCCGGACCGAACCGGGGTACACGGGCCTTGCTTGGTGACGCGTCGTTCAGCGGGCCGGGCGGTGACGGCGCGGGCCGCCGCGCGCTGGTCCTGGTGGAGAACCTGTCGGTGCCCTTCGACCGGCGGGTGTGGCAGGAGTGCACGACACTGCGCGACGCGGGCTGGGAGGTGCACGTCGTCTGCCCGCGGGGCACCAAGCGGGACACCGAGCCGGAAGCGGTGATCGACGGCGTGCGGATCCACCGCTACCCGTTGCGCGCGGCCACCGGCGGGCCGGCCGGCTACCTGCAGGAGTACGGATCGGCGCTGTGGCACACCGCCCGGCTGGCCCGCAGGGTCGGCCCGGTCGACGTGGTCCACATCTGCAACCCGCCGGACCTGCTGTTCCTGCCGGCCCTGTTGCTGAAGCGGCGCGGGGCGCGGATCGTCTTCGACCAGCACGACCTGGTGCCCGAGCTCTACCTCTCCCGGTTCGACCGCGGCGCGGACCTGCTCCACCGCGCCGTGTGCGCGCTGGAACGGTGGACCTACCGGTCCGCGGACGTCGTGCTGGCCACGAACGAGAGCTACCGGGACGTCGCGCTGCGCCGCGGCGGCCGGCGGCCGGAGGACGTCTTCGTGGTGCGCAGCGCGCCCGACACCGACCGGTTCCAACCCGTGCCGCCCGAGCCGGAGTTGAAGCGCGGCAAGCCCCATCTGCTGTGCTACCTCGGTGTGATGGGCCCGCAGGACGGCGTCGACTACGCCTTGCGGGCCCTCGCGAAGCTGCGCGACGAGCAGGGGCGGACCGACTGGCACGCGGTGTTCGTGGGCGGCGGCGACACCTTCGACGCGATGGTGGAGCTGTCCCGGCGGCTCGGGCTCTCGGAGCAGGTGGAGTTCACCGGGCGGGTACCGGACGCCGACCTGGTGCGCTACCTGTCCAGCGCCGACGTCTGCCTCTCGCCCGACCCGCGCAACCCGCTCAACGACGTGTCGACCATGAACAAGGTCCTGGAGTACATGGTGATGGGGCGGCCGATCGTCTCCTTCGACCTCCGGGAGGCGCGGGTCTCCGCCGGTGACGCCGCCGTCTACGCGCCCGCGAACGACGAGGCCGAGTTCGCCGCGCTCATCGCGCGGCTGCTGGACGATCCGGAGGAGCGCGGCCGGATGGGCAAGCTCGGCCAGGAGCGGATCAACGGGCCGCTCGCCTGGCGGAACTCCCAGCGATCGCTGCTCGCCGCGTACGCCGCCGCCTGCCGTGGTCGGGCGCCGGTGTCGGCGGGCGGCCCGAACCGGGCAGGGAGAAGGCCCCGCCGTTGAGCGATGAAACGATACGTCTGGTCACGATCGGTCGGATCCTGCGCCGGCGCTGGCGGCTCCTCGCCGTCCTCGCCGTGCTGGGTGCGCTCGTCGGCTACGGCACGTCCTTCCTGTTCCCGCCGCGCTTCACGGCGTCGGCGTCCGTCCTGCTGCCCGGGGCGTGGCAGGAGCGCGAGCTGCTGACCCAGGCGGAGATCGCGAGCAGTTCGGTGGTGGTCGACCGCGCGGCCGCCGCGCTCGGCTGGAGCGGCGTCACCGGCACCGCGCTGCAGGACCGGGTGAGCGCCACGGCCGCCGACGGGAACATCATCAAGATCTCGGGCACGGCCGAGACCCCGGAGCGCGCCCAGCAGCTCTCCGACCAGGTCGCCCAGCAGTTCGTCACCTTCGCCGCGCGGATCGCCGGCGACAGCACCGACCCCGCGGCGTCCCAGCCCGAGGCGCTGCGGCAGATGGTGGTGCAGGCCAGCCGGCGCATCACCGACCTGGCCGACGCGGCCGATCCGGGGCAGACCGTGGAGAGCGTGCAGACCCGCACCGAACTCGCCAAGCTGCGCACCGCGCTGCAGGACGCCGTCAAGAAGCTGGACCAGGTCGACCCGGCCGCGAACCGGGCCAACATGGTCGTCATGGGGCCGGCCGCCCGGCCGACCGGCGAGGCACCGCCGACGCGGATGCAGCTCGTCGTCGCCGGGGCGCTGCTGTTCCTCGTCCTCGCCGTCATCGGCCACCTCACCGCCGCACGGATGAGCCGCCGCCCGCGTACCGAGCCCGAGATCGCCGCGGCGCTGGGCTCGGTCGTTCTCGGCACCGTCGACGTCCCCGGTGAACGGCCCGTCCACCGGCCGCAGGGCCGGGGCCCGGGGGCCCGGCTCCGCCGGCTGCTGGGCGTCGACACCCGGTGGGACGTCCCGGCCCCGCAGGCCTCCGGCGACGAGGCCGGACGGCAGGTCCGCTACCGGCGGGTGTGCGCCCGCCTCCGGGACCGGCTGCCCGCCGCCCGGCGGCTGCTGGTCCTCGTCCCGGACGGCGACGAGACGGCCCGCCTGGCCGCCGGGCAGCTCGTCACCGAGGCCGGCGGCGATCCGCTGCTGCGGGTGGTGGGGGTGTCGGTGTCCCGGCCGCTGGTGCCGGACCGTGACGACGAGTCCGGTGTCCTGGTCGTGCTCAGCGCGGGCAGCTGGACCGCGGGGGAGCTCACCGGCATCGCCGAGGCGTGCGCGGACGCCCGGCACAAGGTCGTCGGCGCGGTCGTCGCCGGCGCGGTCCGGGCACCGGCGCGGACGGCCGGCCGTCCGCCGGAGGGCGCCGAGCCCGAGACCGCGGCTGCGCCCGAGCCGGAGACCGTACCCGAGCCCGGGACCGAGATCCCGGCCGCCGTCGGCGACGAGGCGAGGAGAGGTTCGGGGTGACGACGAGTACGACGTCGGAGTCGCCGGCCGCCACGCCGCTGCTGGACCTGCAGGCGCTGGTGGTCGCGGTGCGCAGGCGCCGCCGCCTCTGGTGTGCCATGGCGCTGCTCGGGCTGCTGCTCGGCTCGGCGGCGGCGGTGCTGATGCCGGCGCCGCCGAGTGCGGTGGCCAAGGTGCTGGTCGCGCACGAGGCGGACCAGCCGAACGACCCCGGGACCCTCATCCGCACCGACGTCGCCCTGCTGCAGACCACGGGGATCGCCGGCAAGGCCCTGCAGGCCCTCGGCTCCCCGGACAAGCCGGAGGACTTCATGCAGGACTACGGGGGCATCGGCCTGACCAACAACCTGCTGCAGATCACCGTGAAGGGCCGCAGCGACGCGGAGGCGGTGGCCCGGGCCAAGGCGCTGGCCGACGCGTTCGTCGCCGACCACGTCCGGCGGATCCAGGAGGCCGCGGCCGCCGAGGCCAAGAGCCTGCTCGACCAGCGCGACCGGCTGCAGGAGCAACTCGCCCAGGTCAACAAGGCGATCGGCGACGCGACGCCGCAGAGCGGTCCGAAGGCCTCGGCGAACATGGAGTCGCTCTTCGCCAGCCGGGCCGAACTCACCTCGCGGATCACCGACTTCGGCCAGCGGGCCGCCGAGGCGAGCGTCGGCACGCCCCGGCTCGTCGCCGGCACCCAGATCGTGGACACCCCGCGCGCCGAGCGGCACTCCCTGGCCAGGACCGCCGCCACCGACGCCGTGGTCGGAGTCGTCCTCGGGCTCGTCCTCGGGCTCGCGGTGTCGGCCGTCGGCGTGGTGGTGGCGGACCGGCCCGTGCTGCGCCGGGAGATCGCGGCGAACCTCGGCGCCTCCGTCATCGCGGAACTGCGCCGGGTACCCCGCCGGCGGGGGCGGCGGTGGCAGGGACGCCGGACCAGGAGGGCCCGCAGCCGGCTCACCGCGACCCTGGTCCGCAGCGTGCGCGACTCCGCGGAGCCGGTGTCGCTGCTGGAACTGGGCTGTGCGCGCAGCACGGGCGCGATCGCCCTGGACCTCGCCGCGGCACTGGGCGAGGAGGGGCCGGTCGTCGTGGTCGACGGCCTGCCCGGCTCGAAGCTCGCCGACCGCCGCCCCGGGCCCGGGGCCCCGACCGTGGTCGCCGACGGGACGGCCGAGGCCGAGTCGGCGCAGGAACGACGGGTCGGCGTCGGCTCGGTGGCGCCCGGCACGGCGTGGACCGACCTGCGCCACCTCGGCACCCGGACCGTGCTCGTCGTGCGGGCCGGCCACGGCAGCGCCGCATGGCTGCACACCGTGGCGCGGCAACTCGCGGACCAGCGCATACCGGTGATCGGTGTGGTGCTGATCGACCCCGATCCGCGGGACCGGACCGACGGCACGCTCTGGGACGGGCCGCCCGCCGCGCCGCGCGGCCGCAACGACCGGCCGGCCCGGCCGATCGGCACGGGGCGGCGGCGGACCGAGCGGCTACCGATGTGGACCGCCATGGTCCCGGACAGTGACCAGGAGGCGAGGTAGGACATGTGCGGCATCGCAGGAACGTACCGATGGCCGGACGGGAAGGCCGTGACCGACCTGCTCACCGAGACCCTCGCCCACCGGGGGCCGGACGGGGCGGGCCGGTACAGCCACCCCGTCGGTGACGGCGAGGTGCACCTCGGGCACCGCCGACTGGCCATCATCGACCTGTCGGAGACCGGCGCCCAGCCGATGGTCTCGAACGGCCTCGTCCTGACGTACAACGGCGAGCTGTACAACGCGCCCGAGCTGCGGGCCGAACTGTCGGCCACCGGGGTGCGCTTCCGCGGAACCTCCGACACCGAGGTGCTGCTGGAGGCCTGGCGGCGCTGGGGCACGGACTGCCTGCCCAGGCTGCGCGGCATGTTCGCGTTCGGGATCTTCGACGAGCGGACCGGCGAGCTGGTGCTCGCCCGCGACCAGCTCGGCATCAAGCCGCTCTTCCTGCTCCGGCGCGGCGAGGGCCTGGTGTTCGCCTCCGAGCTCAAGGCGCTGGCCGCCGCCACCGGCGGGTCGCTGCAGGTGGACCACGCGGCGCTGGTGGCCTCACTGCTGTACTACTGGGTGCCGGACTCGCGGTGCGCGTTCCGCGAGGCGGAGAAGCTGCCGCCGGGCAGCTGGCTGCGGTGCCGGCCCGACGGCCGGGTGGAGCGCGGCCGGTTCTGGCACCTGCGGGACGTCGCCGCCGAGGGCCGGGAACGGGCCCGCAGCGGCGAGCTGCCCGACATCGCCGCGATCGTCGAGGAGTCGACCCGGCGCCACCTGCTCTCCGACGTCCCCGTGGCGACCTTCCTCTCCGGCGGGCTGGACTCCAGCTACCTGACCGCGCTGGCGGCCCGCGACCACCCCGGGATCTCCGCCTACACGATCGGGTTCCGCGCCGAGGACGCCAGGTTCGAGGCGATGCCGGACGACCTCCGCTACGCCCGTCAGGTGGCCGAGCGGTTCGGCGTCGACCTGCACGAGATCGAGATCGCCCCGGACGTGCTCGACCTGCTGCCGCGGATGACGTACCACCTGGACGAGCCGATCGGCGACCCCGCCGCGATCAACACCTTCCTGATCTGCTCGGCCGCCCGGGAGGCCGGCGTCAAGGTGCTGCTCTCGGGGATGGGCGCCGACGAGCTGTTCGCCGGCTACCGCAAACACCTGGCCAACCTGATCGCGCTGCGCTACCAGCGCGTCCCGCGGCCCCTGCGGCGCGGCCTGTCCGCGGCGGTGGACCGGCTGCCGGTGGCCTCGGCCCGCCGCGGGTACCGGTCGGTGCGGTTCGCCAAGCGGTTCCTGTCCTTCGCCGACCTGCCGGAGGAGACGGCGTTCCGGCGCAGCTACACCATGTACGACCGGGCCGAACTGCTCGCCCTGGTCGATCCGGACCTCGCCGGGACCGTCGACGACGTCCTGACCGAGCACGCGGACGTCTACCGGGACAACGAGCTCGACGACTTCGTCAACCGGATGTGCCTGGGCGACGCCCGGATGTTCCTGCCGGGCCTGAACCTCGCGTACACCGACCGCTCCAGCATGGCCGCGTCGACCGAGGTGCGGGTGCCGTACGTGGACGTCGAGGTGGTCAGGGCGGCGTTCGCCGTGCCCGGCGACCGGAAGATCGTCGGACGGCAGGGCAAGGCCGTCCTCAAGGAGGCGGCCACCTCGGTCCTGCCCCGGGAGATCGTGTACCGGCCCAAGGGCCTGTTCAGCGCCCCGCTGCGGGCCTGGATGAGCCGGGACCTCGCCCCGCTGGTGCGCGAGGTGGTGAACGACGGCGTGCTCGTCCGCTCCGGGTTCCTGCGGCGCGACGCGCTGGCGCGGCTCGTCGCCGAGGACGCCTCCGGGCAGCGGGACTTCTCCAAACACCTGTGGCACGTGCTGACCCTGGAGTACTGGTACCGCAGTGCGACCTCCGGGACCGACCACAGCGCCGGTTCGCCGGCGTAGAGCACACGTGACGGCTGAGAAACCTAGGGGACTCCGAGTGAAACAGGTCGTGCAGAACTACAAGAGCGGCGAGCTGGCGGTGCTCGACGTGCCGGCGCCGGGGTGCAAGCCGGGCGGGGTGCTGGTCCGCACCGCCTACTCGCTGATCTCCACCGGAACCGAACTGATGAAGGTCTCCGAGGCCGGCATGTCGATGCTGGGCAAGGCCCGCTCCCGGCCGGACCAGGTCGCCAAGGTCATGCAGAGCGTGGCCACCAACGGACTGCCCGCCACCTACCGCAAGGTGATGGGCAAGCTGGACTCGTACACGCCGCTGGGCTACTCGCTGTGCGGGGTGGTCGAGCAGGTCGGCGCCGGGATCGACGACGTGAAGGCCGGCGACCTGGTGGCCTGCGCCGGCAACGAGCACGCGCTGCACGCCGAGCTGAACTGGGTGCCGAAGAACCTCTACACCCCGGTGCCGGACGGCCTGGCGCCGCGGCACGCGGCCTTCGGCACCGTCGGGTCGATCGCGCTGCAGGGCGTCCGCCAGGGCGAGCCGCAGCTCGGCGAGGTGGCGCTGGTGATCGGCCTCGGGCTGATCGGGCAGCTGGTGGTGCAGCTGCTCACCGCCGCCGGTGTGCGCGTGGTCGGCGCCGACCCGGACCCCTCGCGCTGCGAGCTCGCCGAGCGCCTGGGCGCGGCGGCCTGCGGCGACCCGGGCTCGGCGGCCGTGGAGAACGCCGTCGCGGAGCTGACGGACGGCCACGGCGTGGACCAGGTGTACCTGGCGGCCGGCGGCGGCAGCAACCAGCCCGTGGAGCTGGCCGCGCACCTGGCCCGGGACCGCGGCCGGGTCGTCGACATCGGCAAGTGCCGCCTGGACCTGCCGTGGAACGCGTACTACGAGAAGGAGCTGGACGTCCGCTTCTCGCGCTCCTACGGCCCCGGGCGCTACGACCCGGAGTACGAGCTGGAGGGGCGCGACTACCCGATCGGGTACGTGCGCTGGACGGAGCGGCGCAACCTGGCCTGCTTCATCGACCTGATGGCCCGCGGCCGCGTCGACGTCGACCCGCTGATCTCCCACGTCGCCGACTTCGAGGACGCGGTGGAGACGTACCGGCGCCTCAAGGACGGCGAACTGAAGGCCGTCACCGCGCTGTTCCGCTACGCCCCGGCGGAATCGGAGCCGCCGGCGAAGGCCGAGGCCCCGAAGCTGGAGATCCCCGCCGTCAGGCTCCCCGCCGCGCGGACGGCCACGGCCCGCCCGGCCGGCGCCCCGGTGCGGCTGGCGTTCGTCGGCGCGGGCAACTACGCGTCCTCCATGCTGCTGCCGCACCTGGCCCAGCGCGAGGGCGTGGCACTGTCCACCGTCGTCACCACCACGTCCCTGTCCGCGGCCAACGCCCAGCGCAAGTTCGGCTTCGCCCGGGCGACCACCGACCTGGACGCCGTCCTCGGGGACTCCTCGATCGACGCCGTCTTCGTGGTCACCCGGCACAGCTCGCACGCCTCCCTGACCCGCAAGGCGCTGCTGGCCGGCAAGGCCGTCTTCGTGGAGAAGCCGCTCGCCCTGACCGAGGACGAACTCGCCTCCGTGCTCGCCACGGTGGAGGAGTCCGGCAACGACCGCCTCCAGGTCGGGTTCAACCGCCGCTTCGCCCCGCTGCTGCGCGAGGCCAGGACCCGCCTCGGCGCCCGTACGGGCCCGGCCAGCCTGCGCTACCTCGTCAACGCGGGCCGCCTCCAGCACGGCAGCTGGTACCTCCAGCAGGGCACCGAGGGCTCGCGATTCGAGGGCGAGGGCGGCCACTTCATCGACACCGCGAGCTGGCTGCTCGGCGCGGACCCGGTCTCGGTGTACGCCGTCGCCCCGTCCGGCAACGAGGACCTCCAGATCGTGCTGGGCTACCCCGACGGCTCCACCGCCGCCATCAGCTACGTCACCTCCGGGGCGCCCGGCTTCCCCAAGGAGACGCTGGACCTGCTCGCCGACGGCAAGGTGCTCAAGCTCGACGACTTCGTCCGCGCCTCGGTGTACGGCCGCAAGCGGTGGGTCAGCTCGCGGCTGCCCAAGGCCCGGGACAAGGGCCAGTCCAACGAGCTGGCCTCGTTCGTCAAGGCCGTGCGCACCGGCGGGCCGATGCCGGTGCCGCTGGAGTCCCTGGTCGCCACCACGGCGGCCACCCTCGCGGTGCAGGCCAGCCTGGGCGCCGGCGCCCCGGTGGCCCTGGCGAGGTCGCTGTGACCATGAGCGCGGGCTGGTACCTGCGGCGCCTGTCCGCGATGGGGCCGCAGGAGGTCGCCGGCCGGGTGGGCGACACGCTGCGCCGGCGCCGGTGGGGCAAGGAGATCCCGCCGGCGGGCCCGGCCGTCAGCGGCGCCCGGTTCACCGCCGTGCTGCCCGCCGGGGCGGTCGAGGCGGTGCCCGCCGAGGCTGCCAAGCGGCTGGTCGCCGAGGCGGACCGGCTGATGGACGGCCGCGCCGAGTTCTTCGGCGTGGAGCGCGCGGACATGGCCGACCCGGACTGGTGGTTCGACCCGAAGACCGGCCGCCGGGCCACCGCCGGCTACGCCTTCGACGTGCCCTACCGGGACGAGGGCGCCGTCGGCGACATCAAGCAGATCTGGGAGCCCTCCCGGCACCAGTACCTGACGGTGCTCGCCGCCGCGTACGCCGTCACCGGCAACGAGCGCTACGCCGAGCGCGTCGCCGACCACCTGCGCTCCTGGTGGAAGGTCAACCCGCCGCTGGAGGGCGTGCACTGGGTCAGCGGCATCGAGCTGGGCATCCGGCTGCTGTCCTGGGTGTGGGTGCGCCGGCTGCTGGACGGCTGGTCGGGCGCGGCCGCGCTGTTCGAGGCCAACCCGACGGCGCTGCACCAGATCTGGCACCACCAGCGCTGGCTGGCGGCCTTCCCCAGCCGGGGCTCCTCCGCGAACAACCACGTCATCGCCGAGGCCGCCGGGCAGTTCGCCGCCTCCTGCGCCTTCGACCGGTTCCCCGAGTCGGAGCGATGGCGTGCGGAGGCGCTGCGCTCGCTGGACCGCCACCTGCGCGCCAACACCTTCCTGTCCGGCCTCAACCGGGAGCTGGCCAGCGAGTACCACGGGCTCGTCCTGGAGCTCGGCCTGGCCGCGGTCGCCGAGGCGGACGCCGCCGGGGTGCCCGTCCCCGCGACGGTCCGTCTGGTGCTGCTGCGGATGACCGACGCCCTGGCCGCCGTGGTCGACAACCGGCTGCGGCCCCCGCGCCAGGGCGACGCGGACGACGGGCACGGCCTGGTCGTGGACGGCGCGGGCACCGACCGCTGGGCCTCGCTGCTCGCCACCGGGGAGGCCGTGTTCGGCCGCCTGCCCTGGTGGCCGGAGGTGGCGGCCGGCGACGTCCGCACCCCGCTGCTGGCCGCGCTGCTGAAGCCGTACGGGTCGGGCGTGGCCCGCCCGGCGAGCCGGCCCGTCCACCTGGCCGACGCCGGGATGACCATCCTCCGCGACGAGGAGGACCGGATCTGGTGCCGCTGCGACGGCGGTCCGCACGGGTTCCTGTCCATCGCCGCGCACGCCCACGCCGACGCGCTGTCCCTGGAGGTCCGGCAGGACGGGGTCGACGTGCTCGCCGACCCGGGGACGTTCTGCTACCACGGGCAGCCGGAGTGGCGGCGGTACTTCCGCTCGACCCTCGGCCACAACACGCTGGAACTGGACGGCGCCGACCAGTCCGTCTCCGGCGGCCCGTTCCTGTGGACCCGGCAGGCCCGCAGCCGCGTCCTGGTCGCGGACGTGGCAGACAAGGACGCGGCCGGTGGGGGAGTGGCCCGCTGGTGCGCCGAACACGACGGCTACCGGCCCTCCGTGCACCGCCGCCGGGTGGAACTGACCGCCGGGAGCCGGGAGTTGCGGGTGGTCGACGAGGTGAGCGGACCGCGCCGGCCCGTACGGCTGGCCTTCCACCTCGGCCCCGCCGTCACCGCGGACCTGACGGGGAACCGGGCGCTGCTCACCTGGACCGGTGACGGCGAGGACCGCTCCGCGGAGCTCGACCTCGCCGGGCAGCTGTCCTGGCGCGCCCACCGCGGCGAGAGCGACCCGCCGCTCGGCTGGTACTCCGCAGGCTTCGGCCGCAAGGAGCCCGCCACCACGCTGATCGGCACCGGCTTCGCCGACGGCGCGCAGGGGTTCACCACCGTACTCAGGTTCCACGGCTAGGGGGGCGCGTGGGGATCACGAGGCGGCCGCACCGGGGGGCGTCGACGCCGCGGCGCACGGCGTCGGCTGCGGCGGCGCTGACGCTCGCCCTGCTGGCGGCGACCGGCTGCACGAGCACGTCGGACGCCCCGGCGAAGCCGACCGGGGCGCCGACCGCGTCCGCGGCCGTGGCCGTCGCCCGGGTGTGCGCCGAGCCCGCGGCCGGACCGGCGACGGCGCCGGCGGGCGCGGTGACGATCGACCCGGCGGTGGTCGGCGACCTGTCCGCAAAGACCAGGAACAGCCCGCCGAACACCACGTTCTGGCTCGGACCGGGCACGCACCGGCTCGCGTCGGACCGGTACGCCCAGGTCGTCCCCAAGGAGGGGGACAGCTACCTCGGCGCGCCGGGCGCGGTGCTCGACGGCGGGAAGACCAACGAGTACGCGTTCGGCGGCGCCGCCGGCGGCGTCACCATCCGCTACCTGACCGTGCAGGGCTTCGTCGCGCCGCAGAACGAGGGCGTGGTCAACCACGACTCGGCCGACGGGTGGGTGATCGAGCACGCGACGATCCAGAACAACTCCGGCGCCGGGCTGATGGCCGGCGCCCACCAGCGGGTCCGCGCCAGCTGCCTGCGCGGCAACGGGCAGTACGGCATGAACGCGTACAAGACCGGCGGCCCCGTCAGCGACCTCGTGGTGGAGGGCAACGAGATCACCGGGAACGACACCGACGAGTGGGAGCGGCGCCAGCCGGGCTGCGGCTGCACCGGAGGCGTCAAGTTCTGGGCCGTCAACGGCGCCGACGTGCGCGGCAACTGGGTGCACGACAACCGCGGCACCGGGCTGTGGGCGGACACCAACAACAACGACTTCCGCATCGAGGACAACGTGCTGGAGTCCAACGACGGCGCCGCGCTGATCTACGAGACCAGCTACAACGCGGTCATCCGGAACAACACGATCCGGCGCAACGACTGGGTCGAGGGCCGCAGGTACGCCGACCGCGGCGACAACTTCCCGGTCGCGACCGTCTACCTGTCCGAGTCCGGCGGCGAACCGCGGATCCCCGCCCGCACCGACAAGATCGAGATCGACCGGAACGTGCTGGAGGACAACTGGTCCGGGATCACCCTGTGGGAGAACGCCGACCGGTTCTGCAACAGCCCGGCCAACACCTCGTCCGGTGACTGCACCCTGCTGGTGAAGAACACCGCCAGCTGCGCACAACCGGGCATCGCCGGCGCACCGCTCTACGCCGACTGCCGGTGGAAGACCCAGCGCGTCGACATCCACGACAACCGCTTCGTCCTGGACCCGACCGTCCCCGGCTGCACGACCGGCTGCGGCCGGATGGCGGTGCTCGCCAACTACGGCACCTACCCGGACTGGTCGCCGTACAAGGGCGAACCGGTGGCCGAGGCGATCACCGGCAAGCAGCAGAACCGCTGGCACGACAACACCTACCTCGGACCGTGGAGCTTCGTCGCCCACGACCCGAGCCGGACGCTCGACTCCGCGCAGTGGCAGGGCGCGCCGTACCAGCAGGACCAGGGCAGCACCTTCCGGCCGCGGGCGGGTGGTTGAGATGGGCCGGAACCAGATGTGCGCCGGGCCGCCCGCCGGACCGGACACCGCGGGCGCCCGGCCCGACGCCCGGCCGCGCCCGGCCGGCACCCCGAAGGCCGTCGGGACGGTCTGGGGGCTGCTCATCCTCAACACCCTCGGCTCCGCCGGGGCGAAGACCATCGTCCCGCTGCCCCGCTCCCTCATCCAGATGGCCACCATGGGCGCGCTGGTCACCGCGTTCGCGCTGGCGCTCGCCCTCAACCTCCGGCTGCGCATCCGCGCCAGCGCCTTCCTGTTCCTGCTCACCCTGATGCTGGTGCTGAGCGTGATCTCCAGCGCGCACCTGGAGTCCGGGTTCGGGGCGCTGTTCCGCTGCTTCCGGCTGACCCTGTTCGTCGGCACGCTGTGGCTGCTCAGCCGCTGGTGGGACGGCGGCCCGCTGCTCGTCCGGCACCACATCCGGATGTACTTCGCGGTGCTCGCGTCGGTGGCCGCCGGCCTGGTCGTCTCGCCGGGCGCGGCCATGCCCGACCTCTACGGCGGGCGGCTGGTCGGCGCGCTGTGGCCGCTCACCCCGCCGCAGATCGGCCAGTACGCCGCGGTGATCATCGGGCTCACCGTGCTGCTCCTGCTGGACCGCCGGACCACCGGGGCGAGCGCGGCCACCGTCATCGTGCCGTCCTTCGTCCTGCTCGCGCTGACCCACACCCGGACGGCGACGGTCGCCATGCTCATCGGGCTGGTGCTGGCCGTCGGCTCACTCGTCCTGACCAGCGCCGCCGCCCGCCGGTTCTTCACCTGGGCGGTGCTGTGCGCCACCGTGGCCGCGGTCGGGCTGAGCTCACTGCTGCAGGCGTGGTTCCTGCGCGGACAGAGCCAGGAGAACTTCTCCAACCTCACCGGCCGGGCCAAGGTCTGGGACGCGCTGCTGGCGGCGCCCCGGACGACCACGGAGCAGCTGTTCGGCGTGGGGCTGGGCGACAAGTCGTTCGGCGGGCTGCCGATCGACAACAGCTGGCTGGCCGTCTACAACGAGCAGGGCCTGGCCGGCGTCACCGTCGTGGCGGCGATCCTCGTCGTGCTGGGCGGCGTCGCGCTGCTGCGGCCGCCGTCGCTGGCGAGGGCCTGCGCGATCTTCCTGATCAGCTACTGCGCGATCGCGTCGTACACCGAGGCCGGGCTGGGCGACGCCTCGCCGTACCTGCTGCACCTGACGGTGGCCGCCTCGCTGCTGGTGACACCCGCCGCGGCCGGCCACGGACCGGCGCCCGGAGTCGCGCTGTCCGGAGGCGGGTTGCCCCGAGTCGCGGCGTTCGGAGACCCGGTGTCCCGAGCCGGGGTGCCCGGAGCCCTCCGACGACGCACACCGCCATGGACCCACGGATCGGAGGGAGGGTGAGCATGCGCGTCCTCGTGGTGCACAACCGCTACGCCTCGGCGCAGCCGAGCGGGGAGAACATGGTCGTCGACCAGGAGGTGGGGCTGCTGCGCGAGGCCGGGCACCGGGTCGAGGTGTTCGAGCGGCGCAGCGACGACATCGCCGCCCGGTCCCTGCCGGGCAAGATCGCGGTGCCGCTGCTGGTGCCGTGGAACCCGGCGGTCCGCAAGGAACTCGCGGCCCGGCTGCGCACCGAGCGGCCGGACGTGGTGCACGTCCACAACGTCTTCCCGCTGCTGTCGCCCGCGGTGCTGGCCGCCTGCGCCGACGCCGGCGTGCCGGCCGTCGCCACGCTGCACAACTACACCCAGGTCTGCCCGCCGGGCACGCTGCAGCGGGACGGCCGGCCGTGCACCGAGTGCGTCGGCGGCTCGCCGCTGCCCGCCGTCCGGCACGGCTGCTACCGCAACTCCCGGTTGGCGACGGTGCCGCTCGCCGTCAGCCTGTCGGTCAACCGGCGGCGGTGGTGGTCCGGCGTGGAGCGGTTCTTCTGCATCTCCGCGGCGCAGCGCGACGTCCTGGTGCGGGCCGGCCTGCCGGCCGAACGGCTGGCGGTCAAGCACAACTTCGTGCCCGACCCGGGCACGTGCCGCACCGGCGTCGGCGAGCACCTGCTCTACCTCGGCCGACTCGCGGAGGCCAAGGGCGTGCGGCTGCTCATGACCGCGTGGGACGAACTCGCCGCGGCCGGCGGGGTGGGCGTGCCGCTCGTGGTCGCCGGCACGGGCCCGCTGGAGCGCGAGGTGACCGCCTGGGCGGCGGGCCGGGACGACGTGCGGTACGTCGGCCTGTACGACCGGGACCAGTGCCGGCAGGCCCTCGCGCGGTCGGTCGCCGTGGTGGCGCCCTCGACGTGGCTGGAGGCGTTCGGCCTGGTGGTCGTGGAGGCGATGGCGGCCGGCGTCCCGGCCGTCGCCGCCGGTCACGGCGCCTTCGCCGAACTCGTCGAGGACGGGGTGACCGGGCTGCTGCACCGGCCCGGGGAGGCGGCCTCGCTCGCGTCCTGCATCCGCCGGATCACGGCCGGGGCGGACCGCAACCAGGAGATGGGCCGGGCGGCCCGGCGCCGGTACGAGCAGGGCTTCAGCCCGGCCGTCGGGCTGGAGCGCCTGGTGGAGGGGTACCGCACCGCGATCGCGGTGCGGTCCGGCGGCGCGGACGGCGCGCCGCCGGTCGGGAACGGAAACACGGGCTCGCGCCGGGGCACCCGCGCGGGCAGGGATGGGGGCAGGACATGACACGATGCCGACTCTGCGGATCGACGGCGTTGGGGAGCGTCGTCGACCTGGGGGCGACCCCGCCGTGCGAGAGCTTCCTCGCCGCGGACGAACTGGACCGGCCGGAGCCGGCGTACCCGCTGCACCTGCGGGTCTGCACCGACTGCTGGCTGGCGCAGATCCCGCCGCTGATCACGCCCGAGGAGACGTTCACGCAGTACGCGTACTTCTCCTCCTACTCGACCTCCTGGGTGGAGCACGCCCGTAGCTTCGTCAGCGGTGCCGTACAGCGGCTGGACCTGGGCCCCGACGCCTTCGTGGTCGAGGTCGCGAGCAACGACGGGTACCTGCTCCGGCACGTCGTGGACCGGGGGATCCGCTGCCTCGGCATCGAACCGTCGGTGAACGTCGGCGCCGCGGCGCGCGAGGCCGGCGTGCCCACCCTCACGGCGTTCCTGGACCCGGTCACCGGCTCGGCCGTCCGCGCCGAACACGGCCCGGCGGACCTGGTCGTGGCCAACAACGTGTACGCGCACATCCCCGACGTGGTCGGGTTCACCCGGGGGCTGCGCGCCCTGGTCGCCGACGACGGCTGGGTCTCCATCGAGGTGCAGCACCTGCTGACCCTGATCGAGGAGAACCAGTACGACACGATCTACCACGAGCACTTCCAGTACTACACGGTCGCCTCCGCGGCCCGGGCCCTGGCCAGCGGCGGACTCACGCTCGTGGACGTCGAACTGCTGCCGACGCACGGCGGCTCCATCCGGCTGTGGGCCCGCCCGGACGGGGCGGCCGGCGAGCCGACCGGCCGGGTCGCCGAGGTGCTGGACCGGGAGAAGGCCGCCGGGCTGCAGGACCTCTCCGGGTACACCGAGTTCTCCGCCCGGGTGGCCAAGGTGCGCCGGGACCTCCTCAAGTTCCTCGTCGAGGCGGCCGAGCGCGGCGAGACGGTCGTCGGCTACGGCGCCCCCGGCAAGGGCAACACCCTGCTCAATCACTGCGGCATCCGGCCCGACCTGCTCCCGTACACGGTCGACCGCAACCCGTACAAGCACGGCAGGTTCACCCCGGGCACCCGCATCCCGATCCTGCCGCCCGAGCGGATCGCCGCCGACAAGCCCGACTACGTCCTCGTCCTCCCGTGGAACCTGCGGGCCGAGCTGACCGAGCAGCTCTCCTTCGTGCACGAGTGGGGCGGCCGACTGGTCTTCCCCATCCCGGAACTCAGCATCGTCGAGGTGAAGGCATGAAGGTCGTCCTGTTCTGCGGCGGTTACGGGCTGCGCATGCGCAGCGGAGCGTCCGACGACGTGCCCAAGCCGATGGCGATGGTCGGCCCGCGGCCGCTGATCTGGCACGTCATGCGCTACTACGCGTACTACGGGCACACGGAGTTCATCCTCTGCCTCGGGTACGGGGCCCACCACATCAAGGAGTTCTTCCTCAACTACGAGGAGACGACGTCCAACGACTTCGTGCTGCGGGGCGGGAAGACCGAGCTGCTGTCCACCGACATCGCCTCCTGGACGATCACCTTCGCGCAGACCGGCATCGAGTCGCCGATCGGGGAGCGGCTGCGCCGGGTGCGCCACCACCTCGACGGCGAGGAGATGTTCCTCGCCAACTACGCCGACGTGCTCACCGACGCCCCGCTGCCGGAGATGATCGACGCGTTCGCCCGGCGCGACGCCGGTGCGTCGATGATGGTGGTGCCGCCGCAGTCCTCGTTCCACTGCGTGGAGCTGGGCGAGGACGGCCTGGTGGGCGGCATCACGGCGGTGAGCGAACTGCCGCTGTGGGAGAACGGCGGCTACTTCGTGCTCCGCCAGGAGGTCTTCGACCACATCCCGGAGAACGGCGACCTGGTCGCCGACGGGTGCACCCAACTGGCGAAGCGCGGACGGCTGGTGGCGCACCAGCACCGCGGCTTCTGGAAGCCGACCGACACCGTGAAGGAACGGGCCGCGCTGGACGCCGCCTACGCCCGGGGCGACCGCCCGTGGGCCGTGTGGGAGCGGGACGGCGCGGCCGGCCGTCCGGCCGGCGCCGCGGCGGGGACCGCGTGATCCGCCTCGGGGCCGGGCGCCCGGACGCGGTCGTCGCCGTGGGTGCGCACTGCGACGACATCGCCATCGGCGCGGGCGGCTCCCTGCTGACGATGTGCCGGGCCCGGCCCGGCCTGCGGGTCGACGCCCTGGTGCTCTCCGGCGGCGGGGGCGAACGCGAGGAGGAGGAACGGGCCGCGCTCGCCGCCTTCTGCCCGGACGCCGACCTGCGGCTGACCGTGCTCAAGCTGCCCGACGGCCGGCTGCCCGCGCACTGGGACGAGGCCAAGGCCGCCGTCGAGGAACTGCGCGGGCGCAGCGAGCCGGACGTGGTCCTCGCCCCGCGCACCGAGGACGCCCACCAGGACCACCGGGGCCTGGCGCAACTGATGACCACCGCCTTCCGCGACCACCTCGTCCTCGGCTACGAGATCGTCAAGTGGGACGGCGACCTCGGCCGCCCGGTGGCCTACCAGCCGCTGACCCCGGAGACCGCCGAGGAGAAGGTCCGGCTGCTGCAGGAGCACTACCCCTCGCAGCGCCACCGCCCCTGGTACGACCGGGAGGCCTTCCTCGGGCTGGCACGGATCCGCGGCATCGAGTGCCACGCCCGCTACGCCGAGGCGTTCGCCGTCACCAAACTGACTCTGAACCTGGGGGGATGACCCAATGCGCGTACTGCTGACCGGACACCAGGGGTACCTGGGCACCGTGATGGCCCCGGTCCTCGCGGCCGCCGGGCACGAGGTCGTCGGGCTCGACGCCGGCCTGTTCGCCGACTGCGTGCTGGGCCCGGCGCCCGCCGACCCGGCCGGGCACCGGGTGGACCTGCGCGACGTCACGGCCGAGCACGTCGCCGGGGTGGACGCCGTGATCCACCTGGCCGCGCTGTCCAACGACCCGCTGGGCTCGCTGGCCCCCGACCTCACCTACGACATCAACCACCACGCCTCCGTCCGGCTGGCCGAACTGGCCCGGGACGCCGGGGTGCGGCGCTTCCTGTACGCGTCCACCTGCTCGGTCTACGGCGCCGCGGGCGGCGACGAGCTGGTCGCCGAGAACGCCCCGCTGCGCCCGGTGACGCCGTACGCGGAGTCCAAGGTGCGGGTGGAGGACGACCTGCACGACCTGGCCGACGGCGACTTCAGCCCGGTGTTCATGCGCAACGCCACCGCCTTCGGCTACTCGCCCCGGCTGCGCGCCGACATCGTGCTGAACAACCTGGTGGGCCACGCGCTGCTGACCGGCGAGGTGCTGGTGCTCTCCGACGGCACCCCCTGGCGCCCGCTGGTGCACGCCGCCGACATCGCCCGGGCCTTCGCGGCCGCGCTGGTCGCGCCGAGGGAGGCGGTGCACGACGAGGCGTTCAACATCGGCAGCGAGACCAACAACGTCACCGTCGCCGAGATCGCCGAGCAGGTCGCCGAGGCGGTGGAGGGCTCCAAGGTGCGGATCACCGGGGAGGCGGGCGCCGACCCGCGCTCCTACCGGGTGGACTTCTCCCGCTTCCGGGCCGCCGTCCCGGACTTCGCGTGCGAGTGGACCGTCCAGCGGGGCGCGCTCGAACTCGCCGAGGCCTACCGCGAGTTCGGCCTCACCAAGGAGGCCTTCGAGCAGCGCTTCACCCGACTGGCCGTGCTGCGCGAGGCGTCCGCGGCCGGCACCGTCGACGACACCCTGCGGTGGCGCCGATGAGCACGCCCGGCGAGGAGATGCACGCGCTGGTGGAGCGGCTGTACCCGATCTGCCGGAGCATCACCGGCGACGGTGTGCGCGCCACCCTGGACATCGTCGGCGAGTATCTCCCGCTGCAGGTGCACGAGGTGCCGACCGGGACCCAGGTGCTCGACTGGACGGTGCCGCAGGAGTGGAACATCCGGGACGCCTACGTCGCCGACCCGGCCGGCAACCGGGTCGTCGACTTCGCGGCGTCCAGCCTGCACGTGCTCGGCTACAGCGTGCCGGTGTCCGCCACCATGCCGCTGGCCGAGCTGCGCGGACACCTGCACACCCTGCCGGAACAGCCGACCTGGGTGCCGTACCGCACCAGCTACTACACGCCGGACTGGGGGTTCTGCCTGGCCCAGGAGACCCTGGACGCGCTGCCGGACGGCGACTACGAGGTCCGCATCGACTCCACGCTCGCGGACGGCCACCTCACCTACGCCGAGCACGTCGTCCCCGGGCAGGTCCCCGACGAGGTGATCGTCTCCTGCCACGTCTGCCACCCGTCGCTGGCCAACGACAACCTGGCGGGCATCGCGGTGGCGACGTTCCTCGCCAGGGAGCTGGCGCAGCGGACGCCCTGGTACACCTACCGGTTCCTGTTCGCGCCCGGCACCATCGGGGCGATCACCTGGCTGGCCCGCAATGCGGAACGGGTCGAGCGGGTCAAGCACGGGCTGGTGCTGGCCTGCGCCGGGGACCGGGGCTCGCTGACGTACAAGCAGAGCAGGCGCGGCGACGCGGAGATCGACCAGGTGCTGCAGCACGTGCTGCTCACCTCCGAACGCCCGCACCGCATCACCGAGTTCACCCCGTACGGCTACGACGAGCGGCAGTTCTGCTCGCCCGGGTTCGACCTCGGCGTGGGCTCGCTCAGCCGGACCCCGTACGCCGGGTACCCCGAGTACCACACCTCGGCGGACAACCCGGACTTCGTCTCGCCGGAGGCGATGGCGGACACGCTCGCCGTCTGCCGCGAGGCGTTCGACGTCCTCGACCGCAACCGGCGGTACCTCAACCTCAGCCCCTACGGCGAACCGCAGCTGGGGCGGCGCGGGTTGTACGAGTCGCTCGGCGGCCGCAGCGACGCCAAGCAGGCCCAGATGGCCATGCTCTGGGTGCTCAGCCTCTCCGACGGCGAGCACAGCCTGCTGGACGTGGCCGAGCGCTCCGGGCTGCCGTTCGACACCGTCGCCGTCGCGGCCGACGCCCTGCACGGCGCCGGGCTGATCAAGACATGACGGGGGCGGCGGGGGCGGGGGCGAAGGGGCCGGTGGCGACGACCGGCACGGGGGAGGAAGCTGCGGCGTCGGCGACGGCTGAGTCGGCGACGGCTGGGTCGGCGACGGCTGGGTCGTCGGCCCCGGTCGGCGACGGCCGGCGGACCGCCCGGCGGGCCCTCGTCGGCCGGCTGTCCTGGGGGCTCGCCGACCAGGCGGCCTCCAGCGTCAGCAACTTCGCCGTGGGCATCTACGTGGCACGCTCCCTGGGGGTGACCGCGTTCGGCGTGTTCAGCCTCGCCTGGGTGACGTACGGCGTGGTGCTCAACGTCTCCCGCGGGCTGGCCACCGACCCGCTCGTGGTGCGCTTCAGCGGCGTGCCCGAGGCGTCCTGGCGCGGGGCGGTGGCCCGGTCCACGGGCACCGCCCTCGGCGTCGGCACCGCCATCGGCGCGGTGTGCCTGGTCGCCGGGCTCGGCCTCGGCGGCCGGGTCGGCGCCGCGTTCGCCGCCCTCGCCGTCATGATGCCCGGGCTGCTGCTCCAGGACGCCTGGCGGTTCTCGTTCTTCGCCGCCGGCGCCGGGCGGAAGGCGTTCGTCAACGACGTCGTGTGGGGAGTCGCGCTCGTCCCGGCCATGGTGGTGGCCGCCCGGGTCGGCAGCGTGGCCGCCTTCGTACTCGCCTGGGGCGCGTCCGCCACCGTGGCGGCCGGCTACGGCTACCTCCAGTCCGGCATCCGGCCCCGGATCGCCGAGGCCCGCGGCTGGCTCCGCGAACAGCGCGACCTCGGCTACCGATACCTGGTCGAGAACGTCAGCCTCAGCGGCGCCAGCCAGCTGCGGGCGTACGGGCTCGGCGCGATCGCCGGGGTCGGCGCGGTGGGCGCGGTGCGCGGCGCCGAACTCCTGCTCGGCCCGTTCCTGGCCGTGCTCATGGGGCTCTCGCTGGTCACCGTCCCGGAGGCGGCACGCGTCCTGCGGCAGGCCTCGCACCGGCTCGGCGGGTTCTGCCTCCTGCTGGGCGGCGGCCAGGCCGTCGGCGCGCTGCTCTGGGGCTCGGCCCTGCTGCTGATGCCCGGCCGGCTCGGCGAGCTGGCGCTCGGCGACGTCTGGCACTCCTCCTCACAGCTCATCGTGCCGATCACCCTCGGCGTCGCGGGCGCCGGCCTCGGCACCGGCGCGGCGGCCGGGCTGCGCGCGCTCGGCGCGGCCCGGCGCAGCCTGCGCTGCCAACTCCTCGCCTCCGCCTGCTACGTCGGCGGCGGGCTCGGCGGAGCCGCCGCCGGCGGCACCGTCGGCTCGGCCTGGGGCGTCGCCGCCGCGACCCTCAGCGGCTCCGCCGTCTGGTGGCTGCAACTGCGGTCCGCCCTGCGCGAGCACCACCGCACACCCGTCCCCCAAGGGAGGACCTCATGACCGCCCGACCCAGGCTCAGCATCGGCCTGCCCGTGTACAACGGCGAGGAGTACCTCGCCGAGTCGCTCGACGCCCTGCTCGGCCAGACCTACGAGGACTACGAACTCCTCGTCTCCGACAACGCCTCGACCGACGGGACCGAGGAGATCTGCCGCGCGTACGCCGCGAAGGACCCGCGCATCCGCTACCTCCGGCTGCCCCGCAACATCGGCGCCACGCCCAACCACAACCGCGTGCTCGACGAGGCCCGCGGCGAGCTGTTCAAGTGGGCCTCGCACGACGACCTGTACGGCCGGGACCTCCTGCTGCGCTGCGTGGAGGCCCTGGACGAGCGGCCGGACATCATCCTCGCGCACACCGGCCAGGCGGTCATCGACGGCGACGGCCAGGTGACCGTCCCGTACGAGTACGGGCTCACCACCGACTCCCCGCGCGCGCCCGAGCGCTTCCGCAGCCTGCTGTTCGAGCCCGGCGGCGACGACTTCTACGGAGTGATGCGGACCGACGTCCTGCGCCGGGTGAAGCCGATGGACAGCTACCACCACGCCGACCGCACCTACGTCGCCGAAATCACCCTGCACGGGCCGTTCCACCAGGTGCCGCAGCTGCTGTACTTCCGCCGCGACCACCCCACCCGCGCCGAGCGGGCGAACCCGTCCAAGCGCTCCCGGTGCGTCAACCTGGACCCGCGCCGGGCCGGCCCGCTGCACCCGACGCCCCGGCTGCTCGCCGAGTACGTCTGGGGGTTCGCGTCGGCGATCCGGCGGGCGCCGCTGAGCCCGGCCGACCGGCGCGAGTGCTACCGCCACCTGGCCGCGTGGATGACCAGCCGGCTGCGGCCCGGCGCCGGCGAGCGGGTCGAGGACCGCGCCCCGGTCGACCCGGCCCTGCTCACCGTGGACGTCGACGCCCTCGTGGCCGGCCGTGAGGGGAGGCGGGCATGACGGCCGTACGGGGCGAGGGCGGGGGCGGGGACGGGGACGGGGGTCGTGTCAGGGCGTCCGGAACGCCGGTGCGCGTCGGGCTGTTCGGGCTGCTCGGCTCCGGCAACCTCGGCAACGACGGCTCGCTGGAAGCCGTGCTCGGCTACCTCCGCGCCGAGCACCCGGAGGCGGTCGTGGACGCGCTCTGCGGCGGCCCCGAAGCCGTGACGACCCGGTTCGGGATCCCCGCCACGCGGCTGCACTGGAACCGGTCGGAGTACCGGACCGCGTCCCGGGCGGGCTCGATCGCGGCGAAGGGCCTCGGCAAACTCGTCGACGTCGTCCGCACCGCGGCCTGGGTGCGCCGGCACGACGTGGTGATCGTGCCCGGCATGGGCGTCCTGGAGGCCACGCTGCCGCTGAGGCCGTGGGGCTTCCCGTACGCGCTGTTCCTGCTCTGCGCGAGCGGCCGGCTGCTGGGCACCAGGATCGCGCTGGTCAGCGTCGGCGCCGCCGAGATCGGCAACCGGCCGACCCGGGCCCTGGTGCGCTGGTCGGCGCGGCTGGCCGCGTACCGGTCGTACCGGGACGGCCCCTCGCGCGACGCGATGCGGGCGATGGGCGTGGACACCTCGCGCGACGAGGTCTACCCGGACCTCGCCTTCTCCCTGCCGGCGCCGACGGCGAGCGTGCCGTCTCCCGAGCCCTCGGGGAGTGAGCCGTCGGGGAGTGAGCCGTCGGGGAGTGAGCCGCCGCCTCCGCATGGCTTGGTCTGCCTCGGTGTCATGGACTTCCACGGGGGCAACGACGACCGCGCCCGGGCCGACGAGATCCACCGGCGCTACCTCGACGGGACGATCCGGTTCGTCCGCACGATGGTCGAGGAGGGCCGGCCGGTCCGCCTGCTCACCGGCGACCGCTGCGACGCGTCGGTGGTCGCCGCGATCCTCGACGCGGTGGACTCGCCGCTGGTCACCGCCGCCGAGCCGGCCTCCCTGGCCGACCTGATGAAGGAGATGGCGGTCGCCGACACCGTGGTCGCGGTCCGCTACCACAACCTGATCTGCGCCCTGAAGACCGGAACGCCGGTGCTCGCCCTCTGCTACGCGACGAAGAGCGAGGCGCTGATGGCGGACATGGGCCTCGGCGCGTACTGCCACCCGGCGCGCGAGGTCGACGCCGACCGGCTGCTCGAACAGTTCCGGGCGCTGGAACAGCGATCGGCGGAGCTGCGCCGGACCCTCGTCGAGCGGAACGTGACCGCCGCGCGGCGCGTGCAGCACCAGTTCGACGCCCTGACCGCGGCCCTCTTCCCGGCGGCCGACCGCGGTCGTGCCGACGCCCTCGACCGCGCCGACGCCCTCGATCACACTCGTACCCACACCCACACCCACACCCACACCCACGGCCACGACCTGCGGGAGACACAGTGAAGGTGACCAGAGTCCCGGCGATCAGCGGCGCGTTCCTGTTCGAGCCGACGCCCTATGCTGACGAACGCGGCTTCTTCTGCCGCACCTTCGACGCCGACGTGATCCGCTCGGTGGGCCTCGACCCGGACGCCTTCGTCCAGCACAGCCTGTCCCGCTCGGTGCAGGGCGTGCTGCGCGGCCTGCACCTGCGCTCCGGCGCCGGCGAGGCCAAGCTGGTGCGGTGCTCGTACGGGAAGGTCTTCGACGTCGTCGTGGACCTGCGGCCCGACTCGCCGACCTACCGCAACCAGGCCCACTTCGAACTGTCCGGCGAGACCCAGGTGAGCGTGTACATCCCGGCGGGGTGCGCGCACGGCTTCCAGGCGCTGACCGGGACCGCCGACGTCTCGTACCGGATCGACCGCCCGCACGACCCGGCCGAGGACGTGACGATCGCCTTCGACGACCCGGAGCTCGCCGTCCCCTGGCCGCTGCCGGCCGTGTCGATGTCCAAGCGGGACCGGGAGGCACCGAGCCTCGCCGAGGCCCTGAAGCACAAGGAGGAGGAGAGGCCGACGTGAGCACCGAACACACCGTAGGCACCGAAGGCACTGTGGGCACTGCGGAAGCCGTGCGCGCCGTGGGCGCTGCGGGTACTGCAGGCGCGGCGGGCGCTGCGGGCGTCGAAGGGGCGGGGGCGAACGAGGAGTTCGCCCTGCCCCGGTCGCGGGCGGCGAACGAGCGGCTGCACGCCCTGATCCCCGGAGGCGCGCACACCTACGCCAAAGGCGACGACCAGTACCCCGAGAACCTGGCCCCGGTCATCAGCCACGGCCGCGGTGCCCACGTGTGGGACGTCGACGGCAACCGCTACGTCGAGTACGGCTCCGGCCTGCGGTCCGTCAGCCTCGGCCACGCCCACCCCCGCGTGCTGGAGGCGGTGCGGCGCGAACTCGACCGCGGCTGCAACTTCGTCCGCCCGTCCGTCCTGGAAGTCGAGGCCGCGGAGCGGTTCCTGGCCACGGTGCCGACCGCCGAGATGGTGAAGTTCGCGAAGAACGGCTCCGACGTCACCACCGCCGCGGTGCGCCTCGCCCGCGCCGTCACCGGACGCTCGCGGGTGGCCATCTGCGCCGACCACCCGTTCTTCTCCGTCGACGACTGGTTCATCGGCACCACGCCGATGTCCGCCGGAGTCCCGGCGTCGACCACCGAACTCACCGTGGCGTTCCCGTACGGAGACCTGGCCGCCACGGAAGAACTGCTCACCCGCCACCAGGACGAGGTCGCCTGCCTGATCCTCGAACCCGCCGGCCACACCGAGCCGCCGCCCGGGTACCTCGCCGGCCTGCGCGAACTGGCCGACCGGCACGGCTGCGTGCTGATCTTCGACGAGATGATCACCGGCCTCCGCTGGTCCGAGGCCGGCGCCCAGGGCCTCTACGGTGTCGTCCCCGACCTCTCCACCTTCGGCAAGGCCCTCGGCAACGGCTTCGCCGTCTCCGCACTGGCCGGGCGCCGCGAACTGATGGAACGCGGCGGGCTGCGGCACTCCGGCGACCGCGTCTTCCTGCTGTCCACCACGCACGGTGCCGAGACACACGCGCTGGCCGCGGCCATGGCCGTCCTCACCACGTACGTGGAGGAGGGCATCACCGCGCGGCTGCACGCCCTCGGCGAGCGCCTCGCCGCGGGCGTCCGCGAGGCAGCAGCCGGAGCGGGCGTCGGCGACCACGTCCTCGTCCGGGGGCGGGCCAGCAACCTGGTCTTCGCCACCCTCGACGAGAAGGGACAGCCGTCGCAGCCGTACCGCACCCTGTTCCTGCGCCGACTGCTCGCCGGCGGCGTCCTGGCCCCGTCGTTCGTGGTGAGCAGCGCGCTGGGGGAGGACGACATCGAGCGCACCGTCGAGGCGGTGGCCGGGGCGTGCGCCGTCTACCGGAAGGCACTGGACGCCGGTGACCCCACCCCCTGGCTGGGCGGCCGGCCGGTGAAACCGGTGTTCCGGCGCTTCGCGTGACGTGACCTCAGGCCCTGGCTGCCCGATCGGCGGTCCGGTCGACCAACCACGCGGTCACCGGAACCACCACCAGCGCCGTACACCAGCCGCCCAGCACATCGGTCGGGTAGTGCGCGCCCAGCGCGACCTGTGCCCACCCCATGGCGGCGCCCGCCGCCACCGCCGCCCCACCGAGCACGAGGGGGCCGCGGTGGCGCGGCGCGGCCAGCGCGACCGCGAGGGCCAGCGCGGTGAAGAAGGCCGTGTGCCCGCTCGGGTAGGACAGGTTGCCGTCGCCGTGGATGGTGCGTCCCACCACGTGCTTGAGCACCGTCGCCGTCCCCACCGTCAAACCGACACCGGCCACGACGAGCACCGCCCCCCGAGGACGCCGGCCCAGCAGACAGCCGATTACCACGGCCACGACCAGTAGCGTCGAACCCACGGGCTCCCCCAGGAAGTCCAGGACCAGCGCGACACCCCGCCACGGCTGCCCCACCCCGTACACCGCCGACTGAACCCGAGCATCCACCACCCCGGGCCCACCCGCACCCGCATACCGAACCCCGCCCACGGTGACCACCACCGCAGCCACCGAAGCGACGACCCCGAGCCACACCCGACTCGCCGCAGACACCAACCGCCCGCTCACCCACCCACCCCGCCCCACGACACAGAGAGCCGCCGAAGCCCCGGCCGGGAACAAGTCTGACAGACCGTCACAAACCGCGGGCTGTATCGCGATTCACGGCACCCAAGAAACGGGACCCACCAAGCGGGCGCCCCACCCCTGCAGCCGGGCCGCATGCGCCCCCAGGACTCTCCCCGCAGCCGCGGAGCCGACCGCTACGAGACCGACCGAGCCCTCCGCGAGATGGGACCATCCCCGCAAGTGCAGGGCAGACGCGGTCGCCATACCGGTGCTCACCTTCGGAATCGGACCATCCCCACCAGTGCGGGGCCGACACCACGAACGAGTATCCGATGCCCGACCAGCCGGGACCATCCCGCATCGTCTCCTCGGCAGGTTTCTCGAACACGGAGCAATCCCCGCGAGCGCGGGGCTGACTGGCCCTCCTTGCCCTTCACACGGATCTCGTGGGAACTATCCCCGCGCGTGCGGGGCTGACCTTGCGTCCTTGGCGTCCGTCATCCAAAGGCGAGGACTATCCCCGCGCGTGCGGGGCCGACAGGAGTTTGCGGACTTGCTGCTCGATGTCTGCGGGACTACCCCCGCGAGCGCGGGGCCGACCTCGGCGGGGCGGATCAGCTCGTCCGGGTCGCCCGACCATCCCCGCGAGCGCGGGGCCGACGCGAACAGGCCGGCCGGGAAGGTGAAGGTCACGGGACCATCCCCGCGCGTGCGGGGCCGACGGGGTGGTGCGGAAGATCCGGACCTCGTGCACAGGACCATCCCCGCGAGTGCGGGGCCGACCCCGAACCGACGGACCAGCTCACCCCCGAGACGGGACCATCCCCGCGAGCGCGGGGCCGACCGATCGACCCGGGCCTGGTAGCGGTCCATGAGGGGACCATCCCCGCGAGCGCGGGGCCGACATGAGGTAGCGCTGGGCCGTGCCGTGCTCGCCGGGACCATCCCCGCGAGCGCGGGGCCGACGTGCCGGAGAACGTTCCCGTCTTGCCGATGTAGGGACCATCCCCGCGAGCGCGGGGCCGACACTTCCTGAGCTGCTGTGATCTGCCTCAGTGAGTGCCATTCAGTTCAGTTCGAATCCGGATCCACCGTACGTGCGGCTGGCTCGTGTTCGCTGAGTAGTAGCGGTCTGCCGAGCAACCTACCGGAGAACCTCGTACGCGCGAGGCCGATGGGGCTGCCAAGTCAACCAGTGGACACCGGGTAGCCATGCCCATGGGCGCAGTGCCCCGGCGAAGCTCGCTTGCTGACTGGGCGTCACGATCGGAATACACGCGGTGCCATGGATGCTCAGGTCGAGTTCGAGTACGTGATCGACTATGTCATCGCCGTCGAGCTGGACGCCGAGCCCGAGCCGGCCCGGCGGACTCTTTCTGCCCGGGTCACGGACCCCGCCCCGGTGCCCGGGTGCGGGCCGGCCATTGCACACATCCACCGGGCCCTGCGCGGGGCCATCCGTGAGGCCGACCCCGACGCCTACGACCGCATCGAGCACCCGGACCAGCTGGTCATCGTCAGGGTCCGAGACGCCGACGCGGCCGCCTAAGGAGTGTCCCGTAATTGACCGTTGAGATGGCCGGGACGAGGTGGGCTGATCGCCGGTGGGTCGGGCTATGCGGCCTGTAGAAGGTTGTGGAGGCGGGCGATGCCGAGCATGGCGTGGTGGACGCCGTCGCCCTTGAGCCGGCCAGAGCGCAGCGTCCACTCCCTCCCCGTCCGCGACGATCCGTCAAGCCGGTGCGGCTCTTCCCGCGAGCGACCCGCCGCAGGCCTTGACGGACGGGATCTGACGTCGTGCCATGAGAGGACACACCGCGACGGGGGATGACACGATGGCGGCAGAGGAACACGACGAACCCAGTGGCGAGCCCGAGAGCCACACTGAGGTGCCGCAGCGCAGCGGTCGGAAGATCCCACCTGGCAATGACTTCGCCCATGTGGCTTGGATCGTCCTGGCTCTTATCGTCTTCGGGCTGATCTTGACCGCGGCATCCGGCGCCGGCGATTGCTCTGCTAACTGCGGCGGCAACACGGGACCCTTGTGGCACTGATCACCGAGCTGCCCGCGAACCTGGCCGCCGCGCTGGTCGCCACCACAGGTTCGCTGCTGCGGCGCGTGACCACAAGGGTCAAGCTTGTTGGGCCAACCGGTGCGGGCCCAGGTAGTAGGACAGTGCAGCGTGCGACGGGCCGTCGGCGACCTCCCCGCCCACCAGTAGCTTGACCACCTCTGCCTCGCTGAGCCACTCCACCCGGGTGGCCTCGGAGGCGTCTTCCGGCGGACCGATGCGGGTGCAGCCGGTGACATGGAAGCAGCGGAAGTGTGCGTCGGAGATGCCGGCCATGGCGTCGTACTCGGTCAGCAGCTCGACGTGGCCGGGCCGCCAACCGGTCTCCTCCTCGACCTCGCGAGCGATCGCCGCTGCCGGGTCCTCACCGGGCTCGGCCCAGCCGGCCGGTACCTCCCAGCCCCAGCGGCCGGTGATGAACCGGTGCCTGTAGAGAAGAAGGAACCGGCCAGTGTCGTCGGTGACGACAGCGGTGGTCGATGCGCGGGGGTAGCGGACGACGTGGTGGGCAATCCGGCCGAGGCCGGGCACCTCGACGTCATCCAGCCACACCTCGACCCACGGGCTGCCGTACACCTGCCGACTCCCGAACGTCTCCCACTCCATGGCAACCCCTTACGTGCGCGGTCAGGCCCACATCCTCAGGAGTCTCCCCACAAGCGTGGGGCCGACTCCGAGGTGGTCATCATGTGCGCCCACAGGGTGGAGCAATCCCCGCGAGCGCGGGGCCGACACCTGGTCCATCAGGTAGACCTGGCCGTTGATCGGACCATCCCCGCGCGTGCGGGGCCGACTCAGTGAGGGCGCCGCCGGTCTGGTTGTAGAAGGGACCATCCCCGCGCGTGCGGGGCCGACTTGCGGGCGATCTGGTTGAGGGACTGGCCGGCGGGACCATCCCCGCGAGCGCGGGGCCGACGTACGCATCGAAGGCCCGGTGCGCACCAAGCAGGGACCATCCCCGCGAGCGCGGGGCCGACCGGGCCGGATCCGCGCCGGTGGAGCCGGCCTTGGGACCATCCCCGCGAGCGCGGGGCCGACACTTCCTGAGCTGCTGTGATCTGCCTCAGTGAGTGCCATTCAGTTCAGTTCGAATCCGGATCCACCGTACGTGCGGCTGGCTCGTGTTCGCTGAGTAGTAGCGGTCTGCCGAGCAACCTACCGGAGAACCTCGTACGCGCGAGGCCGATGGGGCTGCCAAGTCAACCAGTGGACACCGGTTAGCCATGCCCATGGGCGCAGGTGCCCCGGCGAAGTTCGCTTGCTGACTGGGCGTCACGATCGGAATGCACGCGGTGCCATGGATGCTCAGGTCGAGTTCGAGTACGTGATCGACTATGTCATCGCCGTCGAGCCGGATGCCGAGCCCGAGCCTGCCCGGCGGACTCTCCGTGTCCGGGTCACAGGCCCCGCCCGGGTGCCCGGACGCGGGCCGGCCATTGCACACATCCACCGGGCCCTGCGCAGGGCCATCCGCGAGGCCGACCCCGACTCCTTCGATCGCATCGAGCACCCGGACCAGCTGGTCATCGTCAGGGTCCGAGACGCCGACGCGGTTACCTAGGGTCGCCACAGAAACAGTCCGTTTCGTGGATCCCTTGAAGCGAGACCCATGATCCGGGCGCGCGCCGACCTGAGAGCAGTTCCGGCTTTACGGGCGCCGTAGGCACTTCTAGCAGGATGACGCCCGACCCGTCCCGTCTAGATCACGAGGTGCCCGTGAGCAGCAAATGGACCGTTCACGGTAGCCGGCCTCTGTACACCAGCCCGTGGGTGAGCCTTGATCTGGTCGACGTTGAGCCGTCGGGGCGCGACCGCTACGAGCACCACCTGGTGAGGTTTGCTCCGGTGGCAGCCACCGTGGTTCTCAACGACCGGGACGAGGTGCTCCTCATGTGGCGGCACCGCTTCGCCACGCGGACCTGGAACTGGGAGATCCCCAGCGGCATTGTGGAGGATGGGGAGAGGCTCGCGGCTGCAGCTGCTCGCGAGGTGTTGGAGGAGACAGGGTGGCAGGTGGAATCGGTCGAGCCGCTCGCGTACAACCAGCCGATCGGCGGTATGAGCAACGCTGAGCACCACGTGTTCCTTGCCCGTGGTGCCACTTTCGTGGCGCCGCCGGTGGACACGCATGAGGCGGACCGGATCGAGTGGATCCCGTTGGACCGGATCCAGGACATGATCGACCGTCGGGAGATCGTGGCCGGCGTCGCCGTCACCGGGCTCTTGCAGGTGCTGGCCCGACGGCCTTGATGCGCCGGCGCGGGGTTCTCGGCTACCGGCAGCTTGCGCAGGTCTGTTGACTTGCGGCCGGCCAGTCACGCCTGGCGCGCGAGCCGGTGCGGGCGGTGGCAGTAGCTGGGCGCCGCATGCGAGGGCCCGTCGTCGACCCTCGCCGCCCACAATCGGACTCCTCTGCCCTTGGACTGAGGCCCTGCTCACGAAGCAATCCCCGCACGTGTCGTGGTGTCGTACTGGTTGCCGCCTCGCGCCGTGGGGCGGGCCGAGGAGAAATCCCGCGAGTGCGGGGGCTCTTGCGGTCGGTGGGCCCACGAGACTGGCTGATGTTCCGTAGTCTCGGCTCATGCGATCTGTGGTGTTCGACATCGGCGAGACCTTGATCAGCGATACCCGCTACTGGGGTGACTGGGCTCGTTGGCTTGGAGTGCCGCAGCACACACTGTCGGCGCTGGTGGGCATTGTGGTGGCCCAGGGTCGGGACAATGCGGATGCCATCCGGATCCTCCGCCCAGGTGTGGACGTGGCAGCGGAGTGGCGGGCCCGACAGGCTGCGGGTCGGGGCGACTACCTCGATGAGACGGACCTCTACCCGGACGTGCGTCCCGCCCTGTCCCGGCTGCGTGAGGCCGGTCTGTGGGTGGGCATCGCGGGGAACCAGAACGCCGCTGTGTCCGGGCTCCTCCGTGATCTCGGACTGCCGGCCGACGGCATCGCCACCTCGGCAGAGTGGGGCGTGTCGAAGCCGGGCCCCGGGTTCTTCGAGCGGGTGGTCGAGTGGGCGCCGGGGGAGCCTCACGAGATCGTCTACGTGGGCGACCATCCGATGAACGACATCACACCGGCCCGGTCAGCGGGCCTGCGGACCGCGCATCTCCGCCGCGGTCCCATCGGCCTCACAACCACGGCGGAAGACGCCGACTGGACGGTCGACTCACTGACCGAGTTGGCCGAACTTCTGGTCGGGCGACAGTGAGGTTGCCTCAACCGAGTGACCGTCGGGGCGATCTCGCCCGACGCCTGTGCGGCGCCGGTACCGTTCCGTTGCGACCACGGAACGGAGCCAAGTATGCCCGCGCCCAATGCTCCCACGCTCGGCCTGCGCCTGGAAACGGCGCGTGCTGCGGCCCGGCTGTCCCGGCGTCAGCTGTCCGAACTCTCCGGAGTTTCACCGAGCATGATTCAGAAGATCGGTGACGGCGAGCGGCATCCGAGCGACCAGGTGCTCGGAGCATTGGCGAATGCTCTCGGGACAACCCCTGAGGAACTGGTCGGCGGACCTGTACGGGCAGACAGCCGGGTTCACCAGGTCATTCCGAATCTCCAGCGGGCTATCGCCGCATACGACTTGCCGGACGACGGCCCGATCAGGCCCCTTACGCAGGTAGCCGCCGACGTCAAGGCCAGCGTTGAGGACCGGGTGCAGTCCCAGTACGTCCGCCTCAGCGAGCAGGCGCCGGCCCTGCTGGCCGAGCTGTTCCGGGCTGTCGACAGTACTCGTGGCAGCGAGCGGGAACAGGCCGCGCGTCTTCTTGCCCTGGCGGCCCGTTCGGCAGATGCGGTGGCCTACAAGTACGGGTACCGAGACCTCAGCGCCCGCCTCGTGGAGCTGATGCGGTGGGCAGCAGAGACCGCAGCCGACCCAGCGCTCGATGCAGCGGCAGCATACGTGCGCATGGAGACCTTCTTCGCAGCTCAGCAACTCGGCCCCGGACTGCGGTCGCTGCAGGCCGCAGTAGACCGGCTGCCGTCGCTGCAGACTGAGCGGCTGGTCGCCGCTGCTGCCGCTCTGCACATGCGGGCCGCGGTTGCGGCCGGTCGTATGGGTCAGGCCGACGATGCCCGCGCGCACCTGCGTGAGGCAGAAAGGCTTGCGAGTCGAGTGCGAGAGCGGCTCTACGATGGCACGGCTGTGGGGCCCAACTCCGTGGAAATCCACCGGTTGTCGGTGGCGGTCGAGCTGGGTGAGCCGAAGGACTTGCAGGAGGCAGTCGAGGCCGCGGCCAGGTGGGTGCCTCCGTGTGAGCTGCCAGCCGAGCGCCGGTCGCACTACTACGTCGACCTAGGCCGTGCTCACGTTCAGCTTGGGCGCCCACGACACGCCGTCGAGTCGCTGCTGGTGGCTCGCCAGATCGCCCCTCAGCACGTCCGTGAACACGGTCAGGTACGGATGGCCCTGGCCACGATGGTGCGGCTGACACGAGGTCGGGACGAGCGGGTGATGTCGCTCGCGCGGTGGGCGAAGGCCGTTTGAAGCACGAGCGATCTCTACCACTGCCTGTGGTAATTCCGGTGCCGGCGCCCGAGGATCGTAGAGGGCGTGACAGGGACACCGAACCCGATCGTTCTCGATCCGGAAGCGATTAGCCTCGCGCGTCTCTACGGAGACGCGTCCGTGGAGTGCGGTTCATCTGAACCACCGTCGGCTCCTTCAGGCCGTGTCTGCACACCGACCGATGAGTCGTCCGCCTTACTCGGCTGGACTGTGGCGGGCGACCCATTCTGCATGGGCGGAGGCACCCGATGAGGCTCGATGGGCCCCTCACGGTGGCGGTGGACGGCTATCTGGAGCCTGCCACCCTGCCGACGCTGAAGGCCTTGGACGTCCTTTGGCAGACGGTGCGCGTGCTGCCGATGGACGCCTGCCAGCGGCGGGGGATGGAGCTGATGTTCGGCAGCGGATCCGCCGTCGACCTTGAACGGTGGATGGGCGACGACGCCGTCACCGACCTGACGATCGGCCTGACCGACGGCAGCCGTGCCATCGTGCGCGTGCGGCACAGCGACGGTCTGACCGTCGCTCAGCGGATCGTGAATCGTTACACCGTCGAGCAGTTGCTGAACGACCGGCGGCACCGGGACCCGTGGGTCATCCGCGATTCCCAGACCGGCGACCTGGTCAGCGCCGGTGCCGGTGGATTGCGGCCGCTGGAGTTCGCGATCCGGGAGAGCGCCGAGGCGTGGGTTCTTGGTCGGGCGAATCTCGCGCAGTACCGCGTCCTCCCGGGCGGGGCGGTGGGCAGGTGACTGCGGCCGATGGGCAGCAGCGGCTCCCTCTCCGCGAGGCGCGACGCGCGAACTCCCGTCCGAGAGAACCGGGGCGCCCTGTGATGGCTTACACCGTCGACTTCGTTCCGTTGACAGCGCGCCGACGGGGGTTGGTCCTGCGTACGTACCAGGTGGACGCAGACGGTCGGCGGCACGGCTACTCGCCGGTGGTCGTGGTCGTTCCCGAGCCGGGCTCGCCGATGGCGGAGTTGTGGCTCGACCACTGGCTGGACTGCCGCTGTCCCCGGCACTGCGCCGACTGACCTGCCCGCCGACCCACTTGCATTCCCCGGATCCGCGCCGGCCACGTCGGCCGGCGCCCCCTGATCTCCTCCCGCGCACTCGCCGGGAGGCTGCACCACGCTCTCACCGAGAGGACCCCCGCCATGAGCACCACCATGACGACCCCCGCGCCGCCGCCGGCTCCGCCGGCCCCGCCCGGGCCCGGGCCGATGATCCCGGTGGCCACCGCGACGACGAGCACGGCCACCACGGCCACCACGGCCACCACCACGGCCACCACCACGACGACCAGGTAGGAGACTCCCATGGCATGGGGAATCGGTAAGGGCGGCAGCTCCGGCGGTGGCAGCGGCTCCAACGACGGCGGGCAGGGCAAGCGCGCCGGAGACAAGGACTTCGGCACCTCGAAGCCCTCCCCGGACAGCGCGAAGTCGCCGTCCGGCGGAAAGCACCGCGGCAAGGACGACGACAAGTGACGCGTCCCGCGCACCAGGAGCAGGCCACCACGTGCGGCCTGCTCCGCGCCGTCTCCCGCACCCTCGGGTACGAGGTCGCCCCCGAGTGGCGCCAGGCCGCGGCCGCGGCCCCGCGTCACGCCTTCCTCCCCGATCGGGTCTGGCTCGCCGACGGCGATGCGTACGAGCCCTGCGACCGCGAGAGCGAACCCGAGCGCTGGCTCGCCGCGGCCTACGCGGACGCCCCCGTGGTGACGCAGATCAACGACGGCCAGGAACCCGAGGACGCGGCCGACAGGTGGCCGTCCTGCTCGGCGTCGGCGCCCTCCATCGTGGTCACGATGCTCGATGCGCTCGAACTGGTGCCCGGTACCCGGGTCCTGGAGATCGGCACCGGGACGGGCTGGACCGCCGCGCTGCTCGCACACCGGCTCGGCGACGCCAACGTCACCACCATCGAGGTTGACCCCTACCTGGCCGCGCGCGCCCGGGCCACGCTGGCGGCCGCCGGTTACGCCCCGACCGTGGTGTGCGGTGACGGCCGCTCGGGCGGGCCGCCCGGCGAGTCGTACGACCGTGTGGTGGCGACCTGCTCCCTGCGGCGCGTCCCGCCGGCGTGGATCGCCCAGACCAGGACCGGCGGCATGATCCTCGCCCCGTGGGACAATCCGTGGGTGTGCGGCGGCCTGCTCACCCTGACGGTCCTCGCCGAGGGGAGCGCTGTCGGCCGGTTCACGCCCGACAGCGCGTTCATGCTGATGCGCACCCAACGGCAGGACGTGCGGCTGTTCCGGGACGTCGTGCACGAGGACCACCAGCCGGTCCCCTCCGTGACGACGCTCGACCCGTGGGCGGTCGCCGACAGCTGCTTCGAAACGCGGTTCGCGCTCGGGCACCGCCTCGGCGATCTCTGGCACGTCTGGGACCACGACCCCGGTGTGGACGGGGTCGTGACGCGGCTGTGGGTGGCCGGCACCGACGGCCGGTCCTGGGCCGCCGTGGACTGGGACGGCACCGAGGACACCGACCGGTACGCGGTGTGGCAACATGGCCCGCGCCGACTGTGGGAGGAGGTCGAAGTCGCCCACCGGTGGTGGCTCGACGCCGACCGGCCAGGACCGACCCGGCTGGGCCTGACCGTGACGTCCGACGGTCGGCACCGCGCGTGGCTCGACACTCCCGAGAACAGCTGGCCCCTCCCGTAGGCGGTCGGCCGCGAATGCCCCGCCCGACTCGATCTCCAGGAGCCTCGCCGCATCCTGCGACAGGGCGGCGTGCCGCGGGTGTCCGAGACGATCGCTGACGGCCACCCAGCCGCTCAGCAATCGTTCACGGCAACCGAATCGACGGCCGCAGACGGCCGCAGACGACCGCAGCATGAATTGGGTGGCAGACCTGCCTCGAAGTTCGAGACCATCCGACCATGTCGAATGGCGCCCCGGGACAGGACCTTCCGGTCGGCTTCGGGTTCCGGCCGTATCGCGGCGACGAAGACCACGGCCCCATGGCCGTGGTGCGGCTGGGTTGCGCTGAACGGGACCAGGTCGACGCCCGTTCGGTTGTGGACGGGCTCCCGACGGCGACCGAGATCGCCGAAGCCTCTGCCAAGCTGGAGGAGCCGTCCAAGAACCAGATCCTGGTGGTGCACGACGGGAGCGTCGTCGGCTACTCGACGATCCGATGGTGGCAGGAGCGGGACGACACATGGCTGTACCTGCACCGCGGCTACCTCCTGCCCGAGCATCGCCGCCAGGGCATCGGCTCAGCCATGCTGAGCTGGGCCGAAGAACGGATCCGCCGGCTCGTCGAACAGCATCGAACGGCGCGGACGGCAGTGATCGGCGCGAACGCCACGGCCACCGAGCAGGACGCCACGGCGCTTCTGCTCGCAGCCGGCTACCGACGTGTCTTCAGCCTGGTCGAGCTGGAGCTGCGCGATCTGCAGCAGTTGCCCGACCGGGGCAGCGAACTGCCGGCCGGGATACGGACGGGACCGATCGGGTCAAGCCACTACCGTGCAGCCTGGAGGACCGTCGTCGATGCGTATGCGGACGCCGGTTTCACTCAGAAGTGGCCATTCCAGGACTTCGTCGACACCGCCGACCCGGCATGCTGGAGTGCTGCATGGAACGGGCAGGACATGGTCGGCGTCGCCCTCTGCTCCATCCGCCGTCACGACCACACCCTGGGCGAGGTCGAAGAGCTGTGTGTCCGGACGGACCATCAGCGGCGCGGAATCGGCCGGGCCCTGTTGCTCGACGGGCTGCGGAGCCTTCGCGGGCAGGGTGCAACGACCGCCCGGCTGTTCACGGGCACGTCAAATCCGCACCGGTCCTACGATCTTTACGAGAGTGTGGGGTTCCGGCGGCAGAACGAGTACGTCCGCTACCGCAAGCCGCTTGCCTGACCGGCCGGTCATCGGGCGGTCCGATCAGTCCACAGGATTCGACACCATCTCCCGTCAGGGAAGAGCCCGGAGCGGGCGTCGAAGATCGCTGGGTATAGTGCAGGCGCTCTGCCCCGATGATCCCGTCGCCGAGGAGGCCGCCCCATGGAACCCGTCACGCTGATCACCGGTGGCTCGACCGGAATCGGCGCCGCCACCGCCCGCGCCCTGCTCAAGCAGGGCCACCGCGTGGCCGTCACCGGACGCGACGCGGGCAAGCTGGCCGCCTTCGCCACCACCGCAGGGGCGGGCGAGCGGCTGCTGACGATCACCGGCGACGCGAGCGAAGCGGATGACGTCGCCGCCACCGTCCGCCAGGTGCTGGACACCTGGGGCCGGCTGGACAACGTCATAGCGAACGCCGGCTTCTCCCTGCCCGGCAACCTGGAGACCCACGCCCCCGAGGACATGCGCGCCATGATCCTCACCAACGTCCTGGGCCCCGCCCTGCTGATCCAGGAGACCCTGCCCCACCTGAGGGCCTCCAAGGGCCGAATCGTGATCATCGGCTCGGTCGCCGGCGTCCGCCACACCCCCGGCAACCTGTACTCCGTCACCAAGTGGGCCGCCCACGCCCTCGCCGAGAACACCCGCCTCCTGGTCGGCCAGGACGGCGTCGGCGTCACCGTTGTCGCCCCCGGCATCGTGGACACCCCCTTCTGGCACGGCCGCGGCGGCACCCCCGAGGCAGCCGCCACGATGACCGGCGAGCAGATCGCGGACACCATCGTGTTCGCCATCAACCAGCCCGCCGGCGTGGACATCAACCACATCACGGTGCGGCCGACGGGGCAGGTCGGCTGAGGTCGGAGCTCCCAACGGCCTTACGGGGGAGGCGCCTTCGGCTCCGCCGGAGCCGGGCTGACGCCGGTTGTGCCGCAGGCGTGGGGTTTCGAAGCGCCTGGCATACTCGGGCCGTGATGGATGTCGAGGAGTTCTGGGCCCTGATCGACGAGGCGTGCGCCGAAGTCGACGCCCTGGAACCGGACTTCGACGATCGGCCCGACGCGATCGGGCGCGCGTGCGAGGAGCGGCTCGTGAGCCGCACGCCCGCCGAGATCGTCCAGTTCTCCCTGCGCCAGTGGCAGCTGCGCGACCGTGCCTACCGGTACGACCTGTGGGCAGCGGCGTTCCTCATCGAAGGCTGGTGGTCCGACGACGGGTTCATGGACTTCCGCGAGGGCCTCATCTCGCTCGGCCGGCACTGGTACGAGCGCGCGCTCGCCGACCCGGACTCCCTCGCCGACCATCCGGCGGTGCGGGCCGGCGGGGACGTGCTCATCGGGAACGAGGACTTCAACCAGGTGGCCCACCGGGCCTACCAACGTCTCACCGGTGAACCGGACGGGCTCGACGAGGCGCTGGAGGCCTCCCCGGAAGCCGGCCCGCTCCGCGTCATGACCGAGCCGGCCGGAGTTCGGTGGGACGTCGCCGATAGCGACGAGATGCGCCGCCGCCTGCCACGCCTCGCCGGAATCTTCCTGGACTGACACTCCGGCGGTGGATCCTGACCACGCCGGCGGACCCGGCGCGGGAGCGGATGCTCGGAGACAAGGCCTACGCGAACCGGGCGATCCGAGAAACCCGCTCGACCGGACCGCCCGCTTCAGAGACCCTACGGGCATGGAGTTCTTCGTCTACCACCGCGATCGGCCCGGCTCCGAGAAGCTGCGCACCGAGCTTTCGGAAGAACACTGGTCCTACATGGACCGATACGCGACGGAGATGATCGCCCGCGGCCCGACCCTCAGCGACGGTGGCACGCCCACCGGCAGTGTGCACATCGTCGACCTGCCGGATCCCGCCGCCGCCCGCGCGTTCGCCTTCGACGAGCCCGGCTACCAGACCGGCGCCTACCGGGACGTGCTGCTGCGGCGGTGGCGCAACATGCTGGGGCGCACCATGTGGGACTTCCCCGGTGGCCGAACCGGCGGCAACCGGTACCTGGTGCTCGGCCTCGGCACCCCGCAGGCCGCCGACCTGGCCGCCGTGCCGCCCGACAGCGATGAGCTGATCGCCTACGGGCCGTTGCTGTCGGACGACGGCGCCACCTGGCTGGGCACAGCGGCACTCGTCCGGGCGCCGGACCCGGACACGGCACGCGCCGTGCTGACTTCGGAGGGGTACGCCGACGTCGAGGTGCACAACTGGCAGTTCGGCGGGCGCCCGTCATGACCTGAGGACGTCCGGCCGACGTCGCAGCCGACAGCCGCGGCCCTTTGGATCGCTCGGCAGCCGGGCGATCACCGGTACCTGGTTTCCGGTGGCGAATGCGAGCAGCATCATCGCCCGCCGGTCTGGACATCAGCACCGCGCGATCATCCCCGCAAACGCGGGGCTACCGGACGACCTGCCGGGCCATGTCGCCGCCGAAGGGACCATCCCCGCGAGCGCAGGGCTGACAGGAAGTCCCGCGCAGCACACTGGCATATGTAGGGGCCATCCCCGCGAGTGCGGGGCCGACATCCCGAGGATGTCCCTGATCGGGCCTGGAATGGGGCCATCCCCGCGAGTGCCGGGCTACCTGGGCAACCCAGTCGCCGTTCGGGTTCTACGCGGAGCAATCCCGGCGAGCGCCGGGCGAGGCGACGATCCACACGACTTGCCAAGGGGCGAGGCGGAGGAGCAATCCCCGCAGGCGCGAGGCTGACGACGTGTAGCCGAGGGAGTTGGCGCTCAGGCCGGAGCAATCCCCGCAGTGCGGGGCTGACTATCCGGCTGCGGACGGCACGGTGGCAATCAAGGAGCAATCCCCGCAAGTGCGGGGCCGACGAAAACGTCCAGATCGAGTGCCAGCCCTCGCGAGGGCCATCCCCGCGCGCGGGGCCGACTCATTGGTCGTGTCCAACAGGTCGTCAGCCTTGGAGTGATCCCCGCAGGTGCGGGGTCGAAGCCTTGTACTCCATGTCCGTGCCGTCCGTCGTGGAGCAATCCCCGCATGCGCGGGGCCGACACCGCCGAGCGGAACATGGCGAACGTCGCCAGGGAGCAATCCCCGCGTGCGCGGGGCTGACAGCGCGGCCGCCAGAGTTTCGTCGTCGGCGTTGGAGCAATCCCCACGTGTGCCGGGTCGACGCCGACCTGAAGCTCGATGTCCATCAGCGGCTGGAGCAATCCCCACGTGGGCGGGGCCGACCGGGGGCCCGGCCCCTGCGAGTCGGCGTCAGGGAGCAATCCCGCGTGGGCGGGGCCGATCGCCTTGAAGACGTCACCGCCGTCAAGAACATGGAGCAATCCCCGCGTGCGCGGGGCCGACGACGTTACCGCAGGTCAGGACGCGGACATCGCGGAGCAATCCCCGCGTGCGCGGGGCCGACGCGATCAGGCTGGTGCCGGCGCGCAGCCGCGGGGAGCAATCCCCGCGTGGGCGGGGCCGACGTGCGCGGCCGTCTGCGGGACGCGGCGTACGAGGAGCAATCCCCGCGTGGGCGGGGCCGACTGGAGGCCCGCGTAGAGGCTCTGGCCTGCGGTGGAGCAATCCCCGCGTGTGCGGGGCCGACGTTTGCTGAGCTGCGGAGATTGGCGTCAGAGGGCGCTGGTTGATTCAGTTCGGGTGGGTGGCGGCCCGGCGAGGAGCTGGGGTCTTGCTTTCATCTCTCCCTGATCCGAGCTGAGTTGTCAGTGCGAAGTCTTGCGACACCGAAGCGTACTCGCGCGTGGGGGTCGATGCGGCGCTTGAGGGTGAGTGGAGAGTTGGTCGACTTCTTCGAGGGGCCCGGGCGTGGTGGCGTAGAGTCGGCGGATCCGGCCAGGTCCTGGTCGGCGGGCGGCGACGCGCCCGCGGCGGACGGGTTCAAGGCCGCTTCTCGGTAGGGTAATTCAGGCAGTTCTCCGCCTCTTGCGCTGCTGTTGCGCGGGCTGACAGGCTCTGCGCTGTGATCGGTGACAACGCGCTCGCAGTTGCGGAGGCGGTCGCCTCGCCGCGGTGGTCGCCGACCTTCGCGCCGGTGGAGGCCGTGGGCCTGCGACACCTCGAATCGGCCGAGTTCGTCGAGGCCGCTCTCGCCACAGCCCCCGGCAGGCCCGTCCGGCCGGCCGGGCCGCTGCCCGGGACGGCCGGCTTCGCCGTCGTGATGGCGCCGTTCGCGGGGCTGGCTGCGCGGCAGCTTTTCGGCAGACTCGATCCGGTGGTCGGGCAGGTGGTCGAACTTCCCCGCATCGTGCAGGAGTTCACCGCGACCACGGCTGCCGCGCTCGGCAGTCTGGCGGCGCGGGCGCTGGTGCTGGAGTTGCGGGTGGCCCGGGGTGAGGGGCGGCTGGCGGGGGCGAGTCCGCAGGACAGGTTCCGGGACTTTGTCGCCGCTGCCGGTACCCGGTCCGGGTTGGTGCGGCTGTTCGCCGAGTACCCGGTGTTGGCGATGCTGGTCGGCCGTACCTGTGTGGATGCCGTTGCGGCGACGGCCGAGGTGCTCACCCGGTACGCCGCCGACCGCTCCGAGGTGGTCGCCCGGTTGTTGGGCGGGCGCGACCCGGGGCCGTTGGTCGCCGTGGACCGGGCCGTCGGTGATGCGCACCGGGGTGGCCGTCGGGTGGCGGTACTGTGCTTCGCCGATGGCAGTCGGGTGGTCTACAAGCCCCGTTCGCTCGCGGCCGACCGCCACTTCGGCGAACTGGTGGACTGGTTCAACGCCCGCCCGGGGTCACCCGGGTTGCGTACGCCCGCTCTCCTGGCCCGGCCGGACTACGGCTGGACGGAGTTCGTCGAGGCCCGGCCCTGCGCCTCCGCGTCGGAGCTGGAGCGGTTCTACCGGCGGCAGGGTGCGCTGCTCGCCATCGCGCACGTCCTCGACCTCACCGACCTGCACCACGAGAACCTGATCGCCTGCGCCGACCACCCGGTGCCGGTGGACGTCGAGACGCTGTTCCACCCGCCCGGGTACGAGGGCGAGGACCGCACCGACGACGACCCGGCGGGCCGCGCGCTGGATGCGTCCGTCCAGCGGACCGGTCTGCTGCCGCACCTGGTGCTCGGGGACGAGGCCGCGCTGGACCTTTCCGGCCTGGGGGGCGGCGCCGGTCACGGCTCGCCGTTGGAGGCGGTCGGCTGGGAGGCCGCCGGTACCGACGAGATGCGGCTGGTCCGCCGGCCCGGCGTCGTCGACGGCGGGGTCAACCGCCCGCAGCTGGGCGGTGTCGAGGCCGAGCCCGCGGCTCACGCGGGGGCGCTGGTGGCCGGTTTCCGCGCTGGCTACCGCGCGATCCTGACGGGCCGGCGGGAGTTGGCCGGACTGCTGCGGCGCTTCGCCGCCGACGAGGTCCGGGTGGTGACCCGGGCCACGCAGGTCTACGCGACGGTCCTCGCCGAGGCGACCCACCCCGACGTGCTGCGGGAGCCGGGCGACCGGGAGGGGCTGCTGCGGCTGCTCGGTACGGACGCCGTGGACGACCAGGGCTGGCCGGGACTGCTCGACCATGAGGTCGCCGAGCTGTGGGACGGCGACGTGCCGGTGTTCACCGCCCGTCCGGGTGGCGTCGACCTGTGGAGCGGCACCGGTGCTCGTATCCCCGGCGCCCTCGACCGGCCCGGACTGGCCCGGGTGATGGAGCGCCTGGCGGCGATGGACGAGGCCGACCTCGCGGGGCAGGAGCGGATCATCCGGGCGTCGTTGGCCTGCCGTGCCGCGGAACCGGCCCATCCTGCCGCGGTGCCCGTCCCGCGCACCCCCGAACAGGACGGTGAACTGCCCGCCCCCGAGCGGCTGCTCGCCGCCGCCCGGGACATCGGCGACCAGCTGGTCGAGCAGGCGCACCGGGGGCCGGGGCAGGCGAACTGGCTGGCCATGGAGCTGCTCGGCGAGCGGTACCGCAGGCTCGCGCCCTGCGGTGCCGACCTGGGGAACGGATACACCGGGGTCGCCCTGTTCCTCACCCAACTCGCCGCGGTCACCGGCACGGACCGCTACGCGGACACGGCGCTTGCCGCGCTGCACCCGGTGCCGGAACTGCTGGAGCGCCTCGCCGCGCTCCCGGACGAGGACCTGGGCGCGGTCGGCTCGGGCGCCTTCACCGGGCTCGGCGGCATCCTGTACGCCCTCGCGCAGACGGCGGTCGCCCTGGACGACGCCGGGCTGCGCGCCCTGGTCGAGCCGGCGGCCGATCTGACCGTCCGGGCCGCCGGGGCCGAGCAGCCGCTCGGTGTGCTCGACGGCACCGCGGGCGGTCTGGTCGCGCTGCTGGCCGCGCACCGGGTGTGCCCGTCGGCCGGGCTCCGGCGCGGCGCGGGTGCCTGCGCCGACCGGCTCGCCGCCGCGCCGGTCCCGGTGGAACCGGGCTTTGCGACCGGCGCGGCCGGGGTCGGCTGGGCGCTGCTCGGCTTCGCCTCCGGCGGGGGCGGGGAGCGCTACCGCCGGTCGGGGCTGGCCGCGTTGCGTTCGGCCGTGGCCGCGGTGCCGTCCGTCGGGGCCGACCTCTCCTGGTGCACCGGCCGGGCCGGGGTGGCGCTGGCGGTCGCGGACCGGGCCGAGGCGATGGCGGACCCGGGGTCGGCCGAGGCCGTCGCCGAGGTCGTCGGGCACCTCGCCGGCGCCGGACCGCTGCCCGATCACGGTCTGTGCCACGGCGAGTGGGGCGTCCTGGAGCTGCTGCACCGAATGCCCGACCGTCCGGCACTTCGGGCCCGCGCCGCCGGTGCGGTCCGGCGTGGCCCGCGCTGCCCGGCCCCCGGCGGGATCACGCCGCCCGGACTGCTCACCGGTCTGGCCGGCCTCGGCCACGGCCTGCTGCGGCTCGGCTTCGCCGACCGCGTCCCGTCGGCGCTGCTGCTGCGGGCACCGAACCCCTGAGCCCCGCCGTCAGCCCGTCCGACCGAACCACCTTGCCCGACCGAACCAGCCTGCCAAACCGAACCACCGTGCGCAGCCGAACCACCGTGCCCGGTCGGGCCACTGTGCCCGAACCGCGGTCACAGCAACGCGGTCGCCTCCGAGACCGTCGGACGTCGACCTTCGAGATCATCTGCCGGAAGGGAACACCGTTCATGAACACCACCGCCCTCGCGCAGCGCCCGATGCAGCCCGCCGGCGCGCACCGCGCCGCCACCGTCGATCACCCGGCGGGTGAGATCCGGCTGCGGACCGGCGGCGGGCTCGGCCGCCGGTCCCGACTGCTCAGCGGGCCCACGGCGTTCCGCTCCACCAGCGCGTGGACCACCATCAGCAAGGTGGTGGGTGACGAGCGTCACTGACCGCGCCGCCGGGCGGGCCGGATCCGAACGCACCGCCGGGCAGGCCGGATCCGGCCGCACCGCCGGACGGACCGGCCGGAACAGGCAGGCGGGCCCGGGCCGCGCACCCCGCGGCAGCACGACCACCTTCCTGTGGAGATCACTATTCATCACAACTTCGGCACAGTAGCCTGCGAATGTGCGCAACACTTCCCCGACGATCATTGGCCGTGAGACCGAACTCGGGCTGCTTGAGAGCAGCCTGAGCGGTCTTCAGTCCCATGCGGGCCGCGCGGTCTTCCTGGTGGGGGAGGCGGGGATAGGCAAGTCCCGGCTGGCGGGGGACTGTGCCGGCCGGGCCGAGGCGCTGGGCCTGCCGGTGCTGCGCGGACGCGGCAGCCCGACCAGTGCCGGGATCCCGTACCGCCCGCTCATCGAGGCGTTGAACTCCCGCTTCCGGGTCGTCGGTGTCCCCGACGACCCGGAGCTGGAGCCGTACCGTCCGGCGCTGGGCCTGGTGATCCCGCAGTGGCGGCACACGGCCGTGCCCGGCTACCCGGAGAGTGCGGTCGAGCTGGCCGAGGCCGTGCTGCGGCTGCTGGCCGTGCTCGGCCGGGACGGTGGTTGCCTGCTCGTCCTGGAGGACCTGCACGAGGCCGACTCGGACACCATCGCCGTGGTGGACTACCTGGTCGACAACCTGGCCGGACTGCCCGTCCTCCTGGTGGCCACCCTGCGGCCCGAGCCGGGGGCCGCCCTGGAGCTGGCCCGGGGCGGTGAGCGGCGCCGGGTCGCCTCGCTGGCCGCCCTGGAGCCGCTCGGGCCGACGCAGATCGGCGCGCTCGCCGCCGGCTGTCTGGAGCTGGGCTCCGAGCAGGTGCCCGCCGCGGTGGTCGACCGGCTGAGCACCATCAGCAACGGGAACCCCTACCTCGTCGAGGAGTTGCTGACCGAGATGGTCGGCTCCGGGGCGCTGCGCCAGGACGGCGACGGCTGGGTGGTCGTCGGCGACCTGGCGGCCGCCGTGCCGGCCAGCGTGGTCAGCGGCCTGCGGCACCGACTGGAGCAGCTCGATCCCCAGGTGCGCGACCTGCTGCTGCTCGCCGCCACCCTGGGCACCGGCTTCTCGCTCGGCACGCTCCAGCTGATCACCGGCCACAGCATGCGGCTGCTGCTCGACCACCTGGCGGCGGCGGCCGCCTCGGGCTTCGTCGTCCCCGACTCCACCGCCGTCGACCAGTACGCCTTCCGGCACGCGCTCACCGCGGAGGCCCTGCTCGCGGGGCTGCCGCCGGCCGAGCGGGCCGTGATCGCCCGCCGGGCGGCCGAGGCGATCCTGGCGGCCGACCCGGCGCTCGCCGACGGGCGCTGCCAGCTGGTGGCGCGCCTGCGGGAGCTGGGCGGTGACCGGGCGGGGGCGGCGCTGCTCTACGCCGAGGCGGGCCGCCGGGCGCTCGCCGCGGGGGCCTCCGCCACCGCGGTGAAGCTGCTGGAGCGGGCCCACGAGTCGGCCGCGGCGTCCGACCGCACCGACGTCATCGAGTCGCTGGTCTACGCGCTGGCCGAGGCCGGTCAGCTGGACCGGGTGTTCGCGCTGGCCGAGTCGCTGCCGGCGGCCGGGGCCGACGCGCTGGACATCGAGCGTCGCATCGCCCTGCACACCAGGCTCGCCTGGGCGGCGGTGATCGCCGAGCGCGCCGCCGACACCCGGACGCAGATCGCCGCGGCCCGTGCGCAGCTCGGCGGCTCCGGCGATCCCCGCCAGACCGCCGCCCTGGCCGTGGTCGAGGGCCACCTGGCGCTGCTGCCCGGCCACGGCGGGGCGACGGCGGAGACCGAGCGGCTGGCCCGCGAGGCGGCCGAGGTCGCCGAGCGCGAGAAGCTCCCCGTGGTGGCCTGCCAGGCGTGGCAGCTGCTCGCCCTGCTGGCCCGCGAACGCGGCTTCGACGACGCGGACGCCTGCCTGGAGCGGATGCTCGCCGTCGCGGAGACGCACACCCTGCCGGTCTGGCGGGTGGAGGCGCTGCTGCGGCTCGGCGGGAACGCCTTCATGCGCACCGGTGACGCGCGTCGGATCCGGGAGGCCCGGGACGCCGCCCGCGACCTGGGCGCCCTCGTCCTCGCCCAGCACGCGGAAGGCCTGCTGGCCATGGACGCCCTGCAGCGTGCCGACTTCACGGCCGCCCGGGAGATCATCGACCGCTGCCTGGAGCCGAGCGCCCGGATGCGCAACCTCGGCAGCCACCGCTACCTGCTGCTGGTGGCCGCCACCCTCGCCGCCCACCAGGGCCGGCGGCGGCAGATGGAGCGGGAACTGCTCCGCTTCGAGCAGGCCGACGACTCGGACTCCTTCCTCACGCCGGTCCTGCACGGCCTGTGCCGGGCGTTCTGCGCGCTCCTGGAGGAGAACCGCGCCCGGGCGGGTGCCGACCTCGCCGCCGCGGCCGCCTGGGAGGACCGGCACCCCAACGTGTTCTACCTCAGCGGACGGTACGGCCTCGGTGCGCTGCTCGGCGTCCTCGCGGGCACCGCCGACCGCACGGCGTACGCGACGGTCCTGGCGGCGCCGGCCGCCGCCCTGGCGTGGAACCGGCAGTTCATGCTGCTGGCCGACGCCGTCCTGCTCGGACGCGAGGGCCGCGGCGGGGAGGCCGCCGGCCGGGTGGAGCAGTCGCTGCAGGCGTCCCGGGGGTTCCCGACCGCCCGGCACCTCGGACTGCGCCTGGTCGCCGAGGCCGCCCTCGCCGACGGCTGGGGCGAGCCGGTCGCCTGGCTGCGGACCGCGGAGGAGTACTTCCACGAGGCCGGCGTGCGCTCCGTCGCCGGCGCCTGCCGGTCGCTGATCCGGCAGGCGGGCGTGTCGGTCGCCCAGCGGCGCAGCGGGCGGGAGCTGATCCCCGAGACGCTGCGGGCGAGCGGGGTGACGCCGCGTGAGTACGACGTGTTCGCCCTGCTCGTGGAGCGCCTCGGCAACCAGGACGTCGCCCAGCGGCTGTCCATCTCGCCCCGGACGGTGGAGAAGCACATTGCCAGCCTGCTGCAGAAGACGGGCAGCGCGGACCGCGCGGAGCTGTGCCGCCTCGCCCGGGCGCTGTGCGGGGACTGATCGGGGGAAGTGACCGGGGGCTCCGGGCGATGCCGGACGGGGCGGGGACACCTTGCTCCCCGCCCCGCCCGGCATCGCGTCCCGACGCGTCCGGCCTCCTATGCTTCGGGGCTGAGGAAGTCCGGGACGTCGGTGCCGAGGCCCTGCTCCTGCGCCCTGTGGTGGACCAGGTCGGCGACGGCGAGGTCGAGGACGCCGAGGCCGAAGGGCGAGAAGACCGTCAGCGCCTCGGGGTCGCGGTGGTGGCGGCCGCCGGTGAGGATGGCGCCGATCGAGTCGGCGATGAAGTCGCGGTGGCCGGTCTGCTGTTCGGCGAGGTGCAGGGAGGTGGACTCGCGGCAGACGTGGTCGCCGTCGTCGACGATGTTGACGCTGGACAAGATGGTCTCCGGGGCGAGGTCACGCAGGGACAGGTGGAGCAGCAGCGTCCCCGGTCGGCAGGGGGAGGGGTCCAGGTGCGGGGTGGAGGCGGTGGTGGCCAGGGAGACCAGCCGGTGGGCCGCCAGGGCGTCCTCGATCCGGTCGGCCGTGGTGGTCTTGAGCCCGGGGAACCGGGCCGCGCACCGTTCGGCGAACGCCTGGGCGCGGGCCGGGTCGAGGTCGAACAGGGTGATTTCGGCCAGGTCGGGCAGCAGGGCGCGCAGGAAGGTGAGCACCTCGAAGTTGATCACGCCGCAGCCGATCAGGGTGGCGCCGGTCTGCGGCTCCTGCGGGGCGAGCGTCGCGGCCGCGAGGGCGGCGCTGGCCGCGGTGCGCCGGGCGGAGATCACCGAGCCCTCCAGCAGTACCTCGGGGTGGCCGGTGCGCATCGAGTTGAGGATGATCGCGGCCGAGGCGCGCTCCAGTCCGGAGGCCAGGTTGCCCGGGAAGGACGAGATCCACTTGATGCCGGCGACCGGCTCCCGGTCGTCGGCGTCCCCGGTGTTCCCGAGGTAGCCGGGCAGGGCGATGATCCGGTTGCGGGCCTCCTCGGGGAAGCGCAGGAAGAGCGAGTGGGGGAGCGCGGTCCGTCCGGCGGCGTGCAGCCGGTACGCCCGGCTCACCGCCTCGACCACCTGGTGCTCCGCACCGTCCAGGACCTGCCGGACCTCGCGGGCTGTCAGGATCAGCATGGTGTCACCTCGGCCATCGGACCGTTCTCCCTCCACAGGTGGGTGACGTCGCCGAAGTGCGACGTGACCCAGTCGTCGTCGTAGATCGTGTCGAGGTAGCGCTCACCCCGGTCGGGGAGGATCACCGCGCAGGTCGCGCCGGGCGGGATCCGGTCGCCCATCTGCCGGACCGCGGCGAGCACCGCGCCCGACGAGCCGCCGGCGAGGATGGCCTCGCGGTGCGCCAGGCGCCGGCAGTTGACCACGCAGTCCAGATCGCTGACGTGCACCACCTCGTCCGCCAGGCCGTCCTGGTGGAGTGCCGGCCGGACGGCGGCGCCGTGGCCGGGGATGAGCCGGGGCGCGGGCCGGCGCCCGAAGATGACGCTGCCTTCGGCGTCGACGGCCACGATGGTCACCGGGAGCTGCTGCTCCCGCGCGTACTCGGCGCAGCCGCGCAGCGTTCCGCAGGAACTGGTCGCGCAGAACAGGTAGTCCGGGCCGCCGGGCAGGGCCTCCCGGATCTCCCGCATGGTCGCGTGGTGCGAGCGCGGGTTGAGCGGGTTCGAGTACTGGTCCGGCCAGTAGGCGTGTTCGGTCCTGGCGAGGATCTCGCGCACCCGCCGGATCCGCACCGGCAGGTATTCGCCGGTGGCCGGGTCGGTCCGGGTGACCACCTCGACCTCGGCGCCCAGCGCCCGCATGATCGCGATGTTCTGCCGGTTGGCGCGGGGGTCCACCACGCAGATGAGGCGGATCCCGAAGTACCCGCAGACCTGGGCGAGTCCGATGCCCAGGTTGCCGGAGCTGGACTCGACGACGACCGACAGCCCGGGGATCAGCCGGCCCGAGCGGATGCCCTCGCTCAACAGCTCCAGTGCGGAGCGGTCCTTGATGGAGCCGCCCGGGTTGTGCGCCTCCAGCTTGGCGAAGAGGCGGAAGTGGCTGGTCGGGTCGATTCTGGTCAGCTCGACCAGCGGCGTTCGGCCCACGGTCCGGAGTACACCGGCCGGCACGGTGTCAGACATGCGCACGGGCCCCGTCGATGGTGTCGCCGTCGGTGCGGCGGCGCGGGCTCGTCGGCCGCGTCCCGGTCCACGCGGGCCCGGTGTGCGGCTCCACATCGTCGACGACGATCCGGGACGTGCAGGTTTCGGTGGCTTCCTCGGCCACAACTACCCTCCTAGCCTTAAGGTTTGACACTGCGACGGGGCGAGCCTGCCGGGCTGTGGGGAACGGCGGCAAGAGACAAACGGGCAGCGGGACGAGCATGCGCGCGGTGCCGCTGTGTCCCCGGGCCGCGAAGCCCGCAGCGCACGGCGGACCGGCCGGTCACCCCGGGCGGCGGCGCACCCGCGCCGGACGGCCGCAGGACGGCGTACGGGCCGGCGTACGCGACGCGGCACTCACGCGCCGCGGGCCACGCGCCACGGGTCACGCGTCACGCGCTCGGAGCGGACTCGGTGGCGGTGGCGTCGGTGATGCCGGCGGCGTCCTCGGCCCCGGCCGCGGTGGCGCCGTCGGCGGCGGCCGGCTGCCCGGGGGCGACGCCGGCCAGGGACGGTGCGGAGCGCACGGAGGGGCTGAGGGTGGCGGTCGCGCCGAGGAGGACCATCCAGGCGGCCAGGACCACCACGGTGGAGTGCGCCCCGAACCGGGCGAGCAACTCGCCGCCGATCAGCGAACCCAGCGGGACGGCACCGAAGGCGATCAGGCCGACCGCGCCGATCACCCGGCCCTGGATGGCGTCCGGGGTGACGGCGAGCTGGTAGGCGGAGGTCACCACGTTCCACACCGGCCCGACGAAGCACATCAGGGCGTACACCGCGCCGATCAGGTACGGGCCGTGGACCACCAGGAGCACCGGGACCAGCAGCGCCCAGGCCCAGTTGGCGCCGATCACCACGGTCCGCATCGACAGCCGCCGTTCCAGCTCGGGCGCCAGCAGCGAGCCCAGCACCCCGCCGACCGCTCCCAGGCCGAACATCACGCCGATCTGTGCCGGTGAGCCGCCCTGGTCGCGCGCCATCAGGATGACCGTCAGGAACACGGCCTGGAACAGCAGGTTGCTGCCCGCGATCAGGAAGGTCGTGGTGCGGATGAACGGCTGGCGCCACAACCAGCGGACGCCTTCGGTGAGTTCGCGGTGCAGCGGGCCGCTGCGGGGGCGCCGTTCGGCCTGGAACTCGGTGCGGATCAGCAGCAGGGAGACCAGCGACCACAGGTAGCTGACGGCGTCGAAGAGGAACGGCAGTGCGCGGCCGAAGCCGAACAGGGCGCCGCCCAGCGGTTTGCCGAGCATCGTGGCGCCGCGGGCCCGCGCCTCGTTGCGGGAGAGCGCGGCGGCGAGCTGGGACGGGTGCACCACGTTGGGGACGGCCGCCGAGGCGGCGATCTGGAAGCACACCGTCAGCGTGCCCTCGGTGAAGCCCACCGCGAGGATGTGCGGCAGCGACAGCCGGTCCAGCAGCAGGGCCGCCGCGACGCTGCCGATGGCCAGGATGCGCAGCACGTCGCACCAGATCATCGTCCGTCGGCGGTTCCAGCGGTCGACCAGGGCTCCCGCCGGGAGCTGGAACAGGAGTTGCGGCACCAGTGCGACGAAGCCGGCGGCTCCCGCGTCGGCCGGGGACCCGGTCAGCGCGAGGACCAGCAGCGGGTACGCCACACTGGAGGCGTTGGATCCGAGCCCGGAGACCGCCGCTCCCTGCCAGAGCAGCAGGAAGTCCCGGTTGCGCAGCAGCGGCGGGACGTTCCGGGGGACTTCCTCGCGCACGGTGTCGGTCATGGTCCGATGCTGGGAGGCCGGCCGCCCCGGGCCCAGAGAAGGACCGGCAGTCACGCGCGCAGTTCGCCGCCGGAACCTCGGCCGTGCTGACCCTGCCGCCCCTTTCCCGCAGTCGGCAGGCTGACGCCGGGCCGGTGGAGCGTCACCGGACCGCTGACCCGGTCGCACGCACAGGAAGGCGAAGGATGAGCACGAGCCCGAGCTCCCGCACGGAGCTGCTGCAGCGGCGCCTCAGCGGCTTGACGAAGAAGCGGCAGGAGGGGATCGCCCCCGTGCCGCGGGACGGCGCGCTCCCGCTGTCGTTCGCGCAGCGCCGGATGTGGGTGCTCGACCGGCTCCGGCCGGGCGGCGTCGAGTACCTGATGCCGCTGCTGCTGCGCCTGCCGGGACCGGTGGATCCGGTGGCGCTGCGGCGCGCGCTGGACGCGCTGGTCGCCCGGCACGAGGTGCTGCGCACCCGCTACCCGGCCGTGGACGACGAGCCGGTGCTGGTGATCGACGCACCGGGGCCGATCGCCCTGACCACCGTCGACCTGGCGTCCGACGGGCCGGAGCAGGCCGAGCGCCGGCTCGCCGAGCTGGTGGCCGAGGACGGCCGGCAGCCGTTCGACCTGGCTGCCGGGCACCCCGTCCGGGCGCTGCTCGCCAAGCTCCCCGGCGACGCGTACGCGCTGCTGCTGACGATCCATCACATCGCCTCGGACGGCTGGTCGGAGGACGTCCTGCTCGGCGAACTCGGGCGGCTCTACGAGGCGTTCGCGGTCGGCCTGCCGGACCCGCTCGGCTCGCCCGCCGTGCAGTACGCGGACTTCGCCGTCTGGCAGCGCGAGCAGCTGTCCGGCGACCGGCTGGCCTCCCAACTCGCCTACTGGCGCGACACCCTGGCCGACCTCACCCCGCTCGCGCTGCCCACCGACCGGCCCCGCGGTCCGGTCCGGGACGCCGCCGGCGCCGTCGCGATGTTCACCGTCCCGGCCGAACTCGTCGTGCCGCTGGAGGAGTTGGGCCGCAGCCGGGGCGCCACCCCGTTCATGGTCTTCCTGGCCGCCTTCCAGCTCCTGCTGGGCCGCAGTTGCGGGCAGACCGACGTGGTGGTCGGCACCCCCGTCGCGGGCCGGGAGCAGGTCGACGTCCAGGCCATGGTGGGCCTGTTCGCCAACACCGTCGCCCTGCGCGCCGACCTCGCCGGCGACCCGTCGTTCCTGGAACTGCTCGGCCGCGTGCGGGAGTCCGCGCTCGGCGCGTTCACCCACCAGGAGACCCCGTTCGAGCGGCTGGTCGACGAGCTGGCGCCCGAACGCGACCCCTCCCGCAACCCGATCTTCCAGGTGGTCTTCCAGCTCGCCGCGCACACCCCGGCCGAGCCGGGTGCGCTGCGTGCCGAGCTGCAGGCGGTGGACTGGCACCCCGCCAAGTTCGACCTCTCGCTCGCGCTCACCACCACCGCCGACGGCTCGATCAGCGGCGAACTGGAGTACGCCACCGCTCTGTTCGACCCGGAGACGATCGAGCGGACCGTCGCGCACTACCTGCGGCTGCTGGCCGGGATAGCCGCCGACCCCGGCCGACCGGTCAACCGGCTCGACCTGCTGCCCGACGCCGAGCGCGAACTCCTCGCGTCCTGGAGCGGAGCCGGCCGCAGCTACCCCGCCGACGAGACCCTGCCCGAGGTGTTCCGGCAGTGGGTGGAGCGCACTCCCGACGCCCCCGCCGCGACCTGCGACGGCGTCTCGCTGACGTACGCGGAACTGAACGCCCGGGCCAACCGGCTGGCCCACCGGCTGCGTGCGCTCGGCGCCGGCCCGGAGAGCCTGGTCGGCGTGCGCTGCGAGCGCGGGCTCGGCCTGGTGGTGGCGCTGCTCGGTGTGCTCAAGTCCGGTGCGGGCTACCTCCCGCTGGACCCGGGCCAGCCGGCCGACCGGCTCGCCTACATCCTCGCCGATGCCGGGGCGACCGTCCTGGTCGCCGACCGGAGCACCGGCGAGGAGAACGTCACCACCGTGCTGCTCGACGAGGCCGACCGGGACTGGCCCGAGACCGACCCCGCCCCGCCGGCGACGTCCGGCAACACCGCCTACGTCATCCACACCTCCGGCTCCACCGGGGCCCCCAAGGGCGTCCCCGTCACGCACGCCAACGTGCTGCGCCTGCTGCGCTCCTGCCAGGAGGACTTCGGCTTCGGCCCGGACGACGTGTGGACGCTGTTCCACTCCTACGCCTTCGACTTCTCGGTCTGGGAGCTGTGGGGCGCGCTGCTGAACGGCGGCCGGGTCGTGGTGGTGCCGTTCGCCGTCTCGCGCTCCCCGCAGGACTTCCTCGACCTGCTGGTCGCCGAGCGCGTCACCGTGCTCAACCAGACCCCCTCGGCCTTCCGCGGCCTGCAGGAGGCCGTCGCGCTGGCCGACCTGCGCCCCGAGGCCCTGTCGCTGCGGACCGTGGTCTTCGGCGGCGAAGCGCTGGACGTGGCCGAACTGGGGCCCTGGTTCGAGCGGTTCGGCGACCGGCGGCCCGTCCTGGTCAACATGTACGGCATCACCGAGACCACCGTCCACGTCACCCACCGCCCGGTGCGGGCCGAGGAGACCGCCGGTGCCCGGCGCAGCCCGATCGGCCGCCCGCTCGGCGACCTGCGGCTCCACCTCCTCGACGCGGAGCTCAACCCGGTGCCGATCGGCGTCCCGGGCCAGCTCCACGTCTCCGGGCCCGGCCTGGCCCGCGGCTACCTGAACCGCCCGGGGCTGACCGCCGAACGCTTCCTGCCCGACCCGTACGCCGGCACACCGGGCGCCAGGATGTACCGCACCGGGGACCTCGCCCGCTACGGCGCCGACGGCGAACTGGAGTTCCTCGGCCGGGCCGACAGCCAGGTGAAGATCCGCGGCCACCGGATCGAGCCCGGCGAGATCGAGGCGGCCATCGGCGCCCTCCCCGACGTGGACAAGAGCCTGGTGATCGCGCACCGCGGCGCCGAGGAGCGGGAGGCCCGGCTGGTCGCGTACGTCGCCCCCCGGGCGGGCCGCACCCTCGACGTGGCGGAGCTGCGCGCGGCCCTCGGCCGGACGCTGCCCGGCTACATGGTGCCGGCGGTCTTCGTCCCGCTGGCGGCCTTCCCGATGACGGCCAACGGCAAGATCGACCGCCGCGCCCTGCCCGCCCCCGAGGCCCACCGCGCGCTCGGCGGCGCCGAGCACGTCGCCCCGCGCACCGGCACCGAGCGGGTCGTCGCCGAGACCTGGGCCGAGGTCCTGCGCCTGCCCCGGGTCGGCGCCCTCGACAACTTCTTCCACCTGGGCGGCGACTCGATCCGGGCGATCAAGGTCGTCGGCGCGCTGCGGCGGCGCGGGATCGACCTGACGGTGCAGAACCTGCTGGTGCACCAGAGCGTCGAGGGCCTGGCCCGGTTCGCCGACCAGGCCGCGCCCGGCGGACCGGCCGGCGTGGAGGAGCAGCGGGTGGCGCCGTTCGAGCTGCTCTCGGCAGCCGACCGCGCCGCCCTGCCGACCGGCCTGGTGGACGCCTACCCGCTCGCCATGGTGCAGGCCGCGATGGTCTACCAGATGCTCGCGGACCGGGACGAGAGCCCGTACCACAACATCACGCTGTTCCCGTTCGTCGACGACGCGCCGTTCTCGCTGCGCGCGATGCGGGAGGCCGCGGCCCGGCTCGCCCGGCGGCACGAGATCGTGCGCACCAGTTTCGACCTCACCGGGTACTCCGAGCCGCTCCAGCTCGTCCACGCCGACGGGACGGTGGAGGTCGGCCACGACGACCTGCGCGGGCTCGACGAGGAGCGGATCCAGGCCGAGCTCACGGAGTTCACCACCCGGACCCGCCGCACGCCCTTCGACATCGGCCGGGCGCCGATGCTGCGCTTCCACGTCCACCAGACCGCCGACGACCGCTGGACGTTCTCCTTCATCGAGTGCCACGCGATCCTCGACGGCTGGAGCCACCACTCGCTGATCGACGAGGTGATGCGCGACTACCGGGCGATCCGCGACGGGCGGGCCCCGGCCGACACCGGGCAGCGGCACACCGTCCGCTACGCCGACCACATCGCGCTGGAGCGGCGCTCCCTCGCCGGCACCGAGGACCGCGCGTTCTGGCAGCAGCGGGTCGGCGACTTCGAGCGCGTCGTCCTGCCGCCGTCCTGGGCCGCCGACCCGGCGGCCGGCGAGCGGCCGTACCAGGTCACCGTTCCGTTCCACGACCTGGAGCCGGGCCTGCGCGCGCTGGCCGCGGCCGGCGGGGTGCCGCTCAAGAGCGTGCTGTTCGCCGCGCACCTGAAGGCGATGGCCGTGATCAGCGGCAGCCGCCGCTTCCACAGCGGACTGGTCTTCAACGGGCGCCTGGAGACGGAGGGCGGCGAGCTGGTGCGCGGCATGCACCTCAACACCGTGCCGCTCGGCGTCGAACTGACCGGCGGCACGTGGCGCGAGCTGGTGGGGCAGGTCTTCGCCGCCGAGGTGGACGCCTGGCCGCACCGCCGCTTCCCGCTGCCGGAGATGCAGCGCGCCTGGGGCGACGGCAGCCCGCTGGTCGAGGTGTCCTTCACCTACCTGGACTTCCACGTCCTGGACGACCGGCAGATCGATTCCGGCAAGGTCGTCGACGTCAGCCCGAACGAGTTCGCGCTGGACGCCTCGACCTTCCCCGGCGTGTTCGTCCTCTACGGCCGCCCGGAGCGGATCAGCCGGGCCAACGGGGAGCGGCTGGCCGGGCTGTACCGGCGGATCCTGGAGGCGATGGCCGCCGACCCGCTGGGCGACTCCGGCGCCGACGCCCTCGCCGCCGAGGAGCGCGAACTGCTCGACCGGTTCGCGACCGGCCCCCGGACGGCCGCCCCGGACGCCTGCGTGCACGAGCTGTTCGAGCAGCAGGCCGCCCGCACCCCGGACGCGGCCGCGCTGCACTGCGCCGACGGCAGCACCGTCGACTACGCCTCACTCAACGCCCGCGCCAACCGGATCGCCCGGCGGCTGCGCGGGCTCGGCGTCGGCCCCGAGTCGAAGGTCGGGGTGCTGCTGCGCCGGGGCCCGGACCTGGTCGCGGCACTGCTCGCGGTCCTCAAGTCCGGTGCCGCCTACCTGCCGCTCGACCCCGCCCACCCGGCCCGGCGGCTGGCCGGCGTGCTCACCGAGACCGGCGCCGCGGCCGTCCTCACCCAGGCGGAGCTGGCCCCGCTGGTCGCGGGCCTGCCCGCCGAGGCCGTGCTGCTCGACCGCGACACGGAGACCGACGCGCAGGACGGGGACGACCTCGGCCCGATCGCGACGCCCGCCAACCTGGCGTACATCGTCTACACCTCCGGCTCCACCGGCACCCCCAAGGGGGTGATGATCGAGCACCGCTCCCTGGTCAACTACGCGACCTGGGCGGGCGCCGAGTTCCCGGACGTGCACGGCACCGGCTCGCCGCTGTACTCCGCGATGGCCTTCGACCTGCCGGTCACCTCGCTCTTCCCCGCGCTGCTCTCCGGGCGGCCGGTCACCCTCACCGAGGACGACGGCACCCCCGGCCTGGACGGTCTGGTCGCCGTCCTGGAGCGCGGCGGATTCGGCCTGGTCAAGCTGACCCCCACCCACCTGGCGCTGCTCAACCAGACCCTGCCGCCCGCCGCGCTCGCCTCCGCCACCGACCGGTTGGTGGTCGGCGGCGAGGAGCTCACCCGCGAGGCGCTCAGCGCCTGGACCGAACACGCCCCGGACACGGCGGTGGTCAACCACTACGGCCCGACCGAGGCGACCGTCGGCTGCTGCATCCTGAAGTCCCGCGCCGACAGCCTGCCCGAAGGCCCGGTGCCGATCGGCCGGCCGGTGGCCAACACGGTGATGCGGATCCTCGACCGCGACCAGCGGCTCGTCCCGGTCGGCGTCATGGGCGAGCTGTACATCGGAGGCGCCCAGCTGGCCCGCGGCTACGCCGAGCGGCCCGCGCTGACCGCCGAGCGCTTCGTCCCGGACCCGTACGCGGCCGCGCCCGGCGCCCGGCTCTACCGCACCGGGGACCTGGCCCGCTACCGGGAGGACGGCCTGCTGGAGTTCGGCGGCCGGGCGGACAACCAGGTGAAGATCCGCGGCTACCGGGTCGAGCCCGGCGAGGTGGAGGGCATGCTCCGTCGCCACGGGGCGGTCCGGGAGGTCGCCGTCCGGGTGCGCACCGCGGCCGGCGGCGACCGCAGCATGGTCGCGTACGTCGTGCCGCGCGAGGGCGCGGACATCCAGCCCGTGGAGCTGCGGGACTGGCTGCTCGGGCACCTGCCCGAGTACCTCGTCCCGTCCGCCTTCGTCCTGCTGGACGCCCTGCCGCTGACCCGCAGCGGCAAGGTCGACCCGCACGCCCTGCCCGAGCCCGAGGCCGACAGCCTCCCCGCCACGCCGTACCTGGCGCCGCGCACCGCGATCGAGGGCCTCCTGGCGACGGCGCTCGCCGAGGTGCTGGGCCTGCCCCGGATCGGCATGGACGACTCCTTCACCGACCTCGGCCTGCACTCGCTGATCGCGATGCGGGTGATCGTCAAGCTCCGGGAGGAGCACGGGACGGCGGTCGCCTTCCGTGACTTCTACCAGCACCGTACGGTCGCCGAGCTGGCCCGGGCGATCGACCCCGCCGTCGCCGCCGACCTCGCGCCCGCGCTCGTCGCCGACCCGGCGAACGCCGCGGACGACCTCGCGGACTCCGTGCTGTGGCTGCGGCGCGAGGGCGGGCGGGCACCGCTGTTCTGCGTCTACCCGGGCGGCGCCCAGTGGTACGTCCACCTGGCCGAACACCTCGCCGAGGACCGCCGGGTGGTCGGCCTGGAGTGGCCCGGCCTGCACCGCGACGTCGCCTCCCCGCAGAGCATCGGCCGCGTCGCCGAGCAGTTCCTCGCCCGGATCCGGGCCATCCGGCCCACCGGCCCGTACCACCTGCTCGGCTGGTGCGGGGCCGGACCGGTCACCAGCGAGTTGGCGCACCGGCTGCACCACGACGGCGAACAGGTCACCTTCGCCCTGCTCGACCCCGCCCTGGACAGCCACACCCGCCGGAACCTGTGGGACGAGGCGGCGATGCTCGCCCGCGGCGAGAGCCTGCTCGGCGAGCTCGACCTGGCGGAGGGGGAGGAGGAGATCGAACTCCTGCAGGCGGAGTTCCTCAAGGTGCTCGACCACGTCATCGACGAGGGCCCCAAGTTGGCGCCCCGGCCCGGTGACACCTTCTGGGCGGGCCGGCTGAAGGTCTGGCGCGAGCTGGCCCAGGCCACCCTCGGCTACCGGCACCGGCCCTACCCGGGGCGGATGCACCTGCTGATCGGCGACGAACTCGCCGGCGGCGCGCACGACGTGGCCTCCGGCCAGTCCTTCCGGGACTACGTGACGCGCTGGACCGAGCTGACCCCCGGGGGCCTGGAGGTCCACCGGGTCGGCGGCGACCACCTCGGCGTGCTGCAGCCGCCGCACGTCGCCGGGCTCGCCGGGGTGCTCGACGGGCTGATGGCGGAACAGGACTGACGGTCGGCGGCAGTCGAGGCCGGCCCCCCGCGGCGCAACCGCGGGGGGCCGGCCTCTGCGTGTCGGCCTCTGCGTGTCGGCCTCTGCGTGTCGGCCTCTGCGTCCCCGTCACTGCGTCCCCGCCGCTGCTGGCCCGCGCCTGCCGGACACGCCGAAGGGGCCGCCTCCCGGTGGTTTCCGGGAGGCGGCCCCTTCGGCCGGGCTCACTCGTCGCCGGCCCCCGCGGGGCCGCCGCCGACGCACCACTCCAGCACCGCGCGGGCACTGTGGTACTTGTTCTCGGCCTGCTCGAAGGCGATCGAGTCGGGCCCGTCGAGCACCTCGGCGGTCACCTCGTCGCCGCGGTGCGCGGGCAGGTCGTGCATGAACAGCGCGCCGGGGACGGCGTCCATGACGGCCTTGTCGACCCGGAACGGCTCGAAGAGGCGCCGCCAGTCGGGGTCGGGCTTGGTCGTACCGGTGGTCTGCCAGCGGGTGGTATAGACCACGTCGACCTCGGGCAGGTCGGCCATGTCGTGCCGCTGCTCCACCAGCGCGCCGCTGCCCGCCGCGTACTCGGCGGCCCGGTCGAGGTAGCGCTGCTCGACGCCGTAGCCGGCCGGCGTGCGCAGGTGCAGCGCCGTCCCGGGGTAGCGGGAGAGAGCCAGCGTCAGCGCCGAGGCGGTGTTGTTGCCCTCGCCGACGTAGAGCACCCGCAGGCCCTCGATCCGCCCGAACCGGCCGAGCAGCGTGGTGAGGTCGGTCAGCGCCTGGGTGGGGTGCTCGACGGCGCTCATCGCGTTGACGACGGCCATCCGCTGCTGGGCGGCGAACGCCCGCAGCTCGGCCTCGGTGCCCACGGTCCTGGCCACCAGGACGTCGAGCATCCGGGACAGCACGGCGGCGGTGTCCTCGACCGTCTCCCCGGTGTTCTCCTGCAGGTCGCCGGGGCCGTAGGTGATCAGCCGGCCGCCCAGGCGCAGCGTTCCGGCGGAGAAGGCGGTGCGGGTGCGGGTGGAGGTCTTGCGGAACAGGACGCCCACCACCGCGTCCTGCAGCGGACGGGCGTCCTCGCAGCGGCCGGCCGCGAAGTCGGCGCCGCGCTGCACGATGCGGTGCATGGACTCGAAGTCGAGGTCGTCGATCGAGATCAGGTGGCGGCGTATCGGTCGGGACATTGCGCGCTCCTCACGTGATGGTGTGTCAGATCGCCTGCAGGCCCTGCCGCAGCACGTCGAGGCCCCGGTCGAGCAGTGCGAGGTCGACGGTCAGCGGCGGCAGCAGCTTGACCACTTCATCATCACGGCCGCAGAGTTCGACGATCAGCCCCCGCTCGAAGGCGTACCGCTGCAGCCGGTCGGCGCGCAGGGCGCCGCCGGAGGCGCCGAGGTCGATGCCGAGCGCCATCCCGCGTCCGCGCATCACCAGGTCCTGCCCCAGCGCGGCCAGTTCGCCGCGGAAGCCCTCCAGGCGGGCGGTCGCGGCGGCGAGGTGGGTGTGGAAGGAGTCCTGGCGCCACAGCTCGCAGGCCGCGGTGGCGGCGACGAAGGCCAGCTGGTTGCCGCGGAACGTCCCGGTGTGCTCGCCCGGCTCCCAGGCGTCCAACTCCCGCTTGAAGAGCACCATCGACAGCGGGAGCCCGTAGCCGCTGAGCGACTTGGACAGCGTCACCACGTCCGGGGTGATCCCGGCGTGCTCGAAGCAGAAGAACCGGCCGGAGCGGCCGCAGCCCGCCTGGATCTCGTCGAGGATCAGCAGGATCCCGTGCCGCTCGGTGAGTTCCCGCAGGGCGCGCAGCCACTCGGCGCTCGCCGGGTAGACCCCGCCCTCCATCTGCATCGGCTCCAGGATGACCGCGGCGGGCAGGTCGACGCCCGAGGAGGGGTCGGCGAGCAGCCGCTCCAGGTAGCCGATCGAGTCGAACGCGCCCTGCGGGCCGTCCTCGTAGGGGACGAACGTGACGTCCTGGCCGCTGACCCCGCCCGCCCGCCGGGCCCGGCGGCTGCCGGTCACCGCGAGCGAGCCGCGCGACATGCCGTGGTACGCGCCGGTGAACGCGACCAGGCCGCTGCGGCCGGTCTGCTTGCGGGCCAGCTTGAGCGCGGCCTCGACGGCGTCGGTGCCGGTCGGGCCGGTGAACTGCGCCTTGTAGTCCAGCCCGCGGGGGCGCAGCACGGTGTCGGCGAAGGCGGTCAGGAACTCCCGCTTGGCCACGGTGTACATGTCCAGGCCGTGCGCGATGCCGTCGGCGGCGAGGTACTCGGCCACCCGGGCCTTGATGAAGTCGTTGTTGTGCCCGTAGTTGAGCGTCCCGGCGCCGCAGAAGAAGTCGATGAACGTCCGGCCGTCCTCGGCGTGCAGTTCGACGCCCTTGGCCCGCTCGAAGACGGCCGGGAACTTGCGGCAGTACAGCCGGACCTCGGACTCCAGCTCCTCGAAGGTCTTGAACTCGTGCTCCGGCAGGGGATCCTGGCCGGTGGTCGGGGTGTCCTCGGCGATGTCCATCGGGTCCTCTCGGGAGGGATCGAACCCGCGGCGGGCCGCTCGGGGCGGCGCCCGCGGGTGGAGGGAGGGTTCGCCGTGTCCGCCTGGTGGACACGGGCAGGAGCAGCGTGCCGCCGGACCGCGGCACGGTGCCAGGGAACGAGTGGCAGCCTCGGCGCCGGGGCGCTGCGCGTTTGTCCCGGCCGGCGGCCGTGCCCGGCCGCGAAGGGTCCCCGGCCGGCGGTCAGATCAGCCCGGTCCGCACGGCGTGCGCCACCGCGTGGGCCCTGTTGTGCACCTGGAGCTGGCCCATCAGCTCGTAGATCACGTTCTTGACGGTGTGCTTGGAGCAGCTCAGCGTCCGGGCGATGGCCTCGTTTCCGTGGCCGTCCGCCATCAGCCGCAGTACCTCGATCTGCCGGTCCGTCAACGGCGAGCTGCCCGAACGCCGTTGTCGGCCGGTCGGCTCCGAGGAGCCGTTGAGCAGGCAGGCGAGCACCGGGTGGGACAGCCGGCCCTCGCCGCGGTGCGCCGAGTGGACGGCCGCGGCCAGCCGCGCCGGCGTCGCCTCGGCCGACAGCAGCACGGCCCGGGCGCCCGCCTTCAGGGCCCGCAGCACACCGTGCCGGGACAGCACGTCGGCCACCACCACCAACAGCCGCTCGCCGCTGCCCGGCAGGGCGGGCCGGCAGGCCTCGATGGCGCCCTCCACCGTGTCGCCGACGGCCACCAGCACGTCCCGCGACTGCGGATCCGGCACGTGGACCGGCCGGAGCCCCGCCACCACCAGCTTGGCCTCCACGCCCGCGCGCGCCACCGCGTCGCTCGACCGCACCCGCACCCTGGGCCCCGCGGTGGGGCGGATGGCCGTCGCCACGGCCGCAGCGGGTGCCGTGCTCCTCGCGGCCGGGGCCGCCGTCGTCGCGATCACAGCAGACCCGCCCGCAGGGCGAAGGCCACCGCGTGCGCGCGGTTGCGGAGCCGGAACCGCCGGGTGACGTCGTGCACCACGGTGGTCACGGTGCGGGAGGAGTAGCACAGTTCACGCGCGATCTCCTCGGTCTCCCGGCCGTCGGCGACCAGCCGCAGGACGGCCTGTTCCCGCTCCGACAGCTCCCAGCCCGCCGGGGCCGCCACCGCGCCGGCACGGCGGGTGCCGTCCCCGCCGTCGAGGAGCCCGTCCAGCAGGTCCGGCGGCAGGGTGCAGTCGCCCGCGGCGGCCGCCACGACCGTCCAGGCCAGCCGCTCGGCGGTGGCCTCGGAGCGGCGCAGGAGTCCTCGGGTGCCGGCCGCGAAGGCCTGGGCGGCGTCGCCGGCCGCCAGCTCCGTGGCGACCAGCACGATCTCCCGGCGCTGGTCCGCCTCGCGGGCGGAGCGCACCGTCTCCATCACCTCGGGGGTCACCCGGTCCACCATGATGACCGCGACCTGCGCCCGTTCCCCGGGCAGTGCCACGGCGATGTCACCGTGGCACTGCAGGCTGGTCCGCGCACCGGCCTCCAGCACCGGGTCCTGTGCGACGACGCTGACTCTCACCGGTTCGCCCATCGGCTCCTCCTGGGGTGTGTGCCCGTGCCCGACAGGTAGAGAGCATCGACCGGTGGGCGCCGCGCGGCATCGGGTGACGGCCCCCAGATTTCCCGAGCGGCCCGCGCGCCGGACCGGCGCCGGACGACTCCGACCTGCGCGGGGCTCCGCGCCACGTCCCACGCCGCCCGGCCCGGCGGCGCCCGGACCGCGGATCGTCCGCCGTCGGACGGTCGTGGCGCGAACCGCCGGGCCGTGGCCAGGCCGGACGGAGAAACATGGGGGCGATGCCCCCATGAAGGGCCGGGACGGTCCGGGCCGCCGGTGGTGGGGCCGACGCGGCCGGAGCGGTGGCGTCCGCCCACCGGTGCCCGGCTGTGGGGGGGGGGCGCCGGGGGGGGCCCCCCCCCCCCGGCCCCCCCCGGGGGGGGCCCCCCCCCCGGGGGGCGCCCCGCCCCGGGGCGCCCCCGGGGCGGCCGGCGCCGGA
>NZ_JBIWNL010000002.1:348428-587691 GCF_044767225.1 Kitasatospora sp. NPDC101447
GGGGGGGGGCGCCCCCCCCCCCCGGGGGGGGGGGGGCCCGGCCCCCCCCCCCCCCCCCCCCCCCCGGCCGGGCCCCCGAGGGCGCGGGCCCCCGAGGATGCGGGAAGCCGCGGACGGGGAAGCCGGCGGGCCGGCCGGGCTCGGGGTCCGGCCGGCCCGCCGGCCGCGTCAGGGTGGTTCCGGGCGGTGCCCTACGCCTCCTCGGCGAGCAGTGCCTCGACCTCCTCGTCGGAGAGCCCCGCGATCTCGGCCTCGACCGCCCGTTCGACGGCCTCCGCCTGGAGGGCGACGGTCGGCGCCTCGAAGAGCAGGCGCAGCGGCAGCTCGACCGCGAACGCCCGGCGCAGCTGGGCCAGCACCCTGGTGGCGAGCAGCGAGTGCCCGCCGAGGTCGAAGAACCCGTCGTGCACGCCGATCCGGTCGAGGCCCAGGACCTCACCCCAGATCCGCGCGACGACCTCCTCCGCGGGGGTGCCGGGGGCGAGGTAGCCGCTCTCCAGCTGCGGGCGGCCCGCCTCGGGGACCGGGAGGGCCTTGCGGTCCACCTTCTTGCTGCTGGTGAGCGGCAGTTCGGGCAGTTCCACCCAGAGTGAGGGGACCATGTACTCGGGGAGCCGGTCGCCCAGGTAGGCGCGCAGGGCCGCGATGTCCGGGGCCGTGCCGTCACCGGTGACGAGGTAGGCCACCAGCCGGCGGTCGCCGGGCCGCACGTCCCGGGCCACCACGGCGACCGCGCGGACCAGGGGGTGCCGGGCGAGCGCCGCCTCGATCTCGCCGAGCTCGATCCGGAACCCGCGGATCTTGACCTGCTGGTCGATCCGGCCGAGGAACTCGATGACCCCGTCGGCCGCGTAGCGGACCAGGTCGCCGGTGCGGTACAGGCGGCCGGGCTCGGGCGAGAACGGGTCGGGCACGAAGCGCTCGGCGGTCAGCGCGGGCCTGCGGTGGTAGCCGCGGGCGACCCGGACCCCGCCGAGGTAGAGCTCGCCCGGCACCCCGACCGGCACCGGGTTGAGGTCGGGGTCGAGGACGTACGCCGTGGTGCCGGGCACCGGGCGGCCGATCGGCAGCGTGGACTCCCCGCGGGCGCCCGGGAGTGCGCCGGCGACGGGGTGCAGCACACAGGTCACGGTGGCCTCGGTGGGGCCGTAGTTGCACAGGAAGCGGGCGGGCAGGCCGGTGGCGGCCCAGTGCCGGGCATCGTCCACCGTGACCACGTCGCTGCCGACGTTCATCAGCCGCAGCCGCTCCAGCCGTCGGTCGCCCGGCGCGAGGCCGGCGACCAGCTCGCGGTAGTAGGCCGGGGTGATCTCCATGATCGTGACCCGGTACTCGGCCAGCCGGTCCGCCAGCTCGGCCGGGCTCCAGAACAGCGGATCGCTCACCACCACGGTCGCCCCGGCCAGCAGGGTGGCCGCCATCTGGTCCATCGCCACGTCGAAGGTGAGCGCCGACAGCAGCACCACGCGGTCGTCGGCGCCGATGTCGTACGCCTCGGCGATGACCTCGCAGTGGTGGGCGTAGGAGCCGTGCTGGATCAGCACGCCCTTGGGCTGCCCGGTGGATCCCGACGTGTAGATGACGTAGGCGAGTCGGTCCGGGTCGACGGTCACCGCCGGGGCCGTGGTGGGCCGTCGGGCCAGCAGGTCGGCGTCGCCGTCCAGGCTGATCACCGTCGCCCGCCCGCCGGCCAGGCGGTCGGCGAAGCGGCTGTGCGTCAGCACCGTCGAGGCCCCGGCGTCCGCCAGCATGAAGGCGAGCCGCTCGGCGGGGTGCTCGGGGTCGAACGGCACGTAGCAGCCGCCGGCCTTCAGCACGCCGAGCAGGGCGACCACGACATCCGGCCCGCGCTCCAGGCAGACCCCGACCACGCTCTCCGGGCCGACTCCCGACGCCCGCAGGTGGTGCGCCAACTGGTTGGCCCGGGCGTCGAGTTCGCCGTAGGTGAGGCGACGCTCGGGCCGGCCGGCGTAGACCACCGCGAGCGCGTCGGGCTGCGCGGCGGCCCGCGCCGCGAAGAGCTCGGGCACGCAGGCCCGGGGCTGCCCGGCCGGGGTGCCGCGCCAGTCGGTGAGCAACTGCCGCCGCTCCGGCCCGGTCAGCATCTCCAGCCCGCCGATCCGGGCGTCCGGCGCGCCGACGGCGCTGCGCACCAGCTGCAGGTAGTGCTGGGCCATCCGTTCCACGGTGGACCGGTCGAACAGCGCGGTGGAGTACTCGAAGGCGCACGAGAGCGTGCCGTCGGGCTGCTCCTCGAAGGTGACGGTGAGGTCGAACTTGGCGACCCGCCAGTCGGCCGGCAGCTCCTCGACGTCGACGCCGTCGATCTCCAGCGGGCTCTGCCGGGTGTGCAGCAGCTCGAACATCACCTGGAAGAGCGGGTTGCGGGACAGGTCGCGGTCGGGGCGCAGCTCGTCGACCAGCCGCTCGAACGGCAGGTCCTGGTGGGCGTAGGCCTGGACGGCGTCGGCCCGTACCCGGTCGAGCAGTTCGGCGAAGGTCGGCGCCCCCGAGAGGTCGGCCCGCAGGACGACGGTGTTGACGAACAGGCCGGCCAGGTCCTCCGTCTCGGCTCGGGTGCGGCCGGCCACCGGGGTGCCGACCGCGAGGTCGCTCTGACCGCTGTAGCGGGCCAGCAGCACGTGGAACGCGGCCAGCAGGACCATGAAGGAGGTCGCCGAGCGGGCCCGGCCCACGGCGGCGACCGCCGCGCCGAGGTCGGCGGGCACCTCGACGTGGAGCAGTTCGCCGCGCGGGTCGCGCACCGCCGGGCGCGGTCGGTCGGTCGGCAGCTCCAGCGGCTGGAGGCCGGTGAGGTGCTCCTTCCAGTAGTCCAGTTGGGCGGCGACCACCGGCTCGGCCAGCCGGTCGCGCTGCCAGGCGGCGAAGTCGGCGTACTGCACGGCGGGCGCGGCTTCCGGCAGCGGGAGGCCGGCCGTGAAGCTGCGGTAGAACCGCCCGATCTCGCCGGTGACCACCTCCATCGACCAGGCGTCGGTGGCGATGTGGTGGAAGGTCAGGGCGAGGATCCACTCCTCGGCGGCGGTGCGCAGCAGCGCGGCCCGCACCGGCGGCTCGCGGTCGAGCTCGAACGGCCGGCCGGTCTCCCGGGCGAGCAGCTCGTGCACGTCCCGCTCGGCCTGGCCGCGCAGGTCCTGCGCGGCCAGGCCGAGCGGGCGCGGCGGGTCGACCACCTGCACGGGCACCCCGTCCACCTCGGTGTACCGGGTGCGCAGCACCTCGTGCCGGGCCACCACCTGGTCCAGGGCCCGGCCCAGCGCCTGCTCGTCCAGCCGGCCGGTGAGCCGCAGCACGGCCGGCACCAGGTACTCGGCGCTGCCGGGCTCCAGCCGGTCGAGGAACCAGAGGCGCTGCTGCGCCGAGGAGAGCGGCAGCGGGCCGGTCCTGGGGGCGGGGGTGATCGGCGGCAGTTCGACGCCCCGGTAGCCGGTCTCGATCAGCTCGGCCAGCCGGGCGGGTGTGCGCAGGGCGAAGACCTGGGCGAGCGGCAGCTCGACGCCCAGCGCGTCGCGCAGCCGGAAGGCGACCCGGGTGGCGAGCAGCGAGTGCCCGCCGAGGGCGAAGAAGTCGTCCCGGGCGCCGACCCGTTCCAGCCCCAGGACCTCGGCGAAGACCGCGGCCAGGGTCTGCTCGACGGGGGAGCGCGGGGCGACGTACGCGCCCGCGGCCTCGGAGCGTGCGGGGTCGGGCGCGGGCAGCGCCGCGCGGTCGACCTTGCCGCTGGCGGTCAGCGGGAGCGCGTCCAGCAGGACGAAGGCGGAGGGGACCATCGCCTCCGGGAGCCGGCCCGCCAGGTGCGAGCGCAGCCGCTGCGGGTCGAGCACCGCCGCCGCCTCGGGCACGACGTGCGCGATCAGCCGGTGGTCCCCGTCGTCGCGGCGCTGCACGCCCACCACGGCCGCGGCGACGCCCGGGTGGGTGCACAGGACGCCCTCGACCTCGCCCGGTTCGATCCGCACACCGCGGACCTTGAGCTGGCCGTCGATCCGGCCCAGGTACTCCAGCCGGCCGTCGGCGTGCCACCGCGCGCGGTCCCCGGTGCGGTAGAGCCGCTCGCCCGGCTGCTGCGGGAAGGGGCTGGGGGCGAACCGTTCGGCGGTCAGCCCGGGGCGGCCCAGGTAGCCGCGGGCGAGTCCGACGCCGACGACGCACAGTTCGCCGGGGACGCCGACCGGGCAGAGGTTGTCGTCCCGGTCGAGGACCAGGATCCGCAGGTTGTCCAGCGGTCGGCCGATGGAGACGGTCCGGGCGCGGTCGTCGGCCCGGTAGCGCCAGGCGGTCACGTCGATCGAGCACTCGGTGGGCCCGTAGGTGTTGTACAGCTCGACCTTCACCCGGCTGAGCAGCTTCTCGCAGAGGCGGGCCGGCAGCGGTTCGCCGGCGCAGAACACCAGGCGCAGGCTGGTGCACTCGGCGAGGCCCGGCTGGTCCACCAGGGTGTTCAGGACCGACGGCACGAGCTGCAGCACGGTGACGCCGTGCTCGGCCACCGCCCGGAGCATCGCTGCCGGGTCGCGGTGGGCGCCGTCGGGGGCCAGCACGATGGTGGCGCCGCACACCAGCGGTGCCAGGAACTCCCACATCGCCGCGTCGAAGCCGATCGTGGTCTTCTGCAGGATCCGGTCGCCGGCCGAGAGGCCGTGCCGCTCGACGGTCCACAGCACGCGGTTGCGGATCCCCTCGTGGGGCACCAGCACGCCCTTGGGCAGGCCGGTCGAACCGGAGGTGTAGACGGCGTACGCGGCGCCGGCCGGGTCGACCCGCGGCAGGTCGACGGTGTCGGAGCCGTCGGGGAAGGCCGGCTCCCCGCCGTCGAGGACGACGTCGGCCGGGAACTGCGGCAGGTCGTGCGAGGCGTCGGCGATCAGCAGAGCGGCCGCGCTGTCCCGCAGCAGGTGCTCGCGGCGGGCCGCCGGGTGCTCGGGGTCGACCGGGACGTAGACCGAGCCGGCCTTGAGGACCGCGAGCAGCGCGGTGACCAGGTCCGGGCCGCGGCGCAGGGACACCGCCACCGGCACCTCGGGGCCGGCGCCCAGCTCGATCAGCCGGCGGGCCAGGCGGTCGGCCCGCCGGTCGAGCGCGCCGTACGTCACCTCCTCGGTGCCGAACACCACCGCGGTCGCCTCGGGAGTGGCGGCGGCCTGCTCGGCGAAGAGCTCGTGCAGGCAGCGGTCGGGACGCGGGACCACCGGGCCGAGGCCGGCCTCGTCGAGGCGGTCGCGCTCGGCGGCGTCCAGCAGGTCGAAGCGGGCGAGCGGGCGCCCGGGGTCGGCGGCGAGGCCCGTCAGCAGCCGGCCGTAGTGGTCCGCCAGCCGCTGCACGCTCTCGCGTTCGAACAGGGCGGTGGCGTACTGGAGGGAGCCGGAGAGGGTGCCGTCCTCGTGTTCCAGCACGTGCAGGGTCAGGTCGAAGGCCGCGCCCGCCCCCGGCGTGGGGACGACCCGCACCTGGAGGCCGGGCAGCGTGAACGGCCGGGCGGCGGCGTTCTGCAGCGCGAAGGAGACCTGGAAGAGGGGGTTGCGGGAGAGGTCCCGGTCCGGCGCCAGTTCGTCCACCAGGCGCTCGAACGGGACCTCCTGGTGGGTGAAGGCGTCCAGCGCCGACTCCCGCACCTGGGCCAGCAGGTCGAGGAAGGACGGGTCGCCGGACAGGTCGGCCCGCATCACCAGGGTGTTGGTGAAGAAGCCGACCAGCTCCTCCACCTCCACCAGGGACCGGCCCGCCACCGGCGTGCCCACGGCGACGTCCGTCCGGCCGGTGTGCCGGGCCAGCAGGGCCTGGAAGGCCGCGAGCAGCACCATGAACGGCGTCGCACGGTGGGCCCGCGCCAGCCGTTCGACCGCCGCGACCAGCTCGGGGGCGAGCGCGAAGTCCACGCTGTCGCCCGCCGCGTCCCAGACCGCCGGCCGCGGCCGGTCCGTCGGCAGGTCCAGCGGCGCCAGCCCGGCGAGCCGGTCGTGCCAGTACGCCAGGTCCTCGGCCAGCCGGTCGCCGGACAGGTACTCGCGCTGCCAGTCGGCGAAGTCCGCGTACTGCACCGGGAGCGGCCCCGGAACCGGTGCCCCGCCGCCGGTGAACGCGCCGTAGAAGGCGTCCAGCTCCCGGGCCAGGACGCCCCAGGACCAGCCGTCGAAGGCGATGTGGTGCACCACCAGCAGCAGGAGGTGCTCCTCCTCGGACAGCCGGAGCAGGGTCAGGCGCAGCGGCAGCTCGGTGGCCAGGTCGAACGGACGGCGGATCCCCCGCTCGACGACCGCGCGGGCCTCGGCCTCCCGCTCCTCCGGCCGGATGTACGTCAGATCGAGCCGGGACAAGGGCACTTCGGCGTGCTCGGCGATCTCCTGTACGGGTACGCCCTGGGCCGCCGGGTACCGGGTCCGCAGCACCTCGTGCCGATCCAGCACCGCCTGCGCCGCCCGGGTCAGTGCCCCGGTGTCCAGCGGCCCGGTGATCCGCAGCACGAGCGGCAGCAGGTAGTCCGCCGCCCCCGGTCGCAACTGGTCGATGAACCACAGCCGTTCCTGGGCGAAGGACGTCGGGCAGTGCACCGGCTGCCCCTGCGCAGCCCCGTCCGCCAACTCGGCCTCCGGGCCGAAACCACCGTTCACCTGCCACCTCCCACAGAGCGCCACGTCGGCGTGCGGTCAGCCTGCCGAGGATCCGGCGGTGCCCGGTAGAGAGGGACCGGCAGACCTGCGCGCCGCACGACTGCGCACTCCGCCGTCGGTTCTTCTCTGTGGCCGCCGAGCCGGCCTGCGGCACGCTGTGCTGCGACAGAGCCGGACACCGAGGGCCGGTCGAGCAGTGCGGGAGGACAGCGGGATGGCTGACGAGAACACCGACGAGCGCACCTACTGCGTGGTCCGCAACGACGAGGAGCAGTACTCGATCTGGCTCGCGGACCGGGAGCTTCCGCTCGGCTGGTACCGGGAGGGCTTCGAGGGCCCCCGGCAGGCCTGCCTGGACCACATCGACGAGGTGTGGACGGACATGCGCCCGCTGAGCCTGCGCCGCCGCATGGAGCAGGCGAGCCAGGCCTGATGGGCGAGCGAAGCGAGCACGTGCCGCTGCCCGACCTCTCGTTGCACCAGCGGGTCGCGCAGCACGCGGCCGCCGCGCCGCAGGCCGTCGCGGTGGAGTGCGCCGGCGAGCGGCTGACCTACGCCGAACTGGACGCCCGGGCGAACCAGGTGGCCCACCTGCTGGGCGAGCACGGCGTCGGCCGCGGTGACCCGGTGGCGGTCTGCGCGGGGCGCGACATCGAGGTGGTGGTCGCACTGCTCGGCGTGCTCAAGGCCGGCGGCTACTACGTGCCGCTGGACCCGGAGTACCCGGCCGAGCGGCTGGCGTTCATGGCCGCGGACTCCGGGGCCCGGATCCTGCTGGTCCAGCCGGAGTCGGCGCACCGCTTCGACGCCGTCCCGGGCCTGCACGCCGTCCCGATGGCGAAGGGCCCGGTGGCGCCCGGCCGCCCGACCACCCCGCCGCCGGTCGCCACCCACCCGGACGACCTCGCGTACCTGATGTACACCTCCGGTTCGACGGGCCGGCCCAAGGGGGTCGGCATCACGCACCGGAACGTGCTGCGGCTGGTGCACGGGGTCGACTACGTCGACCTCGACGCCGGGCAGGTGGTGCTGATGCTCGCTTCGCTCTCCTTCGACGCCTCGACCTTCGAGATCTGGGGCCCGCTGGCCAACGGCGCCAGGCTGGCCGTCCTGCCGCAGGGCATCCCCACCGGCGAGACGATCGAGCGGGCCGTCCGCGACCACGGCGTGACCCTGCTGATGCTCACCAGCGGGCTGTTCCAGCACGTGGTGCGCACCCGCCCCGACGCCCTGGCCCCGGTCCGCCACGTCCTCGTGGTCGGCGACGTGGCACCGCCCGCCGAGGTGCGGGCCCTGATCGAACTCGGCGTCGAGGTCAGCAACGGCTACGGGCCCACCGAGTGCACGACGTTCAGCTGCGTCCGGCGCGGCATCACCCCGGCCGAGACGGCCGGCAGCATCCCGATCGGCGCCGCCATTACCAACACCACCGCGTACGTCGTCGACGACCGGGGCCGGCGCACCCCGCCCGGCACCGAGGGCGAACTGCTGATCGGCGGACCGGGCGTGGGCCTCGGCTACCTCGGGCGGCCCGCCCTCACCGCCGAGCGCTTCGTGCCGGACCCGTTCGGCACCACGCGGGGCGGCCGGCTGTACCGGACGGGTGACCTGGTGGTCCGTCAGGACGACGGCCTGTTCAGGTTCCTGGGCCGACGCGACCAGCAGGTGAAGATCCTCGGGCACCGGGTGGAACCCGGCGAGATCGAGGCGGCGCTGAGCAACCACCCCGAACTCGCCGCGGCGGCGGTCGCCGTGCGGCCGACCGCCGCCGGGGGCAAGCAACTGGTCGGCTACGTCGTCCCCGCCGGCGACGCGGCGCCCACCGGCGCGCAGCTGCGGGCGTACCTGGGCGAGCGGCTGCCGGACTACCTGGTGCCGACCGCCTGGGTCACGCTCGCCGCCCTGCCGCTCACACCGAACGGCAAGGTGGACCGGGCGGCCCTGCCGGACCCGGCCGCGGGCGGGCGCGGACCGGTGGCGGCGGCCAGGACGCCGCTGGAGGAGTCCGTGGCCGAGATCTGGACCGAGCTGCTCGGCGTGGACCCGATCGACGTGCACGACGACTTCTTCACCCTGGGCGGCCAGTCGCTGCTGGCCACCCAGGTCGTCGCCCGACTCCAGGAGCGGTTCCCGGTCGCACTGCCCGTGCGTGCCGTGTTCGACGCGCCCACGGTCGAGCGGCTGGCCGCCCTGGTGCACCGGGCGATCACCGAGCATGTCGAGCAACTGACGGATTCCGAGGTGGAGTTGATGTTGTCGCAGGTGCGTGAGGGATGAGCACAGTGCCGAACCGGCGTGCGCCGGGGAGTTCCGGGGACCAGCGGCAGGCGCTGCTGGACAGCCTCCTGCGCGGCGCCGCCGGCCCCGCGCGCGCCTCCGCGGCGATCGGTCCCGCACCGCGCGACCGGCAGCTGCCCCTCTCCTTCGCCCAGCAGCGGCTCTGGACCCTGGAGCAGCTGCGCCCCGGCACCGCCGAGTACGTGGTGCCCCTCGGCTGGGAGCTGCACGGGCCGCTGGACGTCCCGGCGCTGCGCCGGGCCCTGCGCGAGCTGGTCGAGCGGCACGAGGTGCTGCGCACCCGCTACCGGGAGGACGACCACCGGCCGGTCCAGGTGGTGGACCCGGCCGCCGAGCCGGACTTCGCCGAGCTGGACCTCAGCGGCCTGAGCCCCGACGAACGCCCGGCGCGGACGGCGGAGGCGATCGAGCGCGAGGCCAGGACGCCGTTCGACCTGGCCGACCGCTGGCCGCTGCGGGCCCGGCTGGTGCGGCTCGCCCCGGACCACCACGTGCTGGCCCTGGCCCTGCACCACATCGCCGTCGACGGCTGGTCGGTCGGCGTGCTCGCCCGTGAACTCGGCGCGCTGTACTCGGCGTTCGCCACCGGCTCGGCGGCCCCGCTGGAGCCGCTGCCGGTGCAGTACGCCGACTTCGCGGCCTGGCAGCGCGGCGAACGAGGCGGCCCGACGACCGGGCAGCTGCCGTACTGGCGGTCCCGGCTCGCGGGTGCGACCGCGACCGCCCTGACCACCGACCGGCGCCGCCCCCCGGTCTTCGACCCGGCCGGCGCCACCCTGCCGTTCACCGTACCGGCCCGCACGGCGCGGGCCCTGGCGGAGCTCGGGCGCTCGCGCGGCGCGACGCCGTTCATGGTGCTGCTGGCCGCGTTCCAGGTCCTGCTGGCCCGGCACACCGGCCGGACGGACATCGTGGTGGGCACGCCGGTGGCCGGGCGCACCAGGGCCGAGGTGCAGGGCCTGGTCGGCTTCTTCGTCAACACCCTGGTGATGCGCACCGACCTGTCCGGCGACCCGTCCTTCCTGGCCGCCGTGGACCGCGTGCGGGAGACCGCGCTGGACGCCTTCGCCCACCAGGAGGTCCCGTTCGAGCGGCTGGTGGACGAGCTGGCGCCGGAGCGGGACCCTTCCCGCAACCCGCTGTTCCAGATCATGTTCGCGCTGAACAACACCGCCCCCGCGGAGTTCGACGGCACGGACCTGCGGGCCACCGAACTCGCCACGCCCTGGCACGGATCCCGGTTCGACCTGACGCTGCACCTGACCGAGCAGCCCGACGGCTCGCTGCGCGGAGTCGTCGAGTACGCGACCGCGCTGTTCGGCCCGGAGCGGATGGCGGCGCTCGCGCAGCACTTCGCCACCCTGCTCGAAGGGCTGGCCGACGACCCGAGGACGACGCTGCACGAGGCGCCGCTGGCGTCGGCCGGCGAGCTGGAGCTGCTGGCCGGGTTCAACGACACGGCGGTGGAGTACCCGCAGGACGGGCTGCTGCACGGGCTGGTCGAGGAGCAGGCGGAGCGCTCCCCGGACGCGGTGGCGGTGCGCTTCGAGGGCCGTGAGCTGACGTACGCGCAGCTGGACGCGGCGGCCGCGCGGGTGGCCCGCCGGCTGCGGGCGACCGGTGTCGGCCCGGAGTCGGTCGTCGGGGTGTGCCTGCACCGCAGCCTGGAGCTGCCGGTGGCGCTGCTGGGCGTGCTCAAGGCCGGTGGGGCGTACCTGCCCCTGGACCCGGGGTACCCGGCGCAGCGGCTGGCCCACATGCTCGCCGACTCCGGCACCCCGGTCGTGATCACCACCGCCGACCTGGCGGCCGGCCTGCCCGGGCACGATGCCCGGACCGTGCTCGTCGACGAGGCCCAGGGCGACGAACCCCAGGCCCAGGAGGTCGAGGCCGACGAGGGCGCGGACCGGCCGTCCCCGGCCGTACCGGTGGACCCGGACAACCCGGCCTACGTGATCTACACCTCCGGCTCCACCGGCCTGCCCAAGGGCGTGGTCGTCACCCACCGCGGCATCGTCAACCGGCTGCGCTGGATGCAGGACGCCTACCGGCTCGACCGGGACGACCGGGTCCTGCAGAAGACGCCCTACAGCTTCGACGTCTCGGTGTGGGAGTTCTTCTGGCCGCTGGCCACCGGGGCGACGCTGGTGCTCGCCCGCCCGGACGGGCACCGCGACCCCGGCTACCTCGCCGAGACCATCACCGGCGAGCGGATCACCACCACCCACTTCGTCCCCGCCATGCTGCGGCTCCTCCTCGACACCCTGCCGACCGGCAGCGCGCTCACCCCGCTGCGCCGGGTCCTGTGCAGCGGCGAGGCCCTGCCCGACGACCTCGCCGACGCCTTCCACCACCACCCGGCGATCCGGCACGCCGAACTCCACAACCTCTACGGCCCCACCGAGGCGTCCGTCGACGTCACCGCCACCCCCTGCCCGCCGGGGCAGCCGGTGACCATCGGCCGTCCCATCGCCAACACCCGCACCCACGTCCTCGACCAGGACCTCACCCCCCAACCCCTCCACCTCGCCGGCCAACTCGCCCTCGCCGGCGTGCAACTCGCCCGCGGCTACCTGGGCCGCCCCGCCCTCACCGCCGAACGCTTCGTCCCCGACCCCGACCCGCGCCACCCCGGCACCCGCCTCTACCTCACCGGCGACCAGGCCCACCACAACCCCGACGGCACCCTCACCTACCACGGCCGCACCGACCACCAGGTGAAACTCCACGGCCACCGCATCGAGCTCGGCGAGATCGAGACCGCCCTGCGCAGCCACCCTGCCGTCAGCCAGGCCGTCGTCACCGTCCACCAGGACCACCTCACCGCGTACACCGTCACCGCCCCCGAGAGCGCCCCGCCCGCCCCGGCCCGGCTGCGCGACCACCTCGCCGCCACCCTGCCCGCCCACATGCTCCCCACCCACTACCGCGCCCTCGACGCCCTCCCGCTCACCCCGAGCGGCAAGATCGACCGCAACGCGCTCCCGGCACCGGACCCGACACCGGTCGACGCGGCGAACCACACCCCGCCGAGCACCCCGCTCCAGCACCTGATCGTCCGCAGCTGGGCCGAGGCCCTCGGCATCGAGCCGCACCTGATCGGCGTCCACGCCGGCTTCTTCGCGCTCGGCGGCGACTCGATCCGGGCCATCGGCGCGGTCGGCCGCCTGCGCGGCGCCGGGCTCGACATCGCCGTCCAGGACGTCTTCCGGCACCAGACGGTCGCCCGGCTCGCCGAGGCCGTCGCCCCGCGCGGCGCCGGCGCGGAGCAGGCCGGGACGGCTCCCTTCGAGCTGCTCGCCGAGGCCGACCTCGACCGTCTCCCGGCCGGGTCGGCGGACGCCTACCCGCTGTCGCTCGCCCAGGCCGGCATGGTCTACGAGATGCTCGCGGGCGCAGACCGGGGCGTCTACCTGACCAACCTGAGCCACCCGGTCCGCGACGACGGCGCCTTCTCGCCGGACGCCCTGCGCGCCGCCGCGGCCCTCCTGGTGGAACGCCACGAGATCCTGCGCACCTCCGTCGACCTGTCCTCGTTCTCCGAGCCGCTGCAGCTGGTGCACCCCACCGCGACGATCCCGGTCTCGCACGTCGACCTGCGACAGCTGGGCGCGGCGGAGCAGCGGGCCGAACTCGCCGCGGCCGTCGCCCGCGACCGGCTGGCGCCGTTCGACCTGGCCGTGCCGGGCCAACTGCGGTTGGTGGCCTACCAGCTGGACGAGCGGCACTGGCAGCTGTCGGTCAGCAACGGCCACGCCCTGCTGGACGGCTGGAGCCAGAGCTCGCTGGTCGGCGAACTGCTCGGCTACTACCGGGCCCTCCGGGACGGCCGGGATCCGGCGCCGGCCGCCCCGCCCGCGGCCCGGTTCGCCGACGCGATCGCCCTGGAGAAGCGGGCCCTGGCGTCCGCGGCGGACCAGGAGTTCTGGCGTGAGCGGGTCGCCCGGTACGCCCCGCTGGCGCTCCCGCAGGCCTGGGCGAGCCCGCCCGGCGCGGCGGACGACGGGGGTTCGAAGACGGGCCCCGGGGCGGACGAGGTGGCCAGGGTCGACTTCCGCGACCTGCTGCCGCAGCTGCGCGCGGTGGCGCAGGACGCCGGGGTGCCGCTGAAGAGCGTCCTGCTGGCCGCGCACCTCACGGTGCTGGGCATGATCAGGGGCGGCACCGGGAGCCCGATCGCCTTCCGGACCGGCCTGGTCTGCAACGTGCGGCCGGAGACGGTCGACGGCGACCAGGCGCGCGGCATGTTCCTCAACACCGTGCCCTTCGGGCTGACGCTGGACGCCCCGAGCTGGACCGAGCTGGCCCGCGCGGTGTTCGCCGAGGAGACCGCCCTGTGGCCGCACCGGCACTACCCGCTGCCCGCCATGCAGCGGGCCTGGGGCCAGGGGACGCCGCTGGTGGACGTCTTCTTCAACCACACGGACCTGACGGTGGTCGACGGCGAGTCCGTCGGACTGGACGAGGTCGGGGAGCGCACGGCGAACGAGTTCGGCCTCTCGGTCTCCACCGTCGCGGACGGCTTCGTGCTGGAGGCCGGCGCGGAGCGGGTCGGCCGGGCCGAACTCGACCTGCTGGCCCGGACGTACCGGCACGTCCTGGTCGGCCTGGCCGCCGACCCGCAGGCCGACCCGCGCCGCACCGCGCTGCCCGAGCCGGACCGCCGCACGCTGCTGGAGCGCTGGAACACCGAGCCGCCGGCCGCCGCCGGGCGCAGCCTCGTCGCGCTGTTCGAGGAGCAGGCGGCCCGCACCCCGGACGGCGTGGCCGTGATCTCCTCCGGCGACCGGCTGACCTACCGGCAGCTGGCCGAGCAGGTCGCCCGGCTGGCCGGACACCTGCGGGATCGCGGGCTGGGCCCGGGCGCGACGGCGGCGGTCTTCCTGGAGCGCGGTCCGGAGCTGCTGGTCGCGCTGCTGGCCGTGCTCGCCACGGGCGCCGCCTACGTGCCGCTGGACCCGGACCACCCCGCCGAGCGGAACGCCTTCGTGCTCGCCGACACCGCCGCCTCGGTGGTCGTCACCCGGACCGGCCCGGCGGAGCGGCTCACCGCCCTGCCGCCGGCCGCCGGCGGTCCGGTCACCGTGCTGCTCGACGCGGACCGGGAGGCGATCGCCCGGCAGAGCCCGGCGTTCGCCGGGCCGCAGCTCGACCGGGACGCCCTCGCGTACGTCATCTACACCTCCGGCTCCACCGGCCGGCCCAAGGGCGTGATGATCACGCACGGCGGCCTGGCCGACTTCCTGACCGCGATGCTCGACCTGCCCGGACTGCGCCCCGGCGCGCCGGTGGCCGCGCTGACCACGGTGTCCTTCGACCCCTCCGTCCTGGAGCTCTACCTGCCGCTGCTGGTCGGCGCCCCGGTGGTGCTCGCGACCGCGGAGGAGGTCAGGGACCCGCTGCGGATGGCCGCGCTGATCACCGCCACCGCCCCCGCGATCGTCCAGTCCACCCCGGTCACCCTGCGGATGCTGCTGGACAGCGGCTGGTCGGCCCCGGCCGGGCTGGTGGTGCTGTGCGGCGGCGAGCGGCTGCCGGTCGAGCTGGCTCGCCGGCTCGCCGCCGACGGCGCCCGGGTGCTGGACCTGTACGGCCCCACCGAGACCACGGTGTGGACCACCGTGACCCGGCTGCGCGCGGACGGCACCCCGGAGCAGTGGTCGCCGGTGCCCGGCACCGTCCTGTACGTCCTGGACGGCGGGCTGGAGCCGGTGCCGGTCGGGGTCCCGGGCGAGATCTGCCTCGGCGGCGCCGGCCTGGCCAGGGGCTACCTCAACCGACCCGGTGTCACGGCGCAGGCCTTCGTGCCCGACCCGCACGGCCGGGAGCCCGGGGCCAGGCTCTACCGCACCGGCGACCTCGGCCGCCGCCACCCCGACGGCCGGGTCGAGCTGCTCGGCCGGGCGGACCACCAGGTGAAGATCCGCGGCCACCGGATCGAGCCCGGTGAGATCGAGGCGGTGCTGCTGGGCTGCCCGGAGGTGCGGGCCGCGGTCGTGCACCCGGTCGCGTCGGGCACCGGGGAGGCGGAACTGGTCGCCTACCTGGAGCCGTTCCCCGGCGCCACGCCGCCGGACAGCGGCGAGCTGCGCGACCTGGTGGGCCGGCTGGTCCCGGACTACATGATCCCGGCGGCCTTCGTCGTGCTGGACGCGCTGCCGCTCACCCCGAGCGGAAAGGTCGACCGGGGCAGGCTTCCCGCCCCGGCCCCGGCCGCCCGCACCGGCGAGTACCTGGCAGCGCGGACCGAGCAGGAACGGACCGTCGCCAGCGTGTGGTGCGAGGTGCTCGGCGTCGAGCGCGTCGGAGTGCACGACAACTTCTTCGACCTGGGCGGCCACTCCCTGCTGGCCACCCGCATCGCGCTGCGGCTGCGCGACGCGACCGGGCTGGACGTGCCGGTCCGCGCCCTGTTCGACCGCTCCACCGTCGCCGCGCTGGCCGCCGCGCTGCCCCAGTACGCCGAGCGCCCGACCCGGGAGACGCCCCGGCTGGTCGCCGGCCGCCGGTTCCGGCGACAGTCCGCCCCCTGACATCCGGTCACCCCACCACCACGAAGACGGAGCCAAGCCGTGAACCGCACCATGCTCAAGTCCAAGATCCACCGAGCCACCGTGACCCAGGCGGACCTGCACTACGTGGGGTCGCTGACGATCGACCAGGACCTGATGGACGGCGCCGACCTGCTGCCCGGCGAACTCGTCCACATCGTCGACATCGACAACGGCGCCCGCCTGGAGACCTATGTGATCGCCGGCCCGCGCGGCAGCGGGGTCATCGGCATCAACGGCGCGGCCGCCCGGCTGATCCACACCGGCGACCTGGTCATCATCATCAGCTACACCACGGTCGGCGACGCCGAGGCCAAGGCCCTCGTCCCCAAGGTCCTGATGGTCGACGCCGAGAACCGCCCGCTCGCCTACACCGACGACCCGGCCGAGCCGGTGCCCGGCACCCGGACCAGCCGCGGCGACGCGGTCGCCGCCCGGTAGCGCGGGGGAGCAGTAGCGGGAGCAGCTGCGGGAGGAGCAGGGGGAGGGGCGGGCCGGACCACGTTGTCCGCCCGCTCCTCCCGTTCTCCACGGGATTCAGGACGGAGCGCCGACGGCGGCCTGCGCCATGGCGATGAAGCGCGGGATGAGCGGATGGGCACCGCGCTGGGGATGGACCAGGTTCAGCGGCACCTGCGGGGCGTCCGGGATGGCGATGAACGACACGAACGAGTGCACGTGCTGGCGGCCGACGAATTCGGGGACCACGCCCACACCCCGGTTCGCGGCGACCGCTTCCAGCCATTCGTCGAAATTGCTGCAGATCGCGGAGACGCTCGGCTGGCGGTCGGCCGGCCAGTCGGTCAGGTCCGTCGTTCCGCTCACCTCGTTCAGCACGAGGCCCAGTTCGGCGATTTCGGCCCAGCTCATCTCCTCCTTTCCGGCCAGTTCGGATCGTGTGGAGACGGCGGCGATCCTCCGTTCGTGCAGCAGGGTCGTGACCTTCACGTCCGGGGCCTTGATCCGACCGCGCAGGATCGCCAGGTCGCTTTTCCCGCGGTCGACCCCGGCGAGCTTGGCGTCGTGCCGCTGCACCTGGACGGTGACGCCGGTCTCGGCCTCGAACTCGGCGATCACCTCCTGCGGCCACCCGGAAGGGAAACCCCAGGCGAATCCGAGCCTGAGCACGTCCTTCGGTTCAAAACGCAATGCGTCTTCCAACCGAGTTATGAGAAAGGAAAGTTGATCGTAAAGGCGCTCACCTTCCGGGGTGAGCGTCACCTGACGGGTGGTTCGTTCCAGTAGCTTCCGGCCGAGCAGTTCCTCCAGACGCTTGATGTTTCTGCTGAGCGTCGGCTGGGAAACGTTCATCCGCTTGGCGGCGCGGGTGAAGTGTCTCTCTTCCGACAGGGCCAGGAACCCGCGCAGGTGGTGCAGCTCGATACTCATGGACAGCAGCATATGCAGGGAGGCATATGCGTCATCAGATGTCCCGGGCCGTCGGGAGCTGTGAGATGTCGGATGCAATGGGCCCTTCCCCGGTGCCTCGGCAGGCTTTCCGGCGGCAGGCCCCACTACCGAGCCCGGGCTGTTTTCGACCGTTCCACCGCGCAGTTGACCGGCATTCACCTGAGCCTCCGTCACCGCGGTCGCGGACACTCCCGGACCGGAGGCCTTGCGCCGCCGGCCGCTCCCGGGCTGGTGGGTGGCGTCGGGCAGGCCGACCGGTCCGGCCCGGGAGCGGAGGGTTCAGCCCGAGTACTCCTCGTCGGTCACGTGCTCGTGCCAGTCGGTGGGCCCGTCGGTGACGGCGATGTGGGTCATGAACGTGCCCTCGCCGGCGCCGTGCCAGTGCTCCTCGCCGGGGTGGCAGACCACCGTGTCGCCGGCCCTGATCTCCTGCCGCTCGCCGCCGCGGGCCTGGACCACGCCCACGCCCTCGGTCACGTGCAGGACCTGTCCGGCCGGGTGGGTGTGCCAGTGGCTGCGGGAGCCGGGCGTGAACAGGACGTTGCGCACCTCGGTGTTGGCGGTCGCGCCGATCCGCGGCCACAGCCAGACGTCGCCGGTGAAGCGGTCCTCGGGGCCCTTGGTCGAGTCGCCGGGGTGGTGGATGACATCCATCGTGTGAACTCCTTCATGGTCATCGGTCATTGGTCATTGGTCGTCGGCCACTGGTCGTCGGACGTCGCCGGTTGGCGACCAGCGGCGGGTGGCTATTGCTCGCTCAGCACCGGGCCGGTCGACGTGGACCGCCCGGCGAGCAGGATCAGGGCGGAAGCGGCGAGCGACATCACCGCCAGGACGGCGGTGGTGGTGGCGAACGCGTGCTGCGGCGTCCCGCTGCCGCCGACGAGATCCAGGTAGAGGGTGCCGAACACGGCCACGCCCAGGGTGCCGCCGACCTGGAGCGTGGTGTTGAACAGGCCGCTGACGTCCGGCGCGTACCGGGCCTCGACGGTCTCGGTCATGTGCGCCAGGGTGCCGCTGAACGCCGCACCGTAGCCGACGCCGCCGATCCCCAGCAGGACGACCAGGGCGGCGGTGCCCTGGGCGCCGAGCGCGATGAGCGCGAAGCTGACGGCCATCAGCCCGCCCCCGACCGGGGCGGCCAGCCGGCGGGCGCGCGTTCCCAGCCGCCCGAGGATCGGCCCGATCAGGGCGAAGGTCGCCACCCAGGCGACCGGGACCAGGCCGGAGTAGACCGCGCTCTTGCCGAGCCCCTGTTGCAGGTAGAGCGCCAGGACGAACAGCACGGCGAAGTAGCCGGCCCGGGTGGCGGCCTGCGAGGCGAGTGCAAGGGCGACATGACGACGGGTCAGAAGCTCGACATTCATCAGCGGGGCGCCCGAGCGTCGCACCACCCTCCGCTCGGTCCAGCCGAAGAGGGCGAACACCGGCAGCGAGGAGCCCAGGCAGAGCCAGGTCCACAGCGGCCAGCCCGCGTCGCGCCCCAGGACCAGCGGTGTCACCAGCAGGAACAGCCCGAGCGAGAGCAGCGCCACGCCGGGCAGGTCCAACGCGCCCTGCTGCGAGGGGCGGTCGTCCGGCAGGAAGGCCAGCGAGGTGAACAGCAGGACGACGCCGATCGGCACGTTGATCAGGAAGACCGGCCGCCAGCCGGTGCCCAGGATGTCGGCCGACACCAGGATGCCGCCCAGTGCCTGGCCGACGACCGAACTGACGCCGAGGATGCCGGTGTACGCGCCCAGCGCCCGGCGCCTGGCCCGGCCCTCGAACTCCACCTGGATGGTGGTCAGCACCTGGGAGATCATCAGGGCGGCGCCGAATCCCTGCACCACCCGGGCGCACACCAGGACGACGGCGTCGGGCGCGAGGCCGCAGCCGAGCGAGGACAGGGTGAAGACGGTCAGCCCGGCGAGGTAGACGCGCCGCCGACCGTGGATCTCGCCCAGTCGGGCGCCGGTGATCAGCAGCATCGCGAAGGCGAGCGTGTACCCGGAGACGATGAGCTCCAGGGCGCCGCTGGAGGCGTGCAGCCGATCGCGGATCGAGGGGATCGCGACGTTGACCACCGCGATGTCGACGTTGCCCAGGAACATGCCGCCGAGCAGGGACGCCAGCATCCAGAACGGCCGTCCGCCGCGTCGGTCCCCGGGGGTGTGCGGTGCCTCGACCGGCACCGCCTCGGTTGCCGCAGAGATCTTCAAGGAATCCACATCCCGGAGTGTAACTACTAGTATGTACAGTCGCAATCCGGCGCCGGCGAAGGCCAGTCCGGGCTCGAACGGCGGACGGAAGGCAGCCGCCGGGCGGCGGGACGGCGCCGGACGGACGGCGGCCGACGGGCGACCGGGGGCGGGTGGGGCACCGACTGGACGGTCCCGCCCCCGGCCGTCACGGGCGCGGCCTCAGACCACGTCCCGCTGGACCAGCTGGAACTGGATCCCGTCGGAAGTCCCGGGCTGCGTCCAGGCATTGAGGTTCGGCCCCACCAACACAGGCTCGCTCGTGGTGAGTTCGATGCCCAGCTGCTGCACCGCCTTCATGATCTGCGGCACGTCGTCGACCTCCACGCCGATGTGCTCGATCCGGGCCTGCGCCCCGTCGCCGAGCCTGCGGCTGCGCGCCTCCGCACCGGTCGGCTCGATGAGCTCGATCCGGCCGTCCCCGCACCGGTAGAACGCGATCCGGACGTTGCGCTCGGGGATGTCCTGAGCCCGTTCCAGCTGCATGCCCAGACTCTCCAGCAGGGCTCGGGCCTCGGTGATGTCGTCCACCACCACGCCGATGTGGTCGATCCGCTTGAACATGGTCTGCCTCTCGTGACTGCTCGTGCTGCTCGTTGACTCTCGTACTGCTCGGGGTTCTCGTACGTCTCGGCGCCTGCCCCGCCGGCTACTTGGAGAAGTTGTTGTGCAGGGCCGCCAGTTGGGGAAGGTTCGACATGTTGAGGAGCAGCAGGTCGGCGTCCCCCGCCCCGTTCTCGAAGTGGTGCACGGTCCACGCCGGGATGAGCAGGATGTCGCCCTCGCTCAACCCGGTGGTGTCGCCGCTCTCGTGGAAGACCACCGTGCCCGTCCCGGAGCGCACGAAGTAGAGGTGCCACCAGGTGTGCGAGTGCGGGGTGGTGCGCTCTCCGGGCCGGACGGCCTGGAAGGTCATCGAGGTGCCGGGGACGACCTCGTGGCCGCCGTCCGGCCGGGCCAGGGTGATCGTGCCGTACTCGGTGTGCTCGGTCACCCGGAGCTCCTCGGCGAGGGCTTCCCACTGCCACAGGACCGGCTCCGGCTGCGGCCGCGCATGGCGCCGGCGGAACTCAGGGTACGGAAACTGCTGTCCGGGCTGTATCGCCACGTTCTGCCTCCGGGGTGACGTCGGTGCGCTGGTGGATGTGCGTGATCAGGTCCCGTACGGCGGTGTCCGCGTCGGCCGAGAACTGCGAGGCCATCGCGTGCCGGGGCAGCGCGTGGGTGTAGAACCGCGGCCCCTCGACCGGGTAGCCGATCGCCCAGGCGGTGGCGAGCGTCTCGCCGGTCGCGGTGACGGGCCGGCCGCACGCGTCGATCTCGATGCCGCCGGGCCGGAACGGGCCGTTGGCGTACGGGCGGACCAGCCCGCGCCCGAGCAGGTTGCCGATCAGCGGCGAGCCGTCGAGTTCCGGGTGGAAGGCGTCGAGCCGGGCGATCACCAGGGCGTCGGCGGCCACCGACTCCGCCCCCTGCGGGTACGGGGTGCGCACCACGAACCGTCCGGTCTCCCGGTCGTGGACCACGGTGCAGCCCGGCCCGCCGGCCAGGTCCACCACTCCCGCCCGGAACAGCGCGAGCAGCTGCCGGTTGCGGACCAGCGGCGGACCGAACGAGACCCGGTTCATGATCGGGCCGTAGGTCCGGTTGAACACCCGGTGCGACCGCGGGGTGAGCCCGGAGAACTCCACCGCCTCCCGCAGGCTCGCCCGGGTGTCCCGGATGACGTCGGTGGCGGCCTTGACCGGGCTCGTCGTGTTCCCCAGTTCCGCCTGCGCCAGGTCCTCGGCGACGTGGTCGAGGAAGAACCCGGTGAAGGCCTTCTGGCTGTCGAACTCCCGCCCGTGCAACGGGTCGAGGATCGCCTCGACGGCCGCCAGCTCGGCCGGGCTCGGCTCGAACCCCTCCGGGGGGACGGGGCCGCCCTGCTGCGCGGCACGGTGGGCGTAGGCCATCTCCCGCTTCAGGAGCGGCAGCACCTCCTCCTCGAAGTCGAGCCGCGGGTCGTTGCGCCGCTCCAGCGCGCGTTCCTTGAGGAGGCGCACCGCCTCCGGGGTGAAGAACCGCGCCCGGTGCTGCCCGGTGGTGCCCTTCTGGTTCACCCCGCGGGCGGCGAACGGCAGGCACTGGCGGGAGAACAGCCGGATCGCGGGCTCCCGCCCGGAGGGCCGGTAGACGAGCTCCGCGCCGGAGTCGTCGAACCGTCCGCCGCGGCCGACCGTGAGCTCGGAGATCACGTCGTGCGCGGTCAGCCCGAAGCCCTGGACGGCGACGGTGGAACCGGGGGCGATCCCGCCGAGCCGCTGCACCGGGTACGGCGAGGCGCAGTACGCCAGCCAGGGGTTGCGGTCGGCGTGCTCCCGGGCGAACTCCGTGTGGGCCCGGTCCTCGTCGGTGGGGATCCGCTCGCAGTGCCCGGTGGTGAGGAAGACGTAGTCGCTCGGCAGGCGGTGGCCGTTCGCCAGGTGGACGGTGTAGCCGCCGCCCGGGTGCGCCTCGACGTCGCACGCCCGGTCGCGGTGGTGCACCACCCTGATCCGCTCCGGCAGCGCGCGCACCGTCCGGTCGAACACCCAGGTGAGGTACTCGCCGAGCAGCTTGCGCGGCAGGTAGGCGTGTTCACCGACCGGGCGGCCGCCCTCGCCGCCGGTGGGGTGGAACCCGGTGTCGAACTCGCGGTACCCGACGGCCGCCGCCCACTCGGTGAACGAGGGGCCCCGGCCGTCGGCGAACATCGTCACCTGGCTGGCCACGGTGTTGGTCAGCAGGTGGGCGGGCTGGCCGGCGGGGTGCGCGCCCTGGCCGGGCTCGCCGGGGTCGATCAGGTGCACCTCCAGCCGGCGGTCGGCGGGCAGCCGGTCGGCCAGTTCGCCGATCCGCTGCAGGACGCTCAGGCCGCGCGGCCCGACGCCGATGATCGAGACCTGGTGGAGCGTCATCGGGCGGCCCCGATCCGCTCCGCGCGGGCCGCGGCGCCGTCGGTCCCGCTCATGGTGCTCTGGGCGCCCTGGGTGCCCTGGCTGTGCTCCGTGCCCGGGGTGCCCGGGGTGCCCGGGGTGTCGGCCAGTGGGGCCTCGTGCAGGCGCACCCAGTCGGGCGCCGCCGCCAGCGGGGGGAACCGCCGGGCCACCCGGGGGTCGTGGCCGGGGATGACGTGGTCCGGGCCGTCCGCGAGGGACTCGATCACGTCGTAGCCTTCGAGCATCGGCGTGAGCTGGTCGAGGATCGGGAACGGGCTGCGCAGCCGGATGTTGGCCCACAGGTGGGTCGCGTCGCTGGCCAGCACGACCCAGCCGCGCGCGGTGTGGACCCGGACCACCTGGGTGCCCGGCGTGTGGCCCGGCACCGGGTGCACCGTGACCCCCGGCAGGATCTCCGCCTCCCCGCGGTGCAGCACCAGCCGCTCCTCGAACAGCCCCTGCACGGCGGTCTGCACGTTGACCGGCTCGAACGGCCGGCGTACGGCCCGGTGGCGCATGGCCGGCCCGGCGCAGAACCGCAGCTCCTCCTCCTGCAGGTGGATGCGGGCCGTGGGGAAGCGGTCCAGGTTGCCCGCGTGGTCGTAGTGCATGTGGGTGATCACGACGTCCGACACCTGCTCGGCCGTGACCCCGAGGTCGGTCAGCGCGTCGACCGGGCAGCGGAACAGGGTGCGACCGCGGCGGAGGGCCATCTCCTCGGGGAAGCCGGTGTCCACCAGCAGGAAGTGCCGGTCGTCGCGGATCGCCCAGAGGTAGAAGTCCATCGGGCCGGCGCTGCCCGGGGCGAACTGGCCTTCGTCGTGCAGGAAGTTGTCCCGCGCGGGGCGGTCGGCGTGGGTGCCGAACCGGAGCGCGAGGACCTCGTAGGTCGGCAGCGGTCGACCGGCCATCCGGGTCACACCCCCACCAGGTCGAGCGGTCGGCCGATCCCGGGGCGGTCCCCGGCGGGCTCCTCCTCGAAGAAGAACGAGCGCTCCCCGAAGGCCGGGACGAGCTGGTCGAACCAGGTCGCGGCGGGGTCGAACTTCGCGTAGAAGGGGCGGCGGACGACGCCGTCCTGACGCGCCTGCAGGAACTGAAGCGCGAACACCTTCTCGCCGCGGATCGTCGGCGTGCCGTCGATGAGCACCTTGCCGGGGAAGGCGCTCATCGACGGGCCGCGCACGGTGCGGGACAGCCCGGAGACCGAGCTGTAGGCGGTCCGGAAGATGTCGTACGCCTCGGCCAGCGGCAGTTCGAAGTAGGACCGGGCACCCGTGTCGCGCTCGACGAACATGTAGTACGGCACGGCGCCGAGCTTGACCCCCAGGGTCCACAGCTCCTGCCAGGCCGCCGGGTCGTCGTTGATGTGCCGCAGCACGGGGGACTGCATCCGGACGACCGCGCCGGTGCCGGTGATGCGCCGCAGCGCCTGCTGGGCGATGGCGGGGCGCAGCTCGGCCGGGTGGTTGTAGTGGGCCATCAGGGCGAGGTGCTTGCCGGCGCCGACGATGCGCTCGAACAGGCGCAGCAGGTCGTCCGCGTCCACGTCGCTGACGAAGCGCTGCGGCCAGTAGCCGACGGCCTTGGTGCCGATCCGGATGTTCTGGATGTGCGCCAGATCGGGCGCCAGCAGCGGTTCGAGGTACCGCTCCAGCGCTCCGGTCCGCATGATCATGGGGTCGCCGCCGGTGATCAGCACGTCCGTGACCTCGGGGTGCCGCCTGAGGTAGGCGGCCAGGCCCTCGGCGTCGCGGGCCGCGAAGTGCAGGTCCTCCTCGCCGACGAACTGGGGCCAGCGGAAGCAGAACGTGCAGTAGGCGTGGCAGGTCTGGCCGGCGCTCGGGAAGAACAGCACGGTCTGGTCGTACTTGTGCTGGATCCCGGGGACGACCTGGCCGTCCAGCTCCGGCACGTTGTGGCTCAGCTGGCCGGCCGGGTGCGGGTTCATCCGGGTGCGGACCTCGAAGATCTGCTTGGCCAGCTGCTGCTTGTCACCCGAGCGGATCAGGTCGCGCAGTGCGGTGTAGTCGTCGGGTTCCAGCATCGTGCGGTGCGGGAAGTTGAGCCGGAATATCGGGTCGTCGGGAATTTTGTCCCAGTTGATGAGTTCGTCGAGTACGTACTGGTTCGTCCGGAACGGCAGGACGTGGGCCACCACCTCGACGGCTTCGCGGAGGTCCTGCGGAATCCGCTCCCATTGCGGCGACCGCGTTATCGACGACCGGTTGTACGGCTTGTACTTGGCAGGGCTGAGGTCGGCCATGTGTATTTCTCCGCTCGAATGACGGAAACGGGAGGCTGTGAGTGTCGCGCGGCGGCGGAATCGGGCGGTGTGCCGGTTTCCGGGGCCCGCGGTCCGGCCGTCGGATCGGGCCGGCCGGGAACGCCCGGTGTGCGGGAAGTCCGCTGGTCGTGCCCGTCGCACCGGTCGGACGGGGTCGGCCCCGGACGGCCGCCGCACGCCGTGCCGAAAAGCTAACCGGGGGGCCGGGGGGATGGGAAATAGATCGCCCCGACCATCCATTCGCCGGGTGCATGAATGGCGTTCCATGGCGCCGGTGCATGAATGATGCGCGGGCCGCATGAATGGCGGGGCGTGCTGACTAGGATCGGCGTGAGCGAACGATCGGGCGGCGCCAGACACCGGGGACGGGCTTTGAGGAATCGATTCAGTGTCGGAATCGTGGGGGTGGGCCCCCGCGGACTCATTCTGCTGGAGCGCCTGTGCGCCAATGCGGCGGCCGACCCCGACTGCGGCCCGGTGACGGTGCACGCGATCGACCCGACCCCGCCCGGGGCGGGCCGGGTCTGGCGGACGGACCAGTCCCCGCAGCTGCTGATGAACACGGTCGCGGAGCAGATCACCGTGTTCACCGATGCGAGCGTGGTCTGCGCGGGACCGGTGGTGCCCGGCCCCAACCTGTACGAGTGGGCGCGGGCGCTCGCCGGGGCGAGACCGGACGCCCCCAGACCGGACGACCTCGGTGGGGCCGACGGGCACGCCGACTGCGGCGGGGACGACTTCGGCCCGGCCGACTGCGGCCCGGCCGACTGCGGCCGGGACGACTGCGGCCGGGACGACGCGTACCCGGACGACATCCTCCGCGAGGCGGGCGCGTTGGGCCCGAACTCGTACCCCACCCGGCCCTTCTACGGCCACTACCTGCGCTGGGCCTTCCGCCGCGCGGTGCGGACCGCGCCGCCGCACGTGACGGTGCGCGTCCACCGGGACAGCGCCGTCGCACTGGAGGACTTCGGCGAGCAGCAGCTGTTGCGCCTCGCCGGCGGCGACCGGATCCTGCTCGACGCCGTCGTCCTCGCCCAGGGTCATCTGCCCACCGCCCCCGGCCGCACCCCCGCAGCCTCCGCAGCGACCGGCCGCGGTCCTGCAGCCCCCGCAGCGACCGGCCCTGCAACGATCGGCCCGGCAACGACCCACGCCACCCCGGCCCCGGCTCCGACCCCGGCCGGCGGCCGACACCTGCCGCCGGGCAACCCGGCGGAGGTCGACACCGAGGCGATGGCCCCGGGCGAACCGGTGGCCGTGCGCGGCCTCGGGCTCGCCTTCTTCGACTACCTGACCCTGCTCACCCAGGGGCGCGGCGGCGTGTTCGAGCAGCGCGCCGACGGGCGCCTCGACTACCGCCCGTCCGGCCGGGAACCGCGGCTCTACGCGGGCTCCCGCCGCGGCCTCCCGTACCGGGCGCGCGGCGAGAACCAGAAGGAGCTGGGCGAACGGCACCGACCGCTGCTGCTCACCGGGCCGACCATCCGCGCGCTGCGCGAGCGCGCCGCCGCCCGCGGCGACGTGCGGTTCCGCCGGGACGTCTGGCCGCTGATCGCGCGCGAGGTCGAGATCGTCTACTACCGGACGCTGCTGAGCGGCCGCGACGCCCCGGCCGAGGCGGTGAACGGCTTCCTGCGGGCCTGCCTGTACTCGCCGGCGCACCTGCCGCTGCCGGAGCCGCTGCTGCGGCGGCACGGCATCACCGCCGACACGCAGTGGAACTGGCGGCTGGTCGAGACCCCGTACGACGAACAGGCGCTGCGTGGGCGGCGGGAGTTCGGCCGGTGGCTGGCCGAGCACCTGGACCGCGACGCCGCCGCGGCCCGGGGCGGCAACGTCGACGACCCGGTCAAGGCGGCCCTCGACGCGCTGCGCGACCTGCGCAACGAGATCCGCCAGGTCGTCGACCACGCCGGGATCACCGGCCGCTCCTACCGGGAGGAACTGACCGGCTGGTTCTCGCCGTTCAACGCCGGCCTGTCGATCGGCCCGCCCGGGCGCCGGATCGCGGAGCTGGCCGCGCTGGTCCGCGCCGGCGTGGTGACCCCGCTGGGCCCCGGGATGCGGGTGGCGCCGGCACCGCGCCACGACGGGTTCCTGGTCTCCTCGGCCACGGTGCCGGGGCCGGCGATCGCGGTCACCACCCTCATCGAGGCGCGCATCCAGGACCCGGACGTGCGCACCACCGCGGACCGGCTGCTGCGGGGGCTCCTGGAGACCGGCCAGGCGGCGCCGTACCGGATCCCCGACCCGGACGGCGGCCACCACGAGACCGGGGCGCTCGCGGTGACCGAGCGGCCGAGCCGCCTCGTGGACGCGCGCGGCCGCGTGCACCCGCGGCGGTACGCCCTCGGCGTCCCCACCGAGGGGGTGCACTGGGCCACCGCCGCCGGGGTCCGGCCCGGCGTCGACTCCGTGACGCTCGGGGACGCGGACGCGGTCGCCCGGGCCCTGCTGGACAGCGCCGCACGCCACCGCGCCGACCGGATGGAGGCGTTGGCCCGGTGAGCACCCTCGTCCGGACCGTACGGGCTGCACGGCCCGCACGGCCCGCACGGCCCGACCCGGCGGGCCCCGGCGCGTCGGGACTGTCCACGGCCCTGGGGGTGGCGGCGGTCACCGTCCTCACCTCGCTGCCGGTCTTCCTCCCCGGCGCCGCGAACGGCCTGATCTGCGCGGAGCTGGGCTGGAGCACGACGCGGACCGGCGCCGTCCTCGCCGTCTACTGGCTGGCCTCCCTGACGGGTGCCTTCGTCAGCAGGCGCTCCGAACTCCCCGCCGGAGTGGAACGGACCCTGGCGGTCGCCCTCGGCGCCACCTGCGTCGGGCTGCTCTGCGCGGCCGGCGCACCGGTCGCCGGCCTCTGGATCAGCTCGGCGCTCGGCGGCTTCGCCTACGGGTACACCCAGCCGCACACCAACGCCCTCCTGATGCGCCGGTGCGCCCCCCGGCTGCGGGCCTTCGCGTTCGGCCTCAAGCAGGCCGCGGTGCCGGCGGCGACCCTGCTCGCCAGCGCGGCGATGCCGCTGCTCGCCGACCCGGTCGGCTGGCGCGGCGTCCTCGCCGCCACCGCGGTCCCGTGCGGCCTCGGCGCCGCTCTGGTGGTACGGCGCAGTGCCGCGGACGGGCGGCGACCGGCGGCCGCGGGCGGCGGTGCGCCGCTGCCGGCCGACGTCCACCTGATCGCCCTCAGCTGCGCCGGATTCTTCGGCGCGATGGTCGGCAACGGGCTGGGCGGCTTCCTGGTGCTGGCACTGACCACCCGGGGCGCCTCGCTGTCGGTCGCCGGAGCGGTGGCGACCGCCGGCGCCGCACTGAACATCGCCGTCCGGCTCGCCGCGGGCTGGCTGGTCGGCCGCCTGCCCCGGCTCGCCTGGCCGGCCCTCGTCGGCCTGTTCGCGACCGGGGCGGTGGGGGCCGTGCTGCTGACCCACCGGGGGACGGCGCCGACCGTCCTCGGCGCCCTGCTCGCGTACGGCGGCGGCTGGGGCTGGGCGGGCCTGCTGCACTACGTCATCGGTCTGCCGTACCCCGGACGGGAGCAACGGGCCACGGCCTGCAGCCAGATGGGAGTCTCGCTCGGGGCCGCGGCCGGGCCGCTGCTGTGCGGTGTGCTGTTCGGCCTGCGCCCGGACGCCCTCTGGTGGGCCCTGGCGGCGGCGGCCGCCGCCGGCGCGGTCTGTGTCCTCGCCGCCGCGGTGGCCGGTCGGGCACCGCGGCAGCCGCACGCCGTCCCGCCGCCGCCCGGGCAGACCTGACTCGGGGTCAGTCCTGGCCGGGGTGGACCCGGAGGTCGGCCAGGACCCGTCGGACCCCCTCGACCGCCCGCTGGAACGCCTCGGGCTGCTGCCAGGCCCGTGCCAGGACGTACCCGCCCTGCACCGTCGCCATGATCAGTGCGGCGATCGCCACGGGATCGGTGCCGGGCCGCAGTTCCCCCGTGCGCACCCCCTCGGCGAGGACCGCCGTCAGCCGCTCGTCGAGCCAGTCGAAGAACTCGGCCAGCGGCGCGCGCAGCCGATCGTCCGTCACGACGTCGTAGTCCTGGGTCAGACGCCCCAGCCGGCAGCCCGCCAGCGGGTCACGCTCCAGATCGAGGAACGCGTCGATGCGGGCGACGGCCCCGCCTTCGCCGCCCAGCGCCCCCTCGGCCCGGGCCCGGAGCTCCTCGCTCATCTGCGTCATGGCCTCCACCGCCAGCTCCGCCTTGCCGGAGAAGTGGTGGTACATGCTGCCCTGCCCCGCGTGCGCCCGCTCCAGGACCTTGGCCGGGCTGGTGCCGGTGTACCCGCGCTCCCACAACAGCTCCGCCGCAGCCCGGGTCAGCGCCTCTTTCTTGCTCATGCGCCGAGTGTACCTACCACTCGTTACAGTCGTCCGCCGACGAGGGACGGCACGCCGATCCTGCGGCATCGCCCGTCCCGCCCGTCGCCGTCGCCGTTCCCGCCCCGACCTGCCGCCGACCCCGCCCCGTCCCGGTGCCCGTCCCCGGCTACCGGCGGAGGCCCTCCTCCGGGGTGTAGGTGATGCCGTGCGGCCCGCTGGTGCACCGGCCGGTCGCGGGGTCGAGGAGGGCGGTGAAGCGGTGGCGCAGGGCGGGGCGGTCGGGTGGTGTGGGCCAGGTGCTGGGGCGCGGGACGCCGTGGCGCTCCGACACCCAGGTCACCGGGATGGACAGGGTGTTGAGGAGGAAGTCCTGCTGCTGCCTCCGGCGCTCGCCGCTGTCGCCCGGGTGGTAGCGGGTGTCCGCGAACAGCGTGCCGGCCCGGTCGTAGGTGAGCGCCCCGTCGGGCTGTCGGTAGAGGGCGAGGAAGTCGATCGACGGTGTGCCGAGACGGGAGAGGGCGGCGATGCCCGGGGCGCCGATGTCCCGGCCGCCGCCGTGGGCCCTGCCCGACGCGAGGTCGGGGGCGGTGGCGGGGGTCCGGCCCCGCCGGCCGTACGGGCGGAGCGGGCGGGCGGTCGTCTCGCCGTACTCGTCGTCGAGCGCGGCCCGCCAGTGCTCCCCGGTGCGGGTGAGGAGCCGTCCGAGCGCGCCGGGTCGCGGGTCGGCGGGGCCGTGGTCGGCGGGGCCGTAGACCTCCTGGACGAGGTCGCCGTGCTCGCGGGCGTCCAGGGCGAACCGGCCCGCCCCGCCGCCCCGCCGGTCGAGCGCGTGCCAGGTCGCGGCCAGCGTGTACGGCGCGTAGACGGTGCCGTCGGGGTTTCCGTACGGCCTCCCGCCGGCCGGGTCCGGCGGGTCGACGACGGGCAGCCCGGCATCGTCGGGCTGCCACAGCACGGTGAGGGCGGGCTCGCGGAACCAGGGGGGCCGGGCGGTGTCGCGGTGCCGGTGGAGGCGTCCGGCGCGCTGGATGAGCAGGTCGATCGGGGCGAGGTCGGTGAGGAGCCGGTCGAAGTCGACGTCGAGGGACTGTTCGATGATCTGGGTGGCGATGACGAGGAGTCGGCGGGGGCGTTTCGGGTTGGGCCCGCCGCCGTCCGGGCCGGGGCCGAGGGCGTCGACCAGCCGGGTTTCGAGGGGGAGGCGGTCGCGGCCCATCAGCCGGCCGTGCAGCAGGACGATCTCGTCCGCCTGCCACCCGTTCCGCCGTCCCAGATCGCTTGCGGTGCGGTGCAGTTCGACCGCGGAGGCGACCCGGTTGCGGACCACCGCGGTGACGCCTCCGTCCGCGGTCTCGCGCAGCAGCCGGGTGGCGAGGCCGGTCGGTCCGGGCAGCGGCCGGAGGCGGACGTCCGTAGCGACGCGACGGGACGGTCCGGCGGTCACGGTGTGGTCCTCACCGGCGTGGCGTACGGTGCCGCGCTGGTCGACGACGGTGACGGGGCCGGCGCCCCCGGGATCGCGGAGGACGGTGCGGTGCCCGGTGCACCAGGCGCGGACGAGCGCCTCCCGCACCGCCGTGGGGAGCGTCGCGGAGAGGACCACCACCGACGCCCCGGCGTCCGCGAGCCATTCGACCGCCGCGCCCAGCATGCCCTGCTGGAAGAGCTGGTACGCGTGGGCCTCGTCGATGACGACCGTCTTTCCGGCGAGCCCGAGCAGGCGCAGCATCCAGTAGCGGTTGCGCTGCGGGGTGAGGACGACCTGGTCCACGGTGCCGACCCCGAACGTCGAGACCAGGCCGAGGCAACTGCGCAGGTACCAGGGGTTGAGGACGACCTGGTCGGGCTCGCCGCCGCCGGGCGTGCCGCCACCCGATCTGCCGCCGCCGGGCCTGCCGGGCTCACCGGAACCGCCCCCGCCGGAACCGCCCCCGCCGGGCTCGCCGCTGTCGTCCGAGGCCGCGGCGACGGCGTCGGACAGCGAGCGCAGGGCGTTCTGCTGCCGGGTGGCCGAGGCGTCGATCAGCCGGTGGACCAGCTCGGTGGCCCCGGCGGCGGCGTGGACGACGGCGAGGTTGCCGGTGGTGGCGCCGTCGGTCGAGCGCCCGATGAACTTCTCAAGCTCGCCCGCCGCCTGGTTGGTGGCGGCCCGGGTCGGCAGGGCCATGAACAGGCCCTGGTGGCCGCAGGTCCGGGCGAGGTGGTGGGCGACGGCGAACGCCAGCCGGGTCTTGCCGGAGCCGGTGCCGGACTCGATGACGACCAGCGCCGGGCCGTCGGCGGGCAGGGCGGCGAGGGCGGCGCGCTGGAACGGCCGGGGTGCGGTGCCGGGGAACAGTTCGGCCCAGCCCCGGGGTTGCGGACGCCATCGGTCGAGCGCCACGGCGGAGACCGCGTCCCGGGCCTGGCGCAGGGACGCCGCCCACCAGTCGGCCGCCGGGGTGTCGAGCCGTCGGTAGGTGAAGTGGTCCTCGTCGGAGGCGATCCAGTCGGCCAGGATGACGAGGCCGGTGAACAGCGGTAGCACGGAGGGGCGTTCGGGCCTGACGAGGGCCGGCAGCGCCGTGAGGTCGACGCCGACGAGTCCGGCCGCCTCCGTGACGAGGCCGCGGTGGACGGGCTCCCACGCCTGCGTCGGGGCGGCACCGGCGGCCCGCTCGACGGTGTCCGCGTCGGGGATGTGGCCGTGGTGGCCGCCCAGCAGCAGGGCGACGGCGTGCAGGCCGGGGAACTCCTCCCCGCCCCCTCCGCAGCGCTCGCAGCCGCAGCCGAGGATCCGCGGCAGGTGTGCCGCCGTGATGTGCTCGTGCCGGGCGTCGACCTGTCCGTCGGGGTGGGCGTCGTACGGGAGTCGGGCTGCGGCCGCCCGGGCCCGCCAGGCGTCCGCCTCGCGGCCCCTGAGCAGCGGATCGTCGTATCGGCCCGTGCCGAAGGAGCGCAGGAAGCAGCCGGAGGCCTTGCCCAGGTCGTGCAGGCCGGCCAGCAGCATCACCGTGCGGCGCGCGGTCTCCTCCTCGCCGGCCCCGAACGCCTCCGCGAGCCGCAGCCGCACCCCGGGCGTGAGGTAGCGGTCCCACAGCTGCCCTGCGCACGCGGCCGTGTCGAGGACGTGTGCCGTCAGCGGGTTCCACGCCGGACCGCCGGTGCCGCGGGATCGGCGCCGCCGGTCGGTCTTGCCCCAAATCGTATGGTGAGCGGGCGTGTTGGGAAACTGACGGTCTGTCAAGACCCACCTCCAGGGCCTGCTAGTGTCGTGCCGCGACGACGGGCCCAACGGAGTATGTGGGGCCGGTGACGTCGCCCGTGCGCCGCTTCGCCGGTGCGGTGCGACCTCGCGGAGGGGAGGAGCGGACATGCCATGGGATCCACGCCACCAAGCATGCATCCCGGTACTGACAATCCACGGCGGCCCGGTCCGGCCGGGCCCCGCGGGCGGGGGAGAGCAGCCGCCGGCCACCCCGGCGGACGAGGGCGAGTCGGCCCGGCCGGGGCTCGCCAAGGTCTCCGTCGTCCGGGCGCTGCGGGACGCCGACCGGATCGCCACCGTGTACGGGAGCACACCGGGAGAGACCGTCGCACTGCTCGAATGGCTGCTCGGCGTGCTGTACGCCGCCGGGTGCCACCCGGAGTCGCACGGCGAGTGGTCGGCCTGGGTGGAGGAGCGCCGGCCGCTCACCGATGCCGCGGACTGGCTCGCCGACCACCCGGGCGTGTGGGACCTGTTCGACGCCGAGCGCCCGCTGGGCCAGAACGCCGCCCTGCTGCGGCACGTGGACGAGTTCGGCGTCGGGCCGGCCCAACTGGTGATCGAACACGCCGGTGACTACAACCAGCACTTCGACCACCGCCACCTCCACCACCCCGAGCCGCTCCCGGCCGATGTCGCCTGGCGCGCCATGCTGACCCAGCACGCCTTCGGCCAGGGCCGCCGGGCCCGGATCCCCGCCAAGGAGATGGGCCTGCCCGCTCCGTTCACCAACCTCTCCACCTGCCGCCTGGGTTCGCGCATCCGGGTCCTCGCGCTCGGCCCCACCCTCGGCGACACGCTGCGGCTCAACCTCGCCCCCTGGGACGGTGACGATCCGGGTACCTTCAACCTGACCTGGGGCGACCGTTCCTGCCGCCGGTCGTTCGACCGCACCGGCGCCCACGAGGTCCGCCGTCCCGACGGCCCCGCCGACCTCCACACGGTCCTCGGCCGCTCGGTCGCCCTGCGCGCCGCGGCCCTGCCGAACGGCGAGCCGGGAGTCGACCGGGTCCTCGTGGGCCCGGGGGAGACGCTCGTCGAACTGCCCGACGTCTACCGCCAGGACGAGGTCATGGTCCTGCGGGCGGGCAAGCCGGTGACGCTCAAGCCGCAGGCCTCCCGGGAGCTGTGGCGCGAGTCGCACGCGCTGTACGCCGCCGTCGCCGAACGCGTCAAGGGCAACGACCTGTACGGGCGCCTCGCCATGCTGCGCAGCGCCCGCCCGGAGCTGTGGGCGGTCGGCCTGCTGGCCGACAAGGGCAACCCGATCGCCTGGGTGGACGACCGCTTCCCGTTCGTCCCCGGCCGCGAGGCCGGCCTCCGGCAGGCCTCCGAGCAGGGCTCGGCGGTCGCCGAGTACGCGGCGGCCGCACTCCGCGCCGCCGCCGCGACCGCCTGCGAGCACGTCTACCCGAACGCCAAACCCACCGACCGCTCCGCCCAGTCGGCCCGCTTCGACGGCGAGCCCGAGCTGTGGGCGGGGGCCGGCACGGAGTTCCACGCCATGCTCGACGCCGTCGCCGACGGCCACCCGGTCGGGCCCGCGCTGGACCGCTTCGGGGCCGCGATCAGGGCGCTCGCCACGGACGCCCTGAAGGCCAGGCTCGACAGCCTCCGCCTGGCCGGCCGCGAGCTGAAGGCGCACACGATGGCCCTGAAGCGCCTCCAGGACGTCCTGGACCACCCCGACGCGCCGAACCCGCTGAAGGAGACCGCCGCGTGACCGACTCCGTGACCGACTCCGTGACCGACTCCGTGACCGACCCCGTGACCGGCTCCGTGACCGGCTCCGCGCCACCGCCCGAAGGCCCACCCGCAGGCCCGCCCGGAGGCCCGCCCGGAGGCCCGCCCGCCGGGACGGAGGGTCCCGCCGAGCCGTCCGTCCGGCAGTCGGCCCCTGCGGACCCGGCCCCGGGGAAACAGCTCACTTCCTGGCTCTGCGGCCTCGTCCGCGCCCGGCAGACCGGGCAGTTGGCCGACCTCCGCCGCCCGGCCGCCGTGACGCGGGCCCGCCTTGACGCCGCGGAGTTCGCGCCCTCCGAGGAGACCAGGCCGGTCTTCGAGCACGTCGCCTTCCTGTTCGCCCGCTACCACGCCGGGCGGCTGGATCCGTCCCCGGGCGCGGGCGACATCGGGGCCGCGCTCCGGCGGATCGGCTCGGGAGAGGGCCGGGGCCCGGCCAACCCGGGCGCGGTACGGCTGCTGGACCGCGTCGTGGCCTCCCGCAGGGTCCCGTGGCGCCACCTCCAGCACGTGATCGAGCGCGCCCGGTCCTGCGACACCGTCCCTCCCTCCTGGGCGGTCCTCGCCGAGGACCTCGCCGGATGGTCCGGCCGGGGGCGGCCGGTCCAGTACCGGTGGGCTCGCTCCTTCTACACCCCGACCTTCACACCGGACACCCGGACCCTCGTACCCGGGTCGCGCGGGACCGAAGCCGACCCGATCGGAGACAGCAAGTGACCAGCCCTGCAAGGCCCATGCCCACGGAGGCCGCTTCCGTGGACGGCGCGGCCCCCGGCTCCACCGCGGCCCCCTCCAGCGCCCCGCAGTACCTCTCCCTGCACCTCCTGGAGACCATGGTCGCTGTGCTGCCGGTGCGCGACGAGAACGGCATGCCCAAGGCGATCAGCCTCGGCGGCGACCTCCGTACGATGATCACCTCGCAGGCCCGTCGACGCGCGGAGCGCACCTACTCCCGCAACCGTGCCAACACCGGGGACGGGCCCCTCGCCGGTCACACGATGGGCCTGCGGACCCGCGAGTGGGCGAAGATCACCGCCGCCGCGCTGGAGGCCGGAGGGTGGGAGCCGGGGACGGCACTCGCCACCGCCAAGGCCGTCCTGAGCGGCATCGGGCTGAAGTTCGGGGACAAGCCCAACACCGCCGACCTCACCAAGGTGCTGCTGTTCGCCCCCGAGAACGCCGGGAAGGTCCTCGCCGACCGGCTCCTCGAACACCGCGCGGACGTCGCCGTATGGGCCGACGCCTACCTGGCGGCGCAGGACGCCGCGGCGGAACGGAAGGCGAAGGCCGCCGCCAAGCGCCGCGCCCAGGCCAAGGACCGCAAGGAGGGGCGGGCGCCCGCCGACGAACCCAGGGAGACCGGCGGCGAGACCGCCGACGAGAAGCTGCCCGGCCTGCCGAAGGAACTGCGGTCCGCCGTCCTCACCGCCCTGGCCCCCGGTGACGCGATCGACATCGCCCTCTACGGACGCTTCCTCGCCGAGATCGCCGACTCGCCCAACGTCGACGGCGCCGTCCAGACCGCGCACGCCTTCACCGTCCAACCCGCCGAGCACATCGACGACTTCTACTCGGCCGCCGACGACGCCAAGCTCGACCGCAGGAACCGCTCGCGCGCCAACGCCCTGGACCACCTGGACGCCGCCGAGGACTCAGGCGCCGGCATGACCGGATACCAGTCGCTGATCTCCGGCACCTTCTACCGCCACGCCGTCCTGGACCGCCACAAGCTGCGCGCCAACCTGAAGGCGGCGGGCATGACGGCCGAGCGGATCGAGGCCGCGGCGGCCGCGGCCGAGCTGGAGGTGGTCGACGCCTTCGTCAACTCCCAGCCGCGGGCCAAGACCAACACCACCGCCTCGACCGGCTCCCTGCCGAAGCTCGTGATGGCCTTCGACGGCAAGCGCCCGTTCAACTACGGCCTGGCGTTCGAGAACGCCGTCTTCGAGGAGACGGACGGCCCGGCCTCCCTGGCGGCCACCCGCCGCCTCCTCGCCCAGCACGCCCTCGTCCTGCGCAAGCGCGACGACATCAGCCCGGCCCGTCTCCTCACCTACGACCTCGCGGTCGAGCGGCTGCTCGGCGAGGAGACGGCGAACGACCGGCTGCCCGGCGTCGAGGTCGACACCGTCGAGGAGCTGACCCGCCGGTGACGGAGTCCGTCCTCCTCGTACGGCTCGCCGCGCCCCTCCAGTCCTGGGGGAGCGGCTCGCACTTCGACCGGCGCGACACCCGGCTGCACCCCACCAAGTCGGGGTGCGTCGGGATGGCCGCCGCCGCCCTCGGCCTCGACCGCACCGACGACATCGGCCGGCTCGCCGCCCTGCGGTTCGGCGTCCGCGCGGACCGGCCCGGCACACCCGTCCACGACTACCAGGTCGTCGGCGGCGGACCGATGCCGCTCCGGCCGCGCGACCTGATCACGGACCACCGGCGCGCCGAGGCCGCCGCCGCACGCCTCGACGACGAGCGCGGTCCGAGCTTCGGCCGGGCCGCCGGCACCGCGCTCGCCGCCTGGTACGGCGCGCCGAAGGAGATCGCGCCGGACGAGCGGACCGGTGCCCTCACCGCCGGGAACCTCCGCCGCGACCCGATGCAGACCCACCGCTGGTACCTGGCGGACGCCGCCTTCGTCGTGGCCTTCGAGAGCCCGGACCGCGGCCTGCTGGAGCGGATCGCCGACGCGCTGGAGCAGCCGAGGAGGCTGCTCTGGCTCGGGCGGAAGTCCTGCCCGCCGTCCGGCACCATCGCCGGCGGGGTGCACCCGGGCACGCTGGAGACGGTCCTGCCGTCCACCGCCCTGCTGCCCAACGCCACCACGCGGACGCCGTGGCTCTGGCGCGAGGTCCCGCCGGGCACCCGCGGCGCGAGCCGGACCACCGACCAGCCCGTCACCTTCGCCCCCGAACACCGCATGCACGCGGCCCGCTGGGAGACCCGCACCCGCCTCACGCCCGACCCGGAACCCACCATCCGCTGGGAGGACCTGATCCCGTGACGGCCCGACTGATCACCTGCCACAGCATCATCGCCCTGGACACCCGGCACCCCGTCGCCGCCCGCAGCCTCCTCGACGCCCAGGACATGCACCGCCTGGTGATGAGCGGCTTCCGCGGCTGGGTGGAGGACGGCGACCCGGACCCCCGGGCACAGATGGGCATCCTGTCGACGTGGACCGTCGACCTCAGGACCGACACCCTGCTCCTGGTCGTCCAGTCCAAGGTCGCCCCGGACTGGTCGCTCGTCCCCCGGGACGCGCTCACCCGCAGGATCGAGACCATCAGCGTCGACCAACCCCTGCGCAAGGGCGACCGGTTCACCTTCCGCACCGTCCTGAGCGCCCTGACCGCCCGCCCGGACCGCCCGACCGCGACGGGGCGCTCCCGCAAGCTCCCGGCGACCAGCCCGGACCAGGTCCGCACCTGGCTGATGAAGCGGTCGCAGCCGACCGTGGAGGACCAGGGCACGCCGCCGGACAGCGGTGTGCGGTTCATCGGAGCCGAGATCGACCGGCGCTCGCTCGCGATCCGCATGCTGCCGCCGGTGACGAGCCGCCACCACGCCGGCCTGAAGATCACCCGCGCCGAGGTACGGGGACACCTCACGGTGTGCGACCCCGAGGCCCTCCACCGCACCCTGACCGACGGCCTCGGCTCCGGCCGGGCGTACGGCTGCGGACTGGTTCTGGTGCGCGACGGGCAGGGGTAGCATCACCCTGCCCCGCCCCGCGCGAGGATGACCCCGGAGTATGCGACACCGATGCTCCCTGCCCGGCCACCGCCGGGACCGTGCCGTGCGGCGTACGGCTCGACGCGGCCCGTGGCCGGCCCTGCGGTGCTCCCACGGTTGTCGGCCCCGCAGATGCGGGGATGGCTCCACGATGGACGCCGTCCGCGGCATGCTCGTCGAGTCCGCCCCGCGGATGCGGGGAGCACACAGCGTCGCGGCTGATGCCGGGCCGGAGGCGGAGACGCGGTACCCGCCCGGCCCGGGGAAGTCGGGCCGGGCGGGCCCGGCGGTGTCAGTGCGACCAGTAGGGGTCGTCGACCGTCGCGCACTCCGCCTTGCTGGACTCCGGTGGTCCCTGCGCGAATCCGCCTGATCCGTCGGACTCGGTGGAGTCGGCGACATCGACCACGGAGACATGCAGCTCGGCACAGCCGGCCGCGCCCATCAGGAACTGGAGGTGTTGCCGCGAATCCTTCACCTCCAGCAGCCGTTGCTCACGTCGAACCGTGTACCCCTTTGCGGTCCAGAGTCTCTGTACCTCGTCGAGCTGCTCGTTCTGCTTCCCCGGCCCGATCCGGACCCGGCCCCATTGCTCGGCCAGCAGTTCCGCTCGGCCGGTCTTCTTGCATCCCTGGGTACCGCAGAACCCAGTGGTGTCGGCCAGGCTGTAGTACCTTGCTTCGGTCCACTGGAGCCCCGGGTGGAAGGCCCCCGCGACATCGGTGAGTTCGGCCGCGATCCGGTGCTGCGCCTGCTCGACCGGCACCTTGGGTTCCTCGGGCTCCGGCCAGGCGTACCAGCCGACCAGGAGCGCCAGCAGTACCCCTGGCACGGTCACGCGCCATATCGCGGCCCTCACCTCGGATCCTCCCGCGTGATCGTGTTCCCGTGGCCGCTCACGATCTTCCCGATGTTGGGGAGCGAGTCGCCGCCCTTGGCGTGCTTCCCGAAGTAGTTGTCGTGGGAGTCGGTCACCGACCCGTCCGCCACCGAGAAGCGCTGCCCGCCGAAGCTCTGGCTCGCCGGGTCCGTGCCGTGCCACGACCCGTCGGGGTTCGTGAACGCCTCGACCGCAGCCCACCCGCCGAGGAGCATCCCGGGGGAGGGTGCGGCTGCGACGGGGTCGTACTTGGCCGTGCCGACGTACACGTGATCCGCACCGATCCCGAGCTGCGTCGCCTTGTCCACCCCGACACCCGGGCTGCCGACCAGGACGATGTCGTCGACGGGCAGGCCCCCGGGCTGCTGGGTCGCTTTCCCGACCACCAGGGAGCCGTAGCTGTGCCCCTGCGCGGTCATGTGTGCCGGTGCCCCCTCGTGGGTGGCCCGGAGTCCGGTGAGGAACTTGTTGTACGCGGCCCCGCCCTCTTCCGCCCGGTCCTGGAAGAGAACCGAGGAGCCGGTGCCCTCCAGCTGCGGGGCGTCGTACCCCAACCAGAACACGGACGCGATGCTCGGGGGCACGTCACCGTTGGCCGTCGCAGCGGTCGTGGCCGACTGGTAGATGCGCTTCGCCGTGGAGGCGTCGCCCGCTCCGGCGCCTGCCAGGGTGCTGTTCAGCCCGGGCACGAGCGACGAGACGTTCCGGGCCTTGTCCGGGTCACCCCAGGACAGGATCGCGCGGCCCTGCCCCTGATCTCCGATGCCCAGCAACAGCAGCGGCGGGTCGGAGTTCGGCCCGCCACCGTCGTCGAACTTTCCGTCGATCCGCTTCTGAATGCTCTGGAAGCCGTCGAGGCTTGTCCGCAGGGCGTCGCGTTTGCGCTTCCACGCCGTGTAGTCGGGGTTCTCGACCGGCCCGCCGTTGGTCTCGGCAACGCTCAGCATCTTCGGCGGCTCGGGGCCGAGGTTGGCGAGTTGCGTGTTGCGGTCCTGGATCAGGTTCGCCAGGTTGGTCCGGTTGGCTTGGTGGCGGACGGCGGCGGGGATGCCGTCGAGGTTGCCGACCTGGTCCGGGTGGTTGAGGACCATCCGCTGCTGCTGAGCGTCGGTCAGGCCGTTCCACCAGGCCTTGACGCTGTTCGGGTCGGTGCCGGCGGCGGGGACCTGCTGGAGCGCGTTGGCGGCGTCCGTGTCGGCCTGCACGGTGGCGGAGTCCAGACCGGTGCCGTTGCTCGCGTTGGTGGCCAGGTGGCCGAGCCGCGCGCTGATGGTCTGGTCGGCGTGGTCGGCCTCGTTGAGTGCGGCGGTGATCCGCGCTTGGATCTGCTTGGCCTGGCTCTCGGCGTCGGTGCCGGCGAAGTTCGCGGAGTTCGGGTCGTTGTCCCAGGTGATCCCGCCGTCGGCGGCGACGGTCAGCTTGTGGGTCTTGGCGTCGTCGAGGGCGCTGATCAGGTGGGCCTGGGCCGCCGCGATGCCCTCGGCAGCGTCGGCGAGGGCCTTGCTGATGAGGTCCAACTCGGTGTGTGCGGACTGCAGTTCGGTGCCCAGGAAGCGGATCCGGGCCTGCGCGTGGTCGGACGCGGTGCCGGTCCAGTGCGAGTTGGCCAGCCGGTCGGCGACCTCGTGCTGCCAGGATTCGATGTGCCGGCCGAAGGCCGAGTAGAGCGCGTCGAACGCGTTCTTCGCGATGGTGATGTTGATGACGTTGGCGTCGTACAGCGTCTTGATGTCCACCGGGCTACTCCGTCGCCGGCGCAGCCGGATCGATCTTGAACTGCAAGCCGGCGTCAGGATCTGTCATGCATGCCCCCCATGCGTTCGGGCCGGCCCACCCGCCGGCCCGTGTGTTCGAAAACAACGTCGAATGCTAACGGATTCGATACGAAGGACGATCGACTGACGCGCGGGGGAGCGTCGCGACTCGGGGCGATGTGCAGGGCGCCTGCTCGACCGTGTCCGCCTGGTGGGTCGGTCGTCTCCGAAATCGGACTCGGTGGTCACGGGGTAGGCAGGGGAAGCTGACAACGTACACAGAAATCCGTCGGGGTCGCGGGGCTGATCCCCTCGTGATCGTGGCTGACGCCCGCCGCAGTGCCCGGCCATTGCCGGTACGTGCCCGTACGGTCTTGACCCGTCACGGCGCAGCGCGCAGTCTGGAGATACAACGTAAATGTGGCATGTAAATCTTGCCCCGACGTGTACAGCCTCAGCTCATGGGAGGTTTCCATGACTGCCGAAGCGAACAGCGATCCGACCAAGGCCCACACCGAGTCCGAGGACCTCGGCTGGACGATCAACATCCCCGGGCACCCGCCGCGTGCCGACTCTGCGGAGTACCGGGTCGCGCGGGCCGCGATGCACCGGCTGACCGACACGCTCGACAGGCCCTTCTACGGCGCCGAGCCGGTGGAGGACCACCACGGCGGCGGCCTGTGGCTCAAGGACTCCGACGGCTGGTACCTGGTCCGCAACCTGGTCGGGATCGAGTGGTCCGCGCAGTTCTGTGCCGACCCCGCCAAGGTCGACCTGCTGCGGCAGAACGCGAAGCGGCTGTACGCGCTCTGTCCGGAGGCGGTGGAGGAGCTCGGCATCAGGGAGCTGCTCGACACCCCGATCACGGATGCCGCCGGGGTGCAGCGGTGGACCGACTCGATCTGCAACGCCAGCGTGCCGCTCCCCCACGAGGTGCACTCCGCGGCGCTGCCGCAGGGCGGCGGCGTGCACCACTACCCGAGCCCGGTGACCGAGATCGTCTTCTTCAAACGGGACGACTTCGAGTTGTGGGTCGTCGACGCGGTCGGCCAGGCCGTCGCGGTGGCCCCGGTGGCGAAGCGCGGTTCCGGTGACGGGCGGGTGCAAGTGCTCTTCGCGGCGCAGGAGTCCGCGCTGCACCCCGAGCTGGAGCGGGCGCGCGCCAACGGGGACGTGCTGCTGCTGGGAGCGGACCATCCGATGGCCCTGACGGCCTTCGCGCAGCAGTACGGCCGGCCGGCCCCGGGTGCGGCGGTCCCGGGTGCGGCGGCGTCGCCCCGGGCGGCCGCGTAGAGCCATGGAAACGGCACACGGCCGCGGACCGGGCGCCGGACCGGGCGCCGTCGAGGCCGTGGTCGAGCTGCGGGCCGGCGGCGGGGCGCGGCTCGACGCCCTGCGGGACTGGTGCGCCGGGCGCGGGATCTCGGTCCTGCCGATGGCGGCCGGTGCGCTGGTCACCGGCCCAGCGGCGCGGTTCCGGGAGGCGTTCGGGCACGGTCCGGTCGACTCCTCGGGTGCGGAGGCGCTGCCCGTCCCGGACGAACTCCGGGAGGCCGTGCGGTCCGTCACCGTGCTGCCGGTGCCCGAACCCCATTCCCCCATTCCCCCGACGACCGACGACTGACGACTGACGACCGACGACCGACGACGGTTCTCCCGGGTGCCGAGGCCCGGTTCATCCACTGAGGAGACATGATGCTTCCCAAGACAACGCAGAACGGGCAACTTCCTCCCGACCTGGTGTTCGGCTACGTGTCGGCGCGGTCGGAGGGCGGGACGCCGATGACCGAGGCGGTCGACCTGACCTCGGCCGCACCCTTCCGGTCCAGTGAGTCCATCCGCGCCCGGGCCAGGGAACGGGCGGAGGAAGCCGGGCTCACGGTCACCGCCGAGAGCCGGCTGGGCTTCACGGTCTACGGATCGCCGGCGGCCTACGAGCAGTTGACCGGCGGCCGGGTCACCTCGTACGAGGCCCTCCAGCACGTGTCGATCGGGCGTCGCCGCTACGTGACGCACCTCGACCTGGAGGGTCCGGGCCAGCCGGAGGCCCGGGGAGTGGGGGCCGCGCCGGACGCCGACGACATCGAGGCCGTGGTGCTCGAACAGCCGCGTTCCTGCTACCGGTTGTCGCCGAGCCCGCAGCCACCGAACGTGACCAAGTTCCACCTGCGGCTCCCCGGCGACGTGGCCATGCTGCTCGGCGCCACCGCTGCGCACGGACAGGGCGCGGTGGGCGCGGGCGTGGACGTCGCCATGGTCGACACCGGGCACTACCGGCACCCCTTCTTCACCCTCCAGGGCTACGACGTCGATCCCGTCGTCACCGTGGTGCCGGGGACCAGCCCCGCCAAGGACCCGATCGGACACGGGACGGGGGAGTCGGCCAACATCTTCGCCGTGGCCCCCGGTGCCAAGTTGAAGTTCTTCCGGGCCAGCGACGCCAGTGGCAACCTGACCAGCGCCGTGGCCGGCTTCCTCAAGGCGAAGGCCGCGCACCCGAAGGTGCTCACCAACTCCTGGGGCGGCGACCTCGACTTCCCGCCGTTGTCCGCGCAGCCGCCCGCGGCGTCCCGGGTCTGGATCCTGGAGATCAAGGACGCGGTGGAGAAGGGCATCGTGGTGGTGTTCTCGGCCGGCAACGGCCACTTCTCGGTCGAGCCGCAGGTCCCCGGGGTCATCGCGGCCGGCGGCGTGTTCGTCGACCGCGGTCTCGGCATCCAGGCGTCCGACTACGCGAGCGGGTACGCCAGCCCCTGGTTCCCCGGTGAGGTCGTCCCCACGGTCTGCGGGCTGGTGGGGATGCTGCCGCGGGCCCAGTACCTGATGCTCCCCGTGCAGCCGGGCTGCGAGCTCGACGTCGAGCAGAGCCAGGCGAGTGACGGGCAGATGCCGGACACCCCCGACGGCACGGCCGTCGACGACGCCTGGGCGCTCTTCTCGGGCACCTCGGCGGCCGCCCCGCAGATCGCCGGCGCCGCCGCCGTCCTGCTCGGCCAGAACGGCCGGCCGAACATGACGGTCGAGCAGGTGACGGAGGCGCTCGTGAAGACCGCCACCGACGTGACCGCCGGCCACAACCACCCCCGGTTCAACAATCCGGCCGGTCCGGGCCCGGACAAGGCCACCGGGCCGGGACTCGCCAACGTGAGCGCGGCCCTGGCGTTCGCGAAGGCCAACTTCTGAGAAGGGTCGCTTCTGAGAAGGCCAACTTCTGAGAAGGGCGGCTTCCGGGAAGGACGGCTTCCGCCCTGACGTGCACGAGTGGTTCCGGAGCACGGAGAGGCCCGCGCAGCTCCCGGCGCGGGCCTCGGCCCTTCGGACCCGCCCCGCCCCCGCCCCGCCCCCGCCCCCGTCCCGCGCCCCGCGTCGGCTACGGTCGCGTGGGCCGGTCCCACCGCTCACCTGCGTCGATGCCGAGCCGTCGCCCCCTGGATAGACTGACCAGGCGTTCCAGGAACGGACCCGGCGCCGGCGACGGAGCACCCGATGTGCCCCGTGGTCGCGCGTGCGCCACCCTCCGTGACCGCAGTGGCAGGGGGCGAGCCGGTCGCGGACGATCCGGCAGCGGGGCCATCGATCGGACGGGAGCCCTGCCATGGCGAACACGTCCAGGTCTCCGGGCGGCGACCACCCCGAGGCCGTCCGCCCCGTGTCCGCCCGCGCCCCGTCCTCGCCCTCGGCCCCCCGGGACGACACCGAGCCGACCGCGGCCAACGACCGGCTGGCGCTCAACGGCATGGGCAGCTTCGACTGGGACCTCGACAAGGGCACCTACCACCTCGACGACGTCGGCCTGGACGTGTTCGACCTGCGGGCCGACGAGTTCGACGGGGAGCCCGCGTCACTCTCCGCGAGGGTCCTGCCCACGGACAGCGAGCGGCTCGACGAGGCCGTGTCGCTCGCGCTGCGGGAGGGCCACCTGACCTTCGCGTCCTACTTCCGCCTGGTCTGCCGCGACGGGACGCTGCGCTGGGCCCACACCCAGGGGCGCATCCTGCGCGACGCGCAGGCGCGCCCGTACCGCATCGTCGGCATCGTCCGCAATGCCGAGGAGGAGCTGGCCCACGCCGAGGGGATGCGGACGCTCGCCGCCGACCGGCGCCGCCAGACCGACTCCGTACGCGCCACCACCGACGCCCTCGCCCGCGCCGTCACCGTCCACGACGTGACCAGCGTGCTGACCGACAGCGAAGGCCTGCGGCGCTTCGGGGCGGACGGGCTGGCCCTCGGGCTGGTGGACGGGGACGTCATGCGCGTCGTCGCCGCGACCGAGCAGCCGTCGGCGGAACTCAGGGCCCGGGACGACCTGTCGCTGACCCACCTGGGGGACGGCCTGCCCCTGTCCGAGGCCGTGCTCACCCGACGCGCGCGGTTCCTCGGCACCAGGGACGAACTCACCACCCGCTACCCCCGCCTGCTGCCCTACGCCGAGGAGATGGGGATCGAGGCGGCGGCCTTCCTGCCGTTGGCCGCCCAGGCCCGCTCCATCGGCGCGCTGGGCCTCTTCTACCGGGACAGGCACCAGTTCAGCACCGAGGACCGCAACATCTGCATCGCGCTCAGCAGCGCGGTCGCGCAGTCCCTGCAACGCGCCATGCTCTTCGACCAGGAGCGCGAGTTCGCGACCACGCTCCAGACCACCATGCTGCCGCGCCGCATCCCCGAGATCAACGGCGGTGAGGTGGCCGTCCGCTACCGGGCCGGCCGCAGCGGACGCGAGGTGGGCGGGGACTGGTACGACGTCATCCCCCTGCCGGGCCGGCGGGTGGGCCTGGTGGTCGGCGACGTGGAGGGGCACGACAGTCACGCGGCCGCCATCATGGGTCAGTTGAGGATCGCCCTGCGGGCCTACGCCACGGAGGGGCACACCCCCGCCACGGTCATGGCCCGCGCGTCCAGGTTCCTTGCCGATCTCGACACCGAGCGGTCCGCGACCTGCATCTACGTCGACGCCGACCTGGAGACCGGAACGCTGCGCCTGGTGCGGGCCGGCCACCTCGAACCACTCGTGCGGCACAGCGCCGGCCCGACCGGCCGGCCCGCCGTCCGCGGCGGCCTGCCGCTGGGCGTGGCCACGGTGTTCGGCCAGGACGGCTACCCGGAGACCCGTCTCGACCTCAACCCCGCGGACACCCTGCTGCTGTGCACCGACGGACTGGTCGAACACCCCGGCCGGGACATCACGGACGGCATCGAAGCCCTCGCCGACGCCCTGCGCGACGGCCCGCGGGACACCGAGGCGCTCGCCGACCACCTCTGCGGCGGCCATCCGAGCCGCCTCGGCAGCAGCGACGACGTGGCACTCCTGCTGCTGCACCGCGCAGCCGTACCCGGCGCCCACGCCACCCGGCAGATGACCCAGCACGTCCACCAGGCCGACCCGGAGGGGCTGGCGGAGACCCGGGCCATGCTCCGCCAGGCCCTGGCCGCGTGGGGTGCGACCGACCTGCTGTCCGACGTCGAACTCACCGCGGACGAACTGATCACCAACGCCCTGGTCCACACCGACGGCGGCGCACTGCTCACCATAGAACTGAGGGCCGGGACCGCCCCCTGCATCCGGCTGGAGATCCGGGACCGCTCCAGCGTCCTGCCGCGCCGCCGCGCCCCCGGCGAGACCGCCACCTCCGGCCGCGGCCTGCTGCTGGTGGACGCCCTCACCGGGAGCTGGGGCGTGGAGCCGCTCGGCAGCGGCAAGAACGTCTGGTGCGAGTTCCCGCTGGCGGCTTGACCCTCCGACAGCAGCAGCCGCCGGTACGGCCGATCAGGGGGTCCTCTCGTGACCCGTGTGCGGGTTCACCGTCGGACGTGCCGTCAGACGGCTTGAGTGTGCCGTCAGGCGGTCTGGGGTTGCCGGCGAGGCGAGCCGGGCTTCTCTCCGGCTGAGATATCGCCATTCGTGTGGCGCAACGCGGCGCGCGTCGGCTTGTGTGAACAGGTCGCGCCGGATTGTCTGGGTCGCGTCAATCGGCATGTCCGCCGTCAGCCAGAACGTCCTCTGGCGGGATTCCAGGAGCCATCATGCGTACACGAAGCCTGTCCGTCGCGGTCGCAGCCGCCGTTCTCGCCCTGGTCCAGCCGGGCATCGCCACCGCGGACAGCGACCCCAGCACCACGGTCACGTTCACCGTCACGACCGGCGCACTGACGATGTCGGTACCGGCCAGCGCCACCCTCGGCTCGGGAGCGCCCGGCACCACGATCAGCGCACCGATCGGCCCCTGTACCGTCACCGACGACCGCGCGCTCCTCTCGGCCTCCTGGACGGTGACCGCGGCGGAGACGGACTTCGTGAACGGATCGTCGACCATTCCCGCCGCCGATGCCACCTACACGGTCGGGACGGTGACGACGACCGGAACCATCACCGCCACCCCGGTGAACGTGACGCTGAGCAACTCCGCGCAGACGGTGCTCATCGGGAGCGCCGGTGTCGGAGACAACACCGCGAGCTGGAACCCGACAATCGCCGTGAACGTGCCCGCCAGCGCGGTCGGCGGAACCTACACCGGAACGCTGACCCAGTCCGTTGCCTGACGGAACGAAGGGTGTGCGCCTGTTCTGGGTTGTCCTACTGATGCTGGCCTTCGTACAGGCCACCGGGGTGATGCCGGCGGCGGGGCAGGCACCCGGGGCACCCTCCCCCCGGGACCCGGCTGCGGGCAGGAGCATCGCCATCAAGCTGCTCGACGCTCCGGAGAACCGCCGTGCCGATCCCAGAGCGCACGCCTACATCGTCGACCATCTCGCACCCGGCTCGACCATCGAACGGCGGGTGGAGATCACCAACGAGTCGTCCACACCGATGCACGTCGACGTCTACGCCGCGGCAGCCACCATCACGAAGGGTGAGTTCACCTTCGCGCCGGAGCGCACCCCCGACGAGCTGACCGGCTGGACGTCATTCGATGCGACGGACCTTGAGCTGGCACCCTCCGAAACGGCGCGGGTGCGCACCACCATCCGCGTGCCCGGGGACGCCGTCGCCGGGGAGCGATACGGCGTCATCTGGGCGCAAACGAGCGCCCCCGCGGATCGCTCGCACCCTCTGACGGTGCTGGGCCGGGTGGGCGTCCGCATGTACGTCGACGTCGGTCGCGGTGACGAGCCACCCTCGGACTTCACGATCGAACGGCTCTACCCGGCCCGAGCCGGCGACGGGCGAGGAGAGGTTCGCGCCCGGATCCACAACACGGGGGGTCGCGCCCTGGACATCGGCGGGACACTGTCCCTCCTCTCCGGGCCGGCCGGACAGCACGCCGGACCGTTCTCGACCGCCAGGACGGGCGCCACACTGGCTCCGGGCGACCGCGGGGAGGTGGTCGTCCCAGTGGACGCAACGCTGCCGAACGGCCCGTGGACCGGGGAACTCACGCTCGGAAGCGGCCTGGTCCAGCACAACGCCCGCGCCACCCTCACCTTCCCGTCGACTCCCGGCAGCGTCGGAGCGGACGCCGCGTCGGTCGCCCTGCAGGGGGACTTCCCCACCTCGGTGATCGCCTGGCTTTCAGCCCTCGCCCTCGCCGCTCTCTGCCTGCTGCTCTCCAGGTTCCTCCGGCGCCGTCGATGACGACTCCGACCATGACCCGCCCCTGCAGCCGGCTGATCTGCTCCGTGAGCGACGTATGACGGTCCTCGTCGAGCGCGTCAGCGCTCCTTCTGCGCCGGCGCCGTCCTCGCCGGCGCGCCGACGCCGGCACACCTCTCGTCCGCCCCCGGCCGCGCGGATGCCGTGAGTAATGGCCAAGTCACCATGAGTATCCACAGCTTGTTCCCGACGGTTGGAAGCGGAGATGTCGGTGTTCGGACACGGGAGAGGGCGGGCCGGAGCAAGCCGCGGCACGGGAGGTACGGGCGGCATGTTCCGATCCTGGCTGAGGATGCGGGCCCGGAGGGCGGGGGCGGTCACGCTGACCGGGCTGGCCGTCCTGGCGATCGTCCTGGCCACAGCCTGGACGACGGTTCAACCCACCTACGTCGCCCAGGTCGGCGACGCGACGACGCCGGTGGTCGAGCCTTTCACCGCCATCGGCCTCACCAAGCCCGGTGGCACCACCACGGGCCCCGGCGGCACTGTCAGAGCCGGCAGTGTCGGCACTACCGGCCTCACGTTCACGGTCGTCCCGGTCAGCCTGACCATCGCCAAGAGTCACACGGACCCCTTCATCCAGGGCGAGGACGGCGTCTACACCATCACGGTGGGTAACCTCGCGACGGCCAGCCCGACCAATGGCACCACGGTCACCGTCCACGACCGCCTCCCCGAAGGTCTTCGGGCCGAGAGGATCACCGGCGCGGGATGGACCTGCATTCCGGCCACCCTCACCTGTACGCGCAGCGACATCCTGCCTGCCGGTGACAGCTACCCGCCCATCACCCTGACCGTCGACGTCTCCTGCCACGCCCGTGAGCGGGTCACCAACATCGCTACCGTCACCGGAGGAGGTGACAGCACCACCCACACCGCCACCGACCCCACCACGATCAAGCGCCACGGGCATGACGACGACGGGCATGGCGGCCACGACGGGCACGGCGACCAGGACGGGCATGACGACGACGGGCATGACGGCCACGACGGGCATCATGACCACTGCGACGACCACGACCACTGGTAGCACTCGGCCCGCGTGGACGTAGCGGGAGGTGGTGGAGGTCCGCCGTCTCGCGGGGGACCTCCACCACCTGCCGACCTGACGATCAGTCAAGTCAACTGCGATCGTGTGCCCGTGTCGTCTCGACGGCCGATGAACGGTGCCGGGCCGCAGCCGAGTCCACCGTCACAGGTTCGGCTCGCCGTGCAGGCCGCCGATCCGGGTGACGCAGCAGTTCGAGCTCCGGCCGGTGGCGGCGAGGGCCGGCTGGGCGGAGGTGCCGTCGTGGTGGACGTGGAAGCCGTGGCTGGACCCGGACGCCACGCCGCGGCCCGCTCGACGGCGGCGTAGGGTCGTGGTGTGAGCGGTAGCGACGCCGGTCCGCGGTTGCGGCTGGCCGAGCTGGTCGCCGCGCTGTCGTTGGGCGTCGACCTCGGCTTCGGCCAGCCGATGGAGCACGTGCTGCGCCAGTGCCTGATCGCCCTGCGCCTGGCCGAGCGGATCGGCCTGGACGACGAGGAGCGGGTCGCCGTCTACTACACGGCACTCTTGGTGAACGTGGGTTGCCACTCGGACGCCCACGAGCAGGCGAAGTGGTTCGGTGACGACATCGCGTTGAAGGCCGGCAAGTACCGCTACGAGCAGCGCAGCCTGGCCGGTGCCGTCGCGGCGGTGCGGCTGGTCGGGTCGGGCAACCCGCCGCTGCACCGGTTGCGGGTCGGGCTGGAGTTCGCCCTGGGCGGTTTCCACGAGGTGGACCGGATGATCAGCGGCCATGCCGCCCTGGCCACCTCGCTGGCCGGGCGACTCGGACTGCCGGACTCCGTCCGGCGCGCGGTGGCCGCCTCCTACGAGCAGTGGGACGGACGCGGATGGCCCGGGGAGGTCAAGGGCGAAGCCGTACCGATCGCGTCGCGCCTGGCGCAGCTGGCCGAGTTCACCGAGGTCGCGCACCGCGTGGGCGGCACTGCGGCCGCTACGGCGCTGGCCGAACGGCGCGCCGGGTCCCAGTTCGACCCCCGTCTCGCTGCCGTGCTGTGCCGGGACGCCGAGACGGTGCTCGGCGAGCTGGACGCCGTGCACACCTGGGAGGCGGTGATCGCCGCCGAACCGGCGCTGGGGGTGTGGCTGGGCGGAGAGCAGTTCGAGCAGGCGCTGCTGGCCGTCGCGGACTTCGTCGACCTGAAGTCGCCCTACACCCTGGGACATGCGCGGGCCGTGGCCGAGCTGGCGGACGCGGCCGCCGCCGGTCTGGGCCTGACCGTGGAGCAGCGGGCCCGACTCCACCGGGCCGCCCTGCTCCACGGCCTGGGACGCCTGGGCGTGTCGAACGCGATCTGGGACAAGCCCGGGCCGCTCGGCACGGGCGAGTGGGAACGGGTACGCCTGCAGCCCTACCTGACGGAGCGCATGCTCTGTCAGTCGCCGACGCTGGCACCGCTCGGGGCGATCGCCGTGCAACACCGGGAGCGGCTCGACGGCTCCGGCTATCCGCGCGGACTCACGGCGCCCGCCATCTCCCGGCAGGCGCGGATCCTCGGCACGGCGGACGCCTACCGCTCCATGATCGAGCCACGGCCGCACCGGGACGCGCTGACCGCACCGCAGGCCGCCGCCGAGCTGCGCGCCGAGGCCGCGGCCGGCCGACTCGACGCGGAGGCCGTCGCGGCGGTGCTCGCCGCGGCGGGGCATCGCGTTCCCCGTCGAACCGCTGGACCCGCCGGTCTGACCGGCCGCGAGGTCGACGTGCTGCGGCTGCTGGCCCGCGGCCTGTCCAACAAGGAGATCGCGAGCCGCCTGGTCATCTCCCCGAAGACCGCCCGCAACCACGTCGAGCACATCTACGCCAAGATCGACACCTCCAGTCGCGCCGGCGCCTGCCTCTTCGCCCTGGAGCACGGCCTGCTGCCGCAGGCCGAGCCGGCCACCGCGTGAGGACGCCGCGAAAGACGCGAAAGATGGGGCAACCGCCCCACGCGATACCCGCCCCCGGTCCGTAGCGTCGAAGGTGTACCGGGAGGGTGAGCCCGGTGGTGAGGAATCGAGGCAGCCATGAGCATCCACACGGCGTTCTTCGCACTGGTCTACGACCGTGCCATGGCCCGGGCCGAGGAGGCGGGGCTGCGCGAGCGGCGGCGCCGGCTGATCGCCCGAGCAACCGGTGAAGTCCTGGAGATCGGTGCCGGGACCGGCGCCAACCTCGAACTGTACGGCCCCGACGTAGTCTCCCTGACCGCTACCGAGCCCGAAGCCGCGATGCTCCGCCGGCTCGAACGGCACGTCCGGGAAGCGGCACCGCACACCACCGTGCTCCGTGCCCCGGCCGAGGACCTCCCCTTCGAGGACGACAGCTTCGACACCGTCGTCTCCACCCTGGTCCTGTGCGGCGTCGCCGACCAGCCGCGCGCCCTGCGCCAGATCGGCCGAGTACTGCGCCCTGGCGGACAGCTGCTCTTCCTCGAACACGTACGCTCCCGGGACCCGCAGCTCGCCCGTACCCAGGACCGCTTCAACTGGTTCAACCGCCTGCTGGTCTGCTGTGAATGCAACCGCCCGACCCTCGATTCGATCGAGGCTGCCGGCTTCGAAGTCGGGTCCGTCGAGCACGGCGAACTGCCCAAGGCGCCTCCGTTCGCCCGCCCGCTCATCCTCGGCACCGCGCGGCGGCCGCAGAAGGTCGACGCCCCGAGCCCGCACCCGCACGGAACCACCAGGACCCGAACCCGTGAGGCGCCCTGACTTCCGGAGGCAGACCGCGCAGTGGATGACCCGGTTCGCGAGCGGCGGCCGACTCGGGCGCACCGCCTTCAAGGGCGCCCCGGGCACCGTCTTCAAGGGTGCCCCGGGCACCGTCGACGCGGTGCCGGCCGTGCGGGACCGGGTGTTCGCCCGGGGCCGCGAGGACTGGTCACCCGTCGGGGAGGGGCCCGCCCGCCTCAGTCCGCCGCCGGCTCCAGGGCGGCGAGGATCTCCAGCAGCCGGTGCACGGCGGCGTCCGGGCCGTCCGGGCGGTGGACGGCCGCGATCGTGCTCTCCAGGTAGGGCGAGCCGCCGAGCAGCGGGCGGTGGACCACCCCGGGGACGCCCAGCGAGCGCACCTGCTCGGGGACGAGCGCCAGGCAGAGGCCGGCGGCGACGAAGCCGAGCAGCCCCGGCAGGTCGTCCGCCTGGCCCAGCGGGCGCGGGGTGAATCCGGCCCGGGCGCAGGCGAGCGCCACCTGCTCGGCGAGCCCGGGCAGGGCGCCCGGCCTGGGGAGCGCGAACGCCTCCGCGGCGAGGTCGCGCAGGTCCAGCGACGGCGCGGCGGCGCGCGGGTGCTGCTCGGGCAGCGCGGCGACCAGCCGTTCCGTGCCGAGCCGCCGCACGGTCAGGCCCTCGGTGCCGGCGACCGGGAGACGGACCAGCGCCAGGTCGAGCGCCCCGGCCTGCAGCATCCCGACCAGCTCGGTGGACGGGTGCGCGCTCAGGTGCAGCCGCAGGCCCGGCAGTTCGGTGTGGCTGCGGCGCAGCAGGCGCGGCACCAGCTGGTAGCCCAGGCTGCTGATGAACCCCAGCCGCAGCTCGCCCTCCTGACCGGCCGCGATCCGCCGGACCCGCTCGACGGCGGCCGCCTGGGCGTCCAGCAGCCGCCGGGCGTCCTCGGCGAACGCGCGGCCGGCCGGGGTGAGCCGGACGCCGCGCGACCCCCGGTCGAACAGGACCACCTTGAGGCCGCGCTCCAGCCGCTGGATGGCCTGGCTGAGCGGCGGCTGGCTCATCGAGAGCCGCTCGGCGGCCCGGCCGAAGTGCTGCTCCTCGGCCAGCACCACGAACTGCTGGAGGATGCGCTGGGTCAGTTCCATATCGTCCAGCATATGGAAGACGGCCGTAAGAAGTATTGGACGGTATGGGACGTCCGGGATTTGACTGATGGTCACCGGATCGGCGAGCCACGTCGATCCCGATGGCGATCGGAGATGTGCCATGTCGGCAGAACCACAACAGGCCGGTGCGACCGGGCCGTTGGACGGCGTGCGGGTGGTCGAGCTGGCCAGTGTGATCATGGCGCCGTACGCGGCGCGGCAGCTCGGGGACCTCGGCGCGGACGTGATCAAGGTCGAGCCGCCCGGCGGTGACATGACCCGCCACTACCCGCCGACCCGCAACCCGGGCATGGGCGTGCTGGCGCTCAACCTCAACCGCAACAAGCGCAGCGTCGCGATCGACCTCAAGGCCCCGGGCGGCCGCGACGCGCTGCTCGCACTGATCGCGACCGCGGACGTGTTCATCACCAACATCCGCCCGCAGGCCCTGCACCGCCTCGGCCTGGGCTATGCCGAGCTGGCCGCCGTCAACCCCGGCCTGGTCTACCTGAACGCCCAGGGGTTCCGCAGCGACTCCGAGCTCGGCACCCGGCCGGCCTACGACGACATCGTGCAGGCCGCCTCCGGCCTGGTCTGGCTGAACGAACAGGTCAGCGGCGTGCCGTACTTCGTCCCCACGGTGCTCGCCGACAAGATCTGCGGACTGGTGATCACGCAGTCGGTGCTGGCCGCGCTCCACCACCGCGACCGCACCGGCCGGGGCCAGCACGTCGAGGTGCCGATGGCCGACACCATGCTGGCCTTCAACCTGGTCGAGCACCTGGCGGCGGCCACCCTCGACCCGCCCGAGGGCCCGATCGGCTACGCGCGGGCGCTCAGCCCCGTCCGCCGGGCGGCCCGCACGGCGGACGGCTGGATGTGCATCCTGCCCTACAGCGACCGCAACTGGCGCGACTTCTTCACCTTCGTCGGCCGCCCCGACCTGGCCGACGACCCGCGCTTCGGCACGCTGCCCGACCGCGCCCGCAGCGCCGACGAACTCTACGCGCTGATGGACGAGTTCGCCGGCCGGCACACGACCGCCGAGTGGCGCGCCTTCTGTGACGCGGCGAGCATCCCGGCCGCCCCGGTGCTGAGCCTGGACGAGGCGGCGGCGAGCGCCTACGCCACCGAGGGCGGCCTGCTCAGGACGGTCGAGCACCCCACCGAGGGCCGCTATCGCCTGATCGGCGAACCGGTCCGGTTCGGCGCCACCCCGGCCGGCCTGCGGCGGCACTGCCCGCGGATCGGCGAGCACACCGAGCAGGTCCTCGCCGAGATCGGCCACCACCCCACCACCCGAACCCCGTTGGAGACCCGATGAGCGAGCAGGAACCCCTGCGCGTCGAACACCGGCCGAACGGTGTCGCCGTGCTCACCTTCGACCACCCCGACAAGCGCAATCCGATGACCGCCCGGCTCACCGAGCAGTGGCAGCATGCGATGCGGTCACTGCACGCCGACCCCGGGCTCCGGGCCGTCGTGGTCACCGGCGCCGGCCCCGCGTTCTGCTCCGGAGCCGACCTCGGCGACCTCGCCGACGGGCACGGCCAGGACCTGACCACCGCCCGGGCACGGCTGACCGCCTTCTACCGGAGCTGGCTGGCCGTCCGCGAGCTGCCCGTCCCCACCATCGCGGCCGTCAACGGCCATGCGGTGGGCGCCGGACTGGCCCTGGCACTGGCCTGCGACCTGCGCTACGCCGCCACGGAGGCGAAGCTCGGCGCACCGTTCGTCCGGCTCGGCCTGCACCCCGGCATGGCCACCACCGCGCTGCTCGCCGAAGCCGTCGGCCTGCCGCGGGCTCGCGAACTGCTGCTGACCGGACGGCTGTTGAGCGGAGCCGAGGCCGCCGCGATCGGCCTGGTGCAGCAGGCGCTGCCGGCCCGCCAGGTGCTGCGCACCGCGCTGGAGACCGCCGACGAGATCGCCGCCGCCGCACCGCTGGCCGTCCGGCTGACCAGGAGCGGCCTGGCCCAGGGCCCGCTCACCGTCGAGCAGGCGCTGGCCTGGGAGGCGCTCGCCCAGCCGGTGACGCTCACCACCGACGACTTCCGCGAGGGCGTCCAGGCCCGCCGGGACCACCGCCCGCCGCACTTCACCGGCGCCTGACCCGCCCCGCCACAAGGAGCAGCCGATATGACCAGTCATCACTCGTCCGTTCAACTCCCCGACAAAGCAGCCGAATTGCGCACGGAGGTGCGCGACTTCCTGAACACCGAACGGGCCGCCGGCACCATCACGGGCCGACCCGACTCCTGGCTGACCGGCTGGGACCCGGCCTTCAGCCGCCGACTGGCCGAGCGCGGCTGGGTCGGCATGGCACTGCCGCGCGACTACGGCGGCAGCGGCCGCGGCAACCTCGAACGCTACGTCGTCATCGAGGAGTTGCTGGCGGCCGGCGCCCCGGTCTCGGCCCACTGGGTCGCCGACCGGCAGGCCGGGCCGTCCATCCTGCGCCACGGCACCGAGGAGCAGCGGCGCCGCTTCCTGCCCCGGATCGCCGCCGGACAGTGCTTCTTCTCCATCGGCATGAGCGAGCAGGACAGCGGCTCGGACCTCGCCTCGGTGCGTACCCGGGCCGAACGGACCGGTGACGGCTGGCGGTTGACCGGCACCAAGATGTGGACCGGCGGCGCGCACGTCAACGACTACGCGATCGTGCTCGCCCGCACCGGGGAGGCCACCGGCGAATCCGCCGACCGGCACGCCGGGCTGAGCCAGTTCATCGTCGACCTTCGCGACCCGCGCATCCGGGTCGAGCCGATCCGGCTGCTCAGCGGAGAGCACACCTTCAACCACGTCCACCTGGACGGCGTCGAGCTCGCCGACGACGCGCTGCTCGGCAGGCCCGGTGACGGCTGGCGGCAGGTCACCGGAGAGCTGGCCCTGGAGCGCAGCGGGCCCGAGCGGTTCCTGTCCACGCTGCCGCTGCTGCTCGCCCTGGTCGGCGAGCTGCGGCAGACCGCGTGCACGCCGGAGCAGCACGCCCGGGTCGGCCGGCTCACCGCGCGGCTGGCCTCGATCCGGCAGCTGTCGCTGGGCGTGGCCGCCGCGCTGGAGGCGGGCCACCCGGCCGACGTGCAGGCCGCGCTGGTCAAGGACCTCGGCACTCGGTTCGAGGGCGAACTCGTCAACGAGGCCCGCGAGATCCTGCCGGTCGCCGCCCGGTTCGACGCCACCCGCGGCAGCTACCCCGAACTGCTCGCCACCGCGATCCTGCACTCACCGGGCTACACCCTGCGCGGCGGCACCAACGAGATCCTGCGCGGAATCATCACCCGAGGCCTGGAGGCGTCGCGATGACCAACAAAAAGCCGATGACCAACGAAAAGCCGATGAGCAGCGAGATCCCGACGGGCAGCGAGAGCCCGGTGAGCAGCGGGAACCTGATGGGCGGTGACGGCCTGGCGGGCACCGGAGCCCCGGCGGGCACCCGGACCCCGGCGCGCACGGATCCCGTCAGCACCGAGCAGTCGGTCGAACGCGCCCGCGCCGTACTGGCCGGCACCGGCGAGTGGCCCGCCGAGTCCGCCCGGGCGGTGTGGTACGGGCTGCGCGCCGCCGGCGCCCTGCCGCCGCCCGACGCGGACCCGGCCGTCCTGGTGGCGCTGGCCCGCGAGGCCGGCTACCGCAGCACCCCGGGGCCGCTCGCCGAGACCCTGCTGGTCGCCCGCCCGCTGCTGGCCGCGGCCGGGCTCACCGCACCGGACGGGCCGCTCGCGGTCACCGCCGGCCCGCTGGACGTGCGGTTCGCGAACGTGGACACCGCCGGCCGGGTCGGCCCCCTGGGCGCGGGCGGGACCGACGACGCCCTGCGGGTCAGCGGCACGCTGCGCCGGGTGGCGTGGGCCGGGGCGGCCGACGCCGTGGTGGTACTGACCGTGGGGCCATCCACCGGGCCCGTCCTGCTGCTCCTCGACGCCGTCGACCTGCTGCGGGTCGAGGGCACCAACCTGGCGGGCGAGCCGCGGGACGACCTGGTGCTGATCGACGTGGCCGTTCCCGCCGAGCGGGTGCGCCGGATCCCGGCCGCGCTGGCCCGTCAGGCGCAGTGGCGCTCCGGGCTGGCCCGGGCCGCCCTGATCGCCGGCGCGGCCCGCCGCTGCGTCGACCTGACCATCGCCCACACCGGCTCCCGCGTGCAGTTCGGCCGCCCGCTGAGCCACTTCCAGGCGGTCAAGCAGGAGGAGGCCCGGCTGATCGAGGAGACGGCCCTGGTCGGCGCGGCCGTCGAGGCGGCGGCCGCCGCCCTGGCCGATCCGGACTCCGCCGAGTTCGCCGCCTGGGTCGCCGCCGCGCAGGCCTGCGCCTCGGTCGCCGAGATCACCCGGATCGCCCACCAGTTGCACGGCGCGATCGGCTTCACCGAACTCAGCCGGCTCCACCTGTCCACCACCCGGCTGTGGTCGTGGCGCGACGAGGACGGCACCGAGCAGGCCTGGGCCCGCCGGATCGGCCGCCGGGTGGTCGAGGACGGCAGCGATCGGCTCTGGCCGCTGGTGACCGGCGCCTGAGCGGCGAGCAGCGCCGCGGGGGCGAGCCGGGCCGCAACGGTGAGCTGACGGGAGGTCAGCCAGTCGGCCGCCGGATCCGCCTCGCTCCGTCCTCGGGCGAGCAACCGGATCACGCTGGTTCTGATCCGACGGCCAGACACTGGTAGTGGCTTCCGAAGTGCACCAGGGGGTCGGCGGCGCCGTTCCGGTCACACCACAGGGGCTGCCCCAGCACGAGCAGGTGGTCGGCGGCGGCGACGGTGCGCTCGACTCGGCACACCAGGGCCGCCATCGCCTCGTCGATCACCGGGACGTCCCGGACCAGCCGGTGGCCGATCCCGGCGAACCGCTGTTCGGCCGGTGCGGTGGCGAACCGGTCGGCCAGGTCCTGGTGATGGCGGCCGAGCAGGTTGATGCCGAAGGCGCCCTGGCCGGTGATCGCGGCCAGGGTGCGGCTGCTCCGGCGCAGCGACACCAGTACGAGCGGCGGGCTGAGCGAGACCGAGGTGAAGGAGCTGGCCGTGCAGCCGGTCGGCCGGCCCTGGGGCGTGGCGGTGACCAGGGCGACCCCCGTGGCCCAGCGGCGCATGACGCTCCGCAGGGCCGGTCCGGTGACGGCCGGGGTCTCCGGCCGGGGCGGCACCGGACCGGTCACGGTGCCGGGGTCCGGCCCGGCCGTCACGACACCCTCACCGGATCCGCGACCGCGTCCGCCGAGCTTGCGGCCGACTCGGCCGCCGCCAGGTCGGCCTGATGTGCCGTCGGATCGCCCAGTGCGAGCTGGCATTCGGCGCGCTGTCGCAGCAGGTCGGCTCGGTCGGCGCCGGGCAGCAGCAGTGCGGCGGTGTAGTCCTGGCGGGCCGACTCCCAGTCACCGGCGCTCTGGTGGACGTAACCACGGTTGTAGAGCAGGTCCGGATTGTCGGCCTCGATCGCCAGCGCCCGGGTGAGGTCCGCGACCGCGGTGCCGTGGTCGCCCGTCTCCAGGGTCAGGGTCGCGCGGTTGGCCAGCGCGCTCACCAGGTCCGGCTCGGCGGTCAGCGCCAGGTCGAAGTCGCGCAGCGCCGCCCGGTCGTCGCCCGCGTCCAGCGCCAGTAGCCCCCGGGCGGACAACAGGCGGGCGTCGCCCGGGTGGTGGCGCAGCCCCTCCTCGACCTGGGTCAGCGATCCCGCCGCATCGCCCTGCTCCCGCAGCAGGCTGGCGAGGTTGATCCGGGCGTCCAACTCGTCGGGTTCCAGATCGAGTACGTACGTCAGGTCCGCGATCGCGCCTGCCAGGTCGCCCAGTTCCAGGCGCAGGTCGGCCCGGTTGTAGTGCATCTCCCAGAACGGCGCGGCGAAGGTGATCGACTCACTGTAGTCGGCCAACGCGCCGGGCAGGTCGCCCATCCGGCGCCGCAGGTCGGCCCGGTCGAAGTAGTAGTCCGGGTAGTTGGGATCCAGCTCGATGACGGTGTCGATGTCGGCCAGCGCCTCCTCCAGGCGGCCGAGCGCCGTGTACACCCGGCCCCGGTTGTGCACCAGCACGGAGCGGTGCAAGCGGTGTTTCTCGGCGGGGAGTTCGCGGTCGATGTCGGCCAGACCGGTGCTGACCAGGCGCAGCGCCTCGGTCGGGTTGCCGAGCTGGAGCTCCACCAGGGCCAGGCCGTTGCGGTTGAAGACCGACTGGAAGACGCGCTGGTCGTGGTCCGGCAGGAGGGAGGCCATCGCGAGCACGTTGTGCAGGTGGGCCTTGGCCAGCTGGTGGTCCTTGTGCTCGGCCGGGTGGTAGCGCGTGTAGAGCATGGCGAGGGCGTAGCCGGAGAAGATGTGCAGCATCGGCTGCTGGAACATGGCGCGCAGCTCGATGTAGCGCCGTTCGGCCTCCTCCGGCCGGCCGAGGATCGCCAGTGCGGTGGTGACCTTGGTGGCCAGCATCCAGTACTTCCGGGGCTCCTCGGCCGGGTCCACCAGGGCCGTGCCACGTCCGGCCACGTCGAGCAGCGCGTGGTAGAAGCCCATCGAGACCAGGTACTCGGCGGCTTCGAAGAACGCGTCGGCGGCCGCTTCCCGGTCGCTGCCGTGCTCCAGGTGATAGGGGATCGCCCCGAGAGACAGGCTCCAGTCTCCGCGGCGGCGCAGCTCGGCCGCCCGCTGGTCGTGCAGTCGGGCCCGCTCGCCGGCGTCGAGGCGGTGATAGGCGGCTTCTTCGGCGGGGTCGTGGGAGGTGCCGTCGGACTCGACGTGCGCCTGGGCCGGCTTGTGATGATCCGTCAGATCCGTGTGCTCGTCCGGGTGTTGGGCGTCCGTGTGGGCGGCATAGGCGGCACAGGCGGCACAGGCGGCACGGGTGGCACGGGTGGCGAGGGCCGTGGTGAGTTCGGGGATCAGGTCGGCGCCGCCGGTGTGCACGGTGACCATCAGCAGGTCCGGCAGGGCCCGGCGCAGCAGGATGGCGAGGAACTCCTGGTCGGTGTGATCGGCTTCGTCGACCCGGTCGAAGCGCAGGGCCAGCGCGCGGCCGAGCTCGCGGGCGTGGCCGTGCAGGAACTCGACGATGCCGTGGGCGAGACGGCGGGTGCGCTTCGCCGGGTAGAGGCGGGTGCGCTCGTTGGGCACGGCCAGCGAGGTGAGGGTCTGCGGTCCGGCGCCGATCAGGTCCTTGAGCTCCGGAGCGGCGGACAGGATTTCGACGGCGTGGCGCGCCACGAGCTCCGGGCGGGCCCGGTGCGCATCCGGCACCAGTGAGCGCAGCAGTGTGCCCAGACCGGTGTACGGTCCGCGCAGCCGCCGGTGGCAGTCGGCTCGGGCGTCGTACCGGTCGTCGTACCGGTCGTCGTGCGCGGTGCCTTCGGGCTGGAGGCGCCAGGTGTGGGAGGTCACGGGTTTTCCTTTCGTGAGTGCGCGGGCCGGTCACGCGGCGGCGCGGCGTTGCCTGCGGCCGACCAGCAGGGGCAGCACGACGACCTGGACGACGATGACGAGCAGGGCGACGGCGGCATCCCAGAGCCGGCTGTCGCCCAGCGAGCGGCGCGCGATGCCGTCGGCGAGTCGCTGGGCGAACGTCACGGTCGGCAGGACGACGGTGAACACGGCGGCGACCAGCAGGACGGCGGTGCCGATCGCGGTCAGCAGGGCGAACCAGGGCGCCAGCGCCCGCTCCCGCGCCGACCAGCGGTCCTCCGCCCAGCCGCCCCGGCCCCGGCCCAGACGGTGGCGCAGGTAGGCCGAACCCACCTCGTGCAGGTTGGCGCAGCCCAGGGCCGTGGCGAGGACGTAGTAGAGGTCGGTGCGCAGGAAGATCAGGAACTGCCAGGCCAGCCGGGGCAGGATCAGGTACGCCACGGCGAGGGCGAACCGCCCGGCCCAGGACGGTCCGGTCGCGAGGTCGGCCGCCGCCGCGAGGGTGAGCACGCCGAAGAGCACGACCTCGCCGAGCATCCCGGCCAGGAAGGGCAGATGGCGCTGCGCGGGCCGCACACCGAACAGCGCGTCGAGCCGGGTCTCGAAGACCACGAAGTAGAGCCGTCGTCCGATGCCCAGACCGGTGGGCAGGCCGAGCCTGCGGCCGGCCAGGACGTGCCACCCCTCGTGCCAGAGCATGAGCGGCATCTGCAGCACGGCGAGGGTCACCTCCACCGCGACCAGGGACGGGACGAAGAACACGTTCCGGGTGTGCGGTTGCAGTCGGGGCTCGTGGATCATCGCCGCGATCGCCAGTGCGGTGATCAGCGCGTAACAGCTCCAGCCGAGCGGCGAGAACATGGCACGTCCCCAGGCCTGGAAGCGTACGGGCACGGGCGCGGGCTCGGCGGCGGCGCCGGACTCGTGGACGAAGCCGAGATCGCGCATGGTCTCGACGAAGTCGGCCAGGTCGACCGGCTCTCCGTAGGTCGCGTGGTACCAGGCGGCGGCCTCGGCGAGCGGCATGCCGTCGGCCAGGCGTCGCAGCAGCGCCGCGCCGTCCTCCGGGAGCAGCGCGAAGGACCCGGTGTCGGGCCGGCCCACCATCGTGCCGTCGCGTTCGGTGACGAAGGTGAGCGGATGGAACGCGAGGTCGGCGGTCGCCATGATCTCTCCCTCGGAGGGGTGCGGCCCGCTCGGAGGGGTGCGGGACTCCCGGACGGGGCGGCGGGACGAACCCGGGCCTGCGTGCTGTGCTGCACGCAGGCCCGGGGGTATCACCGGGTCAGCAGACCACCAGGACGTAGGACGCCGGCGAGGTGAGCTTGATGGAACCGGTCTTGCGCACAGTGATCTTCTTCATGGTTCGACTCCCTTGATGAAGAGGTGGGTTGGCGCCGTCCCGCCCTGCCGGCGGATCGGCGAGTCAGACGATGGCACGGCGCCGGGTGGGCGGACATGGGTAGTCGGTCCCCGTCTTCCCGTCGGCGGCCGGGACGGAAAACGGGGGCCCGATCCCCATACCGGGGCGGCCGGGCTCGGACACCATCCATGCCATGCGAAATGACGCCCTCTCCGTGATCGCCTGTGGCTCGATCGTGGCCAAGGACCTGCCGAACTACCTCGTCTTCCTCCGCCAGGAGATCGACCTGCCGCTACGGGTCCTGCTGACCGCGAGCGCCGCGCGCTTCGTCCAGCCCCAGGTACTGGCCTGGCACGCGGACGAGGTGTACGTCGCCGACGACCCGGCCCTCAACCCCACCGAGTTCGCGCACCGCTCGCTCGGCCTGGTGGTGCTGCCCGCCACCGCCAACACCCTGGCCGCGGCGGCCCTCGGGCTGGCCGCCACGCCGGCCCAGACGGTCCTGCTGGCCCACGAGCGGCCCGCACTGTTCTTCCCGAACATGAACGGCTCGATGTGGCGCAAGCCCGCGACCCGGCGTCACGTCAGCACGCTGCGCGCCGACGGCCACACCGTGGTCGAGCCGACCGAGCGCGAGATGTTCGTGCTGTGGCAGCAGGAGAACGGCGTCGGGCCCGCCGTGCAGGGCCCCGACGAGGCCGCCGAGACGGTCGTGAAGTGGCTGGAGGAGGCCCTCAACGGCGACGACGAGTCGGCATAGGGTCCCCCTTGATCGGATCAGCAGACCGGAGGGGGGCACGATGACGGAACCGCGCGTGGACCGGTTCAGTGGACTCGTCGGACGCGAGGACGAACTCGCCCTGCTGGACCGCGCACTGCAGGACGCGCGGAAGTCGGTGGGTGGCACGGTGTGCGTGACCGGAGAGCCGGGGATCGGGAAGACCAGGCTGGCCGGCGAGGCGATCACGCTGGCCCGGGAGGCCGGGATGACCGTGCTCAAGGGCCGCTGCATCGCCACCGGCCCGGCCGTACCGTACCGGTCGCTCACCGAGGCACTGCTGTCACTCGCCCGGGCCGGTGGCGCGCCGCCCACCGACGCGCTCGGACCGTACCTGCCCGTGCTCGGCCGTCTGGTACCCGAGTGGGCGATCGGGGACGCCTGCGACCGGTCGCCGATCGTACTGGCCGAGGCCGTGCTCCGGCTGGCCGCCGCCTGCGGCCGGCAGCGCGGCTGCCTGCTCGTCATCGACGACCTGCACGACGCGGACGTCGAGACGCTGGCGGTCCTGGAGTACCTGGCGGCCAACCTGGCCCTGCTGCCGGTCGCCGTCGTCGCCACCCTGCGGGACACGCCCGGCGCCGCCCACGCGCTCGCGGACACGCTGGCCCAGCGCGGGGAAGCCGGCCTGGTGAGACTCGGCCGGCTCGGTGCAGCGCAGGTGCACGCGCTGACCGCGAGCTGTCTCGGCTGCCCGCCGGACGGGCTGCCGGTGGCGGTGTCCGACCGAGTGCTCGCCGACAGCAGTGGAATCCCTTTCACCGCAGTCGAGTTGATCCGCGGCCTGCGCGCCGAGGGTCGACTCGTCCACACCGAGGACCGCTGGCAGCTGGTCGGCACCAGCCGCGCGGCCATCCCGTTCACCCTGGTCCGGGCGGTCGAGCAGCGGGCGGAGCGGCTCGGACCGCAGACGCTCCAGCTGCTGTCGGCCGCCGCAGTGCTGGGCCGCAGTTTCCCGCTGTCGGTGGCGCGGCGCTGCGCCGCGCCGGACGACCACGAGCCCGCCGGCTCGCTGCGCTCCGCCGTCGTCGACGGCCTGCTGGTGCCGGACGACGAGCATGGGCCCGACTGGTACGCCTTCGAACATCCGCTGACCCAGGAGGCGTTGCTCGACCGGCTCACGCCGGCCGACCGGGCCGAGCTCGCCGCCCGGGCCGTGACGGCCATGAACGAGCTCGACCCGAGCCTGCCCGGCACCTGGTGCCTGCTGGCCGCGCGGCTTGCCGGGCAGGCGGGGGACCGCCGGACCGCCGCCGTCCGCTACCTGGAGGTGGCCCGCCGTGCCCTGGCCGGCCACGGGCCCGGAACGGCGATCGCGGTGCTGCACGAAGCCCGGTCGGCTTTGGGGCCCGTCGACGGATCGGACATCCGTCCGCCCGACGACGCCGTACCGGCCGGCGTGCGACGGGAGTTGCTGGAAACCCTGCTGCTCGCCCTGGCGGACGACGGCCGGCTCGACCGGGCCACCGAAGTGGCGCAGCAACTGCGCCGGGCCGATGTCGAGGCCGATCCGGGACGCCGGGTCGAGCTGCACGTGCGGCTGGCCTGGGCGGCGCAGGTGGCCGGGCAGTGGGACGTGGGACTGGAACAGGTCCGCGCGGCCCGGGAGCTGCTGCCCGAGGGGGCGGGTGCGCGGGACACCGCGGGCATCGATGTGGTCGAGGCCTACCTGATGGTGTCGACAGCGGAGCAGGGGCGGATCGGCCGCAGCGAGCAACTGGCCCGCCGGGCGATCGAGGGCGCGGAACAGCGCGGTGACCACGCACTGGCCTGCCAGGCGTGGTACGCGATGGGTTTCGCGACCCGTGGGCGCTCCCTGGCCGAATCCGACCAGTGCTTCCGCCGCACGCTGCGGATGGCCGCCGAGAGCCGCCAGGTGAGCTGGCACAACCACGGGCTGATCGGCCTGGGCAGCAACGCCTGGCTCGCCGAGGCCGACCTGGACGGGCTGCACCACGCCCACCAGGAGGCGATGCGCACCGGTTGCGTGAGCCTGGCCCACAACGTCGGGGCGATGCTGGCGCTCGACGCGGTGCTGCGGGCCGACTTCGACCGGGCCACGGCCCTGCTGGACGGCTCCAGGGCCGAGACCGAGCGACTGCAGCTGCACTCGGTGACCCGGTACGCCCTGATGGTGGGCGCGGTGGCCGCCGCCCACCGGGCCCGCAGGCCCCAACTGCGGGCGGCACTGGCCCGGTTCCGGGCCAGCGGTGGGAACGAGTCGCGGGAGGCACCGCTCGTGCTCGGCCTGGCCGAGCTGTTCTGCGCGCTGCTGGAGGAGGACCACGAGCAGGCGGCGGAGCTGGCCGCGCGGCTGGCGGCCGCCGTCCCGCCGGACGAGGAGAACTACTTCCACCTCGCCGGCAGCCACGGGCTGGTCCTGCTGCTGTCCGTGCTGGCCGGGCGAGCCGACTGGGTGGAGGTCGACCGGATCACCGCGAGTCAGGCGGGCCGGATGCGGTGGAACCGGCAGTTCGTCGGCTTGGCCCGGGCGGTCCTGTACGGTCGGGAAGGTCGCCCGGCCGAGGCGGTGGCGGCGTGTCGCGCTGCGCAGACCGACGCGGTGATCTTCCCGACGGCTCGTCACCTCGGCCTGCGTCTGGTCGCCGACGCCGCAGTCACCGACGGATGGGGGGAAGTCCGCGACTGGTTGACCGAGGCCGAGACATACTTCCACCACTCGGGTGCCGATGCCATCGCCGTCGCGTGCCGCTCCCGGCTGCGTTCGCTGGGCGCTCCGGTCGGGCAACGCCGCACCGGCACGGATCGGATTCCGGCCGAACTCGTCGCGCTCGGCGTCACCATGCGCGAGTACGACGTCTTCTGCCTGCTGGTCGAACGCGTCGGCAACAAGGCCGTGGCCGCCCGGCTGCAGATCTCTCCCAGGACGGTCGAGAAACACATCGCCAGTCTGATCGGCAAGACCAACTCCGCCACCCGCGCCCGGCTGTGCGATTTCGTGGCGGACTTCCTCGCCGCACGGTAGGCCTGTCGGGAATCCGACCCGCCACCCTGTCAGAGATGGTGATGGTGTGTCAGAGTAGTGGAGTGACAGTGCAGGCGACTCAGTCGGTTCCGCTGCCTGCGGCGTCCGGCGCCTGGTGGCTGCCTGCACTGTCGTCGGCCGAGCGCGATGCCCTGCCGCCCGAACGGACGCCGCACTGGGCCACGTTGGTGGAACAGGCGCTGCGTTGCGCCGACTCGGCGCCCGGCGGGCGGATCCGCCCGCTCCCCGGGGCGGGCCCCGAGGGCCGACTGCTGCATCCGCTGCGGCCCTTCCTGCGGACCGCCTCCGACCACTTCGCGGCGGCGAACCCCGCCGCGGTGGAGCGGCGAGTGGTGTGGGCCGGTGCACGGCGCCACCTGGCCGGCGGCTTGGTGCGGCTGGCCGGGCGCACACTGGTACAGGAGTTGGGACACGCGCGCCGGGCCGGAACCCTGACCGGGCAGGACGGGCGGGAGCGGTTCGACACGTTCCTGAGCGAGGTCGCCGCCGGGCCGGCCCTGGGCGCGGTGCTGCACCGTCATCCCGTGCTGGCCCGGCTGCTGGCCGAACGGTGCATGCGCACCGTGGCCACGGCCACCGAACTGCTGGAGCGGCTCCACGCGGACCGGGAGCAGCTCACCGCCGCCCTGCTCGACGGCGAGCCCGGTCGGTTGACCCGGGTCCGCTTCGGACTGGGGGACCCGCATGCGGCGGGCCGGTCCGTCGCCGTGCTGGAGTTCGACGGCGGGCGGCGCCTGGTGTACAAGCCGCGCCCGCTCGGTCTGCACGCCCGGTGGAACGAACTGCTCGCCTGGTTCGGCCGACACCGGCCCCGACTGGCGGCGCGAGCCGTCCGGTTGCTGCCGCAGGCGGGGTACGGCTGGGCCGAGTACGTCGCGCCGAGCCCATGCCGATCCCAAGCCGAAGTCGGGCGGTTCTACGAGCGGCTCGGCGCCCAGCTCGCGCTGCTGCACGCGGTGAACGCGGTCGACATCCATGCCGAGAACCTCATCGCCGCGCGCGACCAGCCGGTCGTGGTGGACATGGAGACGCTGTTCCACCCGTGCTGGGTGCCCGTCACCGATGGCGGCGCCGATCCGGCCGCCCGGGCGCTCGCCGCGTCCGTGCAGCGGACCATGGTGCTGCCGAACCCGCGCTTCGGCGACGGCGGTTCACTCGACCTCTCGGCACTCGGTGGCCACGCCGACCAGTGGACGCCGGACCCGATGCCCGCGTGGGCCGACGCGGGCACCGACCTGATGCGGCTGGTCCGCCGTCCGGCCCAATGGCCGGGTGCCGACAACCGCCCGGTGCTGGCCGGGAGACCCGCCGATCCGGCCGACCACCTCGACCGGCTGCTGTGCGGATTCCGCGCAGGCTACCGGGTGATTGCCGCACACTCCCATGAACTGCTCGGTGAGCAGGGGCTGTTGTCCCGCTTCGCGGGTGAGACGATGCGCCTGGTCGCGCGGCCCAGCCAGAGCTATGCGACGCTGCTCGCCGAGGCGACCGAGCCGGAGCTGCTGCGCGACCGCCCCGGCCGGGAGCGGGCCTTCGCCGCACTGCACGACGAGACCGGCCACCCGCACCTGCACGTGCTGGCGCCCCACGAACTCACCGACCTGCTCGCCGGCGACATCCCGTTCTTCACGATGACCCCCGCCGACCGCACCCCGCGGACCTGGGACGGTCGCGAACTCCCGTTACTGCTCGACGAATCCGGGCTGACGGCCGCCGCCAGGACGATCCGGGGGATGTCGGAGGACGACCTCGACCGGCAGGCATGGCTGATCCGCGCCTCCCTGGCGGCCGCCGGACGACGGTCTCCGGGCCGCCATGCTCCGAGGCATCATGCTCTGGGCCGCCATGCTCCGGGGTGCCGTGCTCCGGGCCTCCATGGTCCTTGGTGCCCCGCCGCCGAATCCAAGGACGCCTACGACGGTGACCTGGGTGCCCGGGCGCTGGAGCTCGCACGGGGGATCGGCGAGGACCTGCTCGCCCGGGCTTGTCGGGGCGAGGGCCGGGTGAACTGGCTCGGGCTGCAGGAGGCCGGGCCGGGACAGTGGGCGGTGTTGCCGATGGGCATGGCGCTCGGCGACGGCTACACCGGCCCGGCGCTGTTCCTCGCCGAGCTGGGCCGGCTCACCGGGGCGGTCCGCTATCAGGAGGCCGCCGACCAGGCCGTCCGCGTCCTGCCCCGGCTCCTGAGGCTCTTGGCGGAGCACCCCGAACTCGCGCGTGCCGTGGGGCCGGGCGGCTTCTCCGGGCTCGGCGGCATCAGCTACGCCACCGCCCGGCTCGCCACCCTGCTGGACTCCCCGGAGCTGAGCGCCGCCCTGCCCGCCGGCCTCGCCGCCCTTCACACGGCCGCCGTCGACCCGGCAGCTCCCATGGACATCGCCGACGGCCTGGCCGGTGCCCTGCTCGCGGCCGAGGCCGTGCACGCTCAGACGCGGCTGCCGGCAGCTGCCGAACTCGCCCACACTGTCAGGACCTTGGCGGGCCACCGGCCTCGTCCTGAGCGGCCCGGATTCCTCCACGGCCACGAGGGCGTCGCGTGGGCGCTGCGGGAGCGAGCGGCGGTGGACCCGGCGGACGCCGACGGCCCCGGCCGGTGCCCGGACCGGGTCGGCCGGGCGCTGCGCGCCCGCACGGCGGACCAGCACCTCGCCCTTCTCGCCGACCGCGTGCCGATGCCGGACCACTCGCTCCGCCACGGCGAACTCGGCCTACTGGAACCACTGGTGGAGCCGGCGCCGACCGATGCCGGCCGGCGCGGTGCGGCCGCTCGACTGATGCGGTCCGTCGAACAGCAAGGCGCCCGTTGTGGCACCCCCGGTGAGGTGCCCACACCCGGCCTGCTGACCGGACTGGCCGGCATCGGCTACGGCCTGCTGCGGCTCGGCTTCGGCCCCAGGATCCCCTCGGTGCTGCTGTTGCGACCAGCAGCAGGACCGGGGCCCGTCGAACAAGAGGGAGGGCATCACCATGATGGACGGCGAACTGCTCGACAGAGTGGACAACGAGCTGCAGGAGACCGACGAGTGTCGCACGGCGGCTGACCATGCGGCCCGCCAGGCCCGGCTGCGGGTGGCGATCCTCGCCGGCCTGACCGTCGGCGCGGCTGCCGTGGTCGCACTGGGCCAGGTGGATCCGAACACAAGCACCGTCGCGAGCGTCGTCATCTGAGAGGGCGTCATCGTCCGAGCCAGGTGGTGGGTCCGCCCTCGGGCGGCCCCACCACCGAGCGGGCCATCCAGCAGCACCGGTTCGACAACGTCGACCTGCCCACCGAGGCGTTTCCCCGAAGTCAAGCTCTCCTCCAGTCCGAACGACGGATCGCTTCGCAGTCCGGTCACCGGCTGGTGGCAGCCTCGGCCGTTGCTCCGGGCAAGCAGCGCGACGGCCGAGGCCCCCAGGCCGGGCGAGGCGGTGCTTCCACTGACGATGCGCAGCTCGTTCAGGCCCTTGATACCGAGCTTCACGCCGAGCGAGTAGGAGCCGTTGTGGTTCGTGGACACGGAGGCCGGCAGGGTGACCCACTTGGACACGGTCCGTGTGGTTCAGGGACTGTCATCTGTAGGGACGCTCCCACTCACCGTATCGGTTGTGCGCGTATTGTCACCGCCCCGTGACAGTCGGCAGTGATCAAGGAGGGGTGCAGCATCGGGCCCGCCGGCCGGGACCGCGCGGCGAAACCCCGGACGGGCATCGCTCCGGGTGAGAGGTTCGCCTGTTCGGGTCAGCGAGGATGACGGCCGGGAGACGGCGCCCGGAGACCTTCCTACCGTTGGACCCCGGGAGGCTGCATCCCCGCGGAGCCCGGCCGAGGACCTCTCGCCCGTCGGCCACCGCTCACGCCGAACCCGGCAGTCGACTTCCACCGTGACCGCGCAAGGTCCGGGTCGAAGGAGATGAAGGACATGAACACCACGCGCACCGCCCGCACGCCCGCGACACCCGCACTGAACGGGTGCCGGACATCACGCCGCCGTGTTCGGGCACGGATCGGGCTCGCCGCGACCGCCACGGCCCTGTCGCTGCTGCCGATCGCCCCGTCCACCGCCAGCGCGGCACCCCACCTCCCGCTCACACAGATCGTGCGGGAGGCCAAGGTGAAGGCGCAGCAGGAGCACCCCGGCTCGCAGTTCTACGATGCGGAGGCCGTCCTGTTGGCACCCACGACCAACCCCGATGACGTCCAGGCCTGGTGGATCCGCTTCCGGGCCAAGGGCTCGGAGCCGTCCTTCGAGTACAAGTACTCGACCACCGGTCAGTACCAGAGCACGCAGCCGTGGAGCGTCCCGATCGGGATCCAGGCCGTCTCCCCGTTCACCATGACGGAGGTCCAGGCCCACGATCTGGCCGTCAAGGCCGGGCACACCGGTGCGTTCAAGCCCCTGTACCTCAATGAGCCCGTCGTGCAGAACCCGCATCCCACCTACTACTTCTGCATTCCCAGCGAGGGCAGGACGGTGGCGGTGGACACCGTGACGGGCCACGTCACCACGCCGTGGTCGTGCCAGTGACCACGATGTGAGCCCTGTTCGGTGGCCGTCACCCAGCGCGGGTGACGGCCATCGGCGGCGCGAAGGGCCGCCGCCGCACGGACCGGCCAGAACGCGCCCCGCGAGCACGCGCAGCGCGGGTTGTCCACCATCCGACGTGCAGCGGTGGCTACGCCCGGGCGACTGGGGGTCAAGGGGGTGGCAAATTCACCCGGAGGGTGCTGCGGGACTTCCTTCGCCGCTGGCGTAGTTGCTCCCTGGGGTGGCCCCGGTGTGTGGAGTACCGCACGTGGGGGCTGTCTCGTAGTTCTGTTGAACTAGCCCTTCCTGCACGTCAGTTGTTCAGGTCGAACACTGCGGTGACGGGTGCGTGGTCGCTCCAGCGCTCGGCGTGCGTGGCAGCGCGCTCGACGTAGGCCTCGACGGCCTTGGCGGCGAGGCCCGGGGTGGCGACCTGGAGGTCGATCCTCCAGCCGGAGTCGTTGTCGAAGGCGCGGCCGCGGTAGGACCACCAGGTGTAGGGGCCGGTGCGGTCGGGGTGGAGGGCGCGGACGACGTCGACGTAGCCGGCTTCGTCGTAGACGCGGGAGAGCCAGGCGCGTTCCTCGGGGAGGAAGCCGGCGGACTTCTGGTTGGCCTTCCAGTTCTTGAGGTCCTCGGGGCGGTGCGCGATGTTCCAGTCGCCGCAGACGACGACTTCGCGGCCGTCGGCGGCGGCGCGGGTGCGCAGGGCGGTGAGGTGGACGAGGAATTCCGCCATGAAGCGTTCCTTCTCGTCCTGGCGTTCGGTGCCGACTTCGCCGGAGGGGAGGTAGAGGCTGGCGACGGTGAGGCCGGGGAGGTCGATTTCGAGGTACCTGCCCGAATTGTCGAATTCGGCCGATCCGAATCCGATCGCGGTGCGCTGCGGCTCCGTCCGGGAAAGGACGGCGACGCCGGCGCGGCCCTTGGCGACGGAGGGGGCCCAGACGGCGTGCCAGCCGTCGAGGTCGCGCAGCTCCACGGGCAGCTGCTCGGGTTCGGAGCGCACCTCCTGCAGGCAGATGACGTCCGCCTCGGTGCCGGCCAGCCATTCGACGAAGCCCTTCTTGGCCGCCGCCCGGATTCCGTTCACGTTCACACTCGTCACCACGATCACCCGGGCAGCCTACCGACTGGGTGTACCCGACCCGAATCGTGACGCGCGGCGGTCGGGGGTTGCGCGGTGGTCCGCGGGGCGGTGCGGGGCGGTTGTGGCAGTGGCTGACATGAGCTGTCGTGAACGCGGCATGAATATGTGCGACAGTCGCATCAAGCCGCGCCATTGGTCTTGACCATCTCCGGAACGAGACCCTAGGGTCGCTTACTGCAAGGACCTTTAATAAAGAAGGACGGATAAAGGCTCGCTCTCCCACCTGCCGCAACAGCGGGCAGCGGGCCCGGATCCGCCCTTCTTGTCGCAGGGCGGACAGAACAAACAGGTGGAGGACGCGGTGGGGACTACCGGACAGCTCTCGGCGGTGCCGGAGCCGAAGTACTGGCACCTGCGTACGGTGCTGCTGCGGGCCATCGACTCGGAGTTCTCCACCGGGCAGATCCTGCCCAACGAGCGCGAGCTCTCCGCCCGCTTCGGCGTGGCGCGGGCCACGCTGCGCCAGGCGCTCGACCAGCTGGAGCTGGAGGGCCGTCTGGTGCGCCGCCGGGGCATCGGCACCCTGATCGCCGCCCCCCGGGTCGGCGTCCCGGTCAGCCGACAGGACGAGGGCTGGCCCGGCGCCGCCCGCAGCCAGTCCTGGCGGACGATCGACTGCACCACCGCCCCCGCCACCCCGCAGCTGGCCAAGAGCCTCGGCATCGCCGAGGGCGCCACCGTGCACACCGTCCGCCGGGTCCGCATGGTGGAGGGCCGCGCGATGGCCACCGAGTCGCTGCACGTCCCGGCCGCCGCCCTGCCGCACCTGCCCGGCTTCCGTGCCGAGAGCGACCGCGCCCGTTCGGTGCTGCGCCAGCTGGAGCGCCTGGAGGTCGACGGCGAGTCCCGCGCGGTCGAACTCGGCGTCGCCGAGGCCGAGGAGGCCGCGCTGCTGGAGCGTCCGCCCGGCTCCCCGGTCCTGGTCATGACCACCCAGTACGGCTCGGCCGGCCGCCTCGTCGCGGTGGCCGTCTCCACCTACCGGGCGGACACCTGCAAGCTGACCTTCGGCGAGGCCGGACTGGTCGAGGTCACCCCGGTCTCCCCGGCCGCCGCGACCACCGAGGTCCGTAGCGCCTCCTGAGGCAGCGCCTGCCGAGGTCCCACCTCAGGACGAGGTCCCACCTCAAGAGGCGGCGCCCCTGAACCATCTGCCGGAAACCCTCAGGCCGAGGCCCGGACGCCGACCGGCGTCCGGGCTTCTGCCGTCCGGGCTTCTGCCGTCCGGGCCTCTGCCGTCCGGGCACGTCCGGGGCCGAGCGCTTGGACGTCCCCGGTGGGCCTCAGACCCGGGGCGGGTCCACGGCGAAGAGCTGCTCCTCGACGTGGTCGAGGGCGACGCGCAGGGCGCCCATCGCCACGACCTCCGAGCCGAGGGCGGCCAGGGCGACCTCGGGCGCGCGCAGCGTGAACTGGGCGAGCCGCTCGCGCAGGGGGTCCAGGACGCCGTCGAGGCCGGCCGCCCAGCCGCCGATGACCACCAGCTGCGGGTCGATGGCCAGGACGAGCGCGGCGACGCCCTGGACGAGGCGGGTGAGGAAGCGGTCCATGGCGACCTTCGCGACCTCGTCGCCCTCCCGGGCCAGCCGCAGGACGCGGGCGACCGCGGCTTCGTCCAGCGGGTTGAGCGGCTTGCCGGTGGTGGACAGCAGGCGCTCGGGGGTGACCTCCTGGCCGAGCAGGTGCAGGGCGCCGATCTCGCCGGCCGCGCCGCCGAAGCCGCGGTGCAGCCTGCCGTTGATGAGGGAGCCGGCGCCCGGGCTCAGGCCGGCCATGACGAAGACGACGTCGTCGGCGCCGAGTGCCGCGCCCTGCCAGTGCTCGGCGATGGCGGCGAGATTGGCGTCGTTCTCGATCAGGACCGGGCAGCGGAAGGAGCGCCGCAGCCGCGCGCCGAGGTCGAGGCCGGTCCAGCCGGGCATGGCGGTGCCGAGCCGGACGGTGCCCTCGCGGTCCACGATGCCGGGGGTGCCGATGCCGACGGCCCAGAGGTTGTCGCGGGAGATGCCGGCCTTGCGCAGCACCTCGGCGACAGCGGTGCGGACGGCGGTGAGCCGGTCCTCGGCCTCCAGGGTCTCGTCGACCGGCTTGAAGTGACTGCCCACCACCTCGCCGGTGAGGTCGGCCAGGATGACCCGGACGTCGTGCACGCCGATCTCGATGCCGAGGATGTGTCCGGCCTCGGCGCGGAAGCGGAACCAGCGGGCCGGGCGGCCGCGGCGGCCGGTGCCGGGCTGGCCGTCCTCCCTGGGCTGCTCGACCTCGGCGACCAGTCCGGTCTCGACCAGACCCTCGATCACGCCCTCGACGGTCGGCCGGGACAGCCCGGTCTCGCCGACGAGCTGAGTGAGGGTCACGGAGTGGCCGTTCCGCAGCGCCCGGAGCGTGACCGCCGCGTTGATCCGCCGCAGCAGCGAGGAGTCTCCTCCGGTGAGCCGATCCGCCAATGCGATGCCCTTCGCCGTTCGCGCGACTGCCCTGGCGCGCGGTGTCGAGTGCGCGGTGCCCACCGAATGGCCCGCGGGGGTGTGTCCCCGGAACGCGGCACGGCGGCAGGGGGCCGCCTGCGCGGGGGCCGGAGGACAAGCGGAGCCTACCGGGGGAGCGGCCCGGGCGGCGAGGATCCTCGCAGCTCACCCAGGCTTCGGTATCGAAATGGTACGGATCGGGTGGCGGTGTGTGACGCCGGGTTCAGCGGCCCGCCGAGGACGGCCCGCGCCCGGCCCGCCGGGACCGCGCCGACCAGCGGGAACGCGCCGGGAGCCGCGAGCCGAGGACCGAGCCGAAGACGGACCCGAGGACGGACCCGATGGCGCCGATCGACAGCACCGAGCCGACGGAGCCGATGGAGAGGACCGACCCGACGGAGCCGATCGACAACACCGACCCGATCGAGCCGATGGAGCCGAGGGACCCGATGGAACCGAGAGAGCCGAGGGAGCCGATGGAGCCGATCGATCCGAGGGAACCGATCGAGCCGACGGATCCGGCCGAGCCGATGGAGCCGATCGAGCCGACGGAACGGACCGAATCAACGGACCGGAGCGGGTCGCGGGCGGGCCGGGCCGGGTGAGCGGAAGCCGTCATGAGTCCTGACTGTAGCCGCGACACCGCGAGCGCGCCCCGCCTTCACGCACCCGTCCGCGCTCAGTCCACCGGCGCTCGGTCCACCGGCGCTCGGTCCACCGGCGCTCGGTCCACCGGCGCTCGGTCCACAGGCGCTCAGTCCACCCGGGCCACGAACAGCCGCTGCCCCAGCAGCCCCATCGGGTGCCCGTCCTCCGGCAGCGCGTGGACGGTCGGGCAGCCGGCCGCCGTGAGGGCCGTCTGCCAGTGCTCCGCCGGCCGGGCGGTGGCGGCCTGCGGGTCGCCGGTGATCAGCAGGTCGAGGTGTTCGGCGGTGGGCGCGAGCAGCAGGAGCCGGCCGCCGGGCGCGAGCAGGCGGACCAGCGCCGGGACTTCGTCCTCCGGCGGCCGGGTCGCGCCGGCGACGACGACGTCGTAGCGGCCGCCGTCGGGGGTGACGTGGTGTTCGGCGTCGGGCCGGGGCCGGGCGGCGAGGGCGCGGGCGACGACCGTCTCGGCGCCGTCCAGGTCGAGGTCGAGTTCGAGGACGCGCAGTGGTGCCGGGCCGGCGTGGGCTTCGGCGGTGCCGCGGACGAGAGTGCCGAGGGCGGTGGCGAGGTAGCCGCGGGCGGCGGCCCGGCGGACCGGGGCGGTGGCCGGGCGGGGTGGTTCCTCGCCGCTGATCAGCCGGGGCAGTCGCAGGGCGCCGCGCCGTACCCGGTCCAGGGCGGCGGCGGGGCCGAGCCCGTCGGCCCAGGTCTCGACGACCGGTCGCCAGGTCTCCCGGACCTCGGCGGCGGTGAGTCCGGGGCCGCCGCGGTAGACCGCGCCCTGGGCGCCGCCGTCGTGACGGGTGATCAGGCCGTGCCGGGCGAGCGCGGCGAGCCAGCGGGAGACCCGGGGGCGTTGGGCGGGGGTGACCATGGCGGTGGCCAGCAGTTCGGCCTCGGGGTGGCCGCGTTCGGGGTCGGTGAGGACGCCGGCCTGCTGGAGGGTGAGCAGCAGGGCGTGGAGGACGGCCCGGTCGAGGTGGGTGCCGAACTCGCGGACCTGTTCGGCGGTGATGCCGATGCTGTGCTTCCAGGCGGCGGCGGTGGCCGCGTCGGTGGCGGCGCGCAGTCGGCGGTCGGCGGCTTCGGCGTTGCTGTCGGGGGCGCGGACGTGGGCGAGGACGGCGCCGAGCGCGTCGACGGCGGCGTACACGTCCTCCTGGCGGGGTTCGGGGCCGACGTGCAGGACGAGGCGCAGTGCGTCGAGGTTCACGTCCCGGGCGGCGGGGCCGGGCAGTCGGCTGAGGCGCCAGAGCAGGGCGGAGGGCAGGCTGAGGTGGGTGGTGCGGTTGGCGGCGACGGCGGCGAGCTGGTCCTCCGGCGGCTGCTCGGGGTCGCCGCAGTGGACGGTGCCGCCGGCGAGGAGGGTGGCGAGGGCGAGGTCGACGGCGAGGTCGGTGACGGGGTGCAGCAGGGTGTGGCGGATGGGCGGCGGGCCGAGGACGCCGGCCCAGTAGCGCAGCCGCTGTTCGGCGGCGCGGGCGGCGGAGGGTGCCAGTGCGGCGTGCTCGGCGACGCGCTGGGCGAGCGCCCGTGGCAGGCCGCCCGGCGGGGAGACGCCGAGCAGCAGGCCGATGCCGCTGATCGCGCGTCCGTCGGCGACGACGGCGGGCCGGTCGCCGAGCTCGCGCAGCGCGCTGACCAGGGCAGGAGTGGTGGGCACGGTGATCACTTTCGGGTGCGGGGGCGAAACCGAACTACTGAACCATGCGGCCGGGTCGGGGGAGGGCGCCCATGGGTCAAACTTCGGTAATGATTTTCATATCGGCCAGCCAAGGGGGTGGGACGAAGTCGGCGCGAAGGTGTCGGAACTTCGCATTCCGGAAGTGCTGCGTGATCCCTTGACAGTCGGTTCGGGTACTGGATTACTGGCCCTGACTGCGACGCCTGGCCGAACGACCGGTAGGCATCCCCGGCTCGGGCGATCCCGGACCGGTCCGGCACCTCCCGATCGGTCGGCGATCCCGGATCGCTCGGCGGCCCGGATCGGCAGGGCGACGGCTCCGGGGCTGCCGATCAGCGAAGGAGCGACGATGAGCGGCACCGCACCCGTCCCGCGCCGACACCTCGGCGAGCCGATCCCGCCCGGGCTCCTGGACGCCGGCGAGCGGATGGGCGTGGACGAGCTGCGCGCCCACCAGCTCACCCGGCTGCGGGCCACCCTGCGGCACGCGTACGACAACGTCGAGCTCTACCGCCGCAAGTTCGACGCGGCCGGGGTGCACCCCGAGGACTGCCGCACGCTGGCGGACCTCGCCCGCTTCCCCTTCACCACCAAGGCCGACCTGCGCGAGGGCTACCCGTTCGGCATGTTCGCCGTCCCGATGGAGCAGGTCCGCCGGATCCACGCCTCCAGCGGCACCACCGGCCGGCCGACCGTGGTCGGCTACACCGAGAACGACCTCTCCATGTGGGCCGACGTGGTCGCTCGCTCGATCCGCGCGGCCGGCGGCCGGCCCGGCCACAAGGTGCACATCGCCTACGGCTACGGCCTGTTCACCGGCGGCCTCGGCGCGCACTACGGCGCCGAGCGGGCCGGCTGCACCGTCATCCCCGCCTCCGGCGGCATGACGGCCCGGCAGGTGCAGCTGATCCAGGACTTCGAGCCCGAGATCATCATGGTCACCCCGTCCTACCTGCTCACCCTTCTGGACGAGTTCGAGAAGCAGGGCATCGACCCGCGCGGCACCTCGCTCAGGGTGGGCATCTTCGGCGCCGAGCCCTGGACGGAGGAGATGCGGCGCGAGATCGAGGAGCGGCTGGACCTGCACGCCGTCGACATCTACGGCCTGTCCGAGGTGGTCGGCCCGGGCGTCGCCCAGGAGTGCGTGGAGACCAAGGACGGGCTGCACATCTGGGAGGACCACTTCTACCCGGAGGTCGTCGACCCGTTCACCGACGAGGTGCTGCCCGGGGGCGAGGTCGGTGAGCTGGTCTTCACCTCGCTCACCAAGGAGGCGCTGCCCGTCATCCGCTACCGCACCCGCGACCTCAGCCGTCTGCTGCCCGGCACCGCGCGTCCGGCCTTCCGGCGGATGGAGAAGGTCACCGGCCGCAGCGACGACATGATCATCCTGCGCGGGGTGAACCTCTTCCCGACCCAGATCGAGGAGATCCTGCTGCGCACCCCGGCCGTCGCGCCGCACTTCCAGCTGCGGCTCACCCGGGAGGGGCGGCTGGACCGGATGACCGTCCGGGTCGAGGCGCGGCCGGACGCGCCCGCCGAGCAGCGGGACGCGGCGCGGGAGGCGATCGTCCGCGCGGTGAAGGACGGGATCGGCGTGACGGTCGCGGTCGAGGTGGTCGAGCCGTACACCCTGGAGCGCTCGGTCGGGAAGATCAAGCGGGTGGTGGACGAGCGGGGCTGACCCGGCAGGAGGGCGGCCCGGCGTGAGGCCGGCCGACCCGCCGGGCCGCGGAGACGCCCGGCCGTGGGGATGCGGAGAGGTCGGAGGCGCACGGCTGTCCGGGGGGTGATGCCGTACGCCTCCGACGTCTACAGAAATGTAGACGGTCGATCGGGCGCGAGTCCAGCCGCCTCCCCGGCTACCCGTTCGGACCACCGGATTCGTGGGCTCGGCACATGCTTCCCAGACTCGGAGAGGAGAAGGGGGTGGACCCAACCGGAGAGGCATCTTCATGAGCATCGGGCTTCGCCGCGTCCTCGCGGTCACCGCCGTGGTTTCCCTCGGCCTCGGCATGGCGTCCTGTGGCAGTGCCAAGCAGTCGTCAGGAGGCGGCTCCTCGGGCACCGCGGCAGCCGGGAGCGGCAGCGCGTCCGTGGGGGCCGTCCGGATCGCCCTGCTGCTGCCGGAGACCAAGACCACCCGCTACGAGCAGTTCGACCGCCCGCTGATCGAGCAGAAGATCAAGGAGCTCGCGCCGGACGCCCAGATCGACTACTACAACGCCAACCAGGATGCGACGGTCCAGCAGACCCAGGTGGACACCGCCCTCACCAAGGGCAGCAAGGTGCTGATCCTGGACCCGGTGGACTCCAAGTCGATCCAGTCCTCCGTCCAGAAGGCCCACGACGCCGGCGTCAAGGTGCTCGCCTACGACCGCCTCGCCCAGGGCCCGATCGACGCGTACGTCTCCTTCAACAACCACAAGGTCGGTCAACTGCAGGGCCAGGCCCTGGTGGCGGCGGTGGGCGACAAGGCCAACGCCGGCCAGATCATCATGATCAACGGCTCGCCCACCGACCCCAACGCGGCCGACTTCAAGGCCGGCGCGCACAGCGCGATCGACGGCAAGCTGAAGATCGGCAAGGAGTACGACACCCCGCAGTGGGACCCGAACCTGGCCAACCAGGAGGCCGCGGCGGGCATCACCGCGATCGGCCCGGCCAACGTCGTCGGCATCTACTCCGCCAACGACGGCATGGCCGCCGGTATCGCCACCGCGCAGAAGGCGGCCGGGATCAACACCCCGCTCACCGGCCAGGACGCCCAGCTCGACGCCATCCAGCGGATCCTGATCGGCACCCAGACCATGACCGTCTACAAGCCGTTCAAGCCGGAGGCCGACGCCGCGGCCCAGATGGCCGTCGCCCTGGCCGCCGGCCAGACCCCCTCCGCCTCCATCGCGCCGACGACGGCGACCAACGGCAGCAACCACAAGGCGGTCGCCAACCTGCTCACGCCGATCGTCGTCAACAAGGACAACGTCAAGACCACCGTGGTCCAGGACGGCCTCTACACCGTGGCCCAGATCTGCACGCCGGACTACGCCGCCGCCTGCCAGTCCGCCGGCCTCACGTAACCGGCCTCGCCGTCCCGGCGTCGCCCATCGCGTCGCCCGTCCGGCGTCGCTCCTTCGGCGTCGCGCTCCCGACGTCCCCCCTCGAACCCGATCAGGCCCCGCCTCCACGACGGAGGCGGGGCAAGGGAGTTGGTCACTGTGGCAGGTGAGACCGTACTGGCCCTGCGTGGGGTCTCCAAACGGTTCGGCGCCGTCCAGGCGCTCACCGACATCGAACTGGAGGTGCACGCCGGCGAGGTGGTGGCCCTGGTCGGCGACAACGGCGCCGGCAAGTCCACCCTGGTCAAGGCCATCGCCGGGGTGCACCAGCCCGACGAGGGCGTCATCGAGTGGCAGGGCAGGCCGGTGACCATCCACCGGCCCCAGGACGCCCAGCAGTTGGGCATCGCGACGGTCTACCAGGACCTCGCGCTCTGCGACAACCTCGACGTGGTCGGGAACCTCTTCCTCGGCCGCGAGATCCGGCGCTTCACCATCCTCGACGAGGTCGCGATGGAGAAGCGCTCCCGGACCCTGCTGGACACCCTCTCCATCCGCATCCCCAGCGTGCGGATCCCCGTCGCCTCGCTCTCCGGTGGTCAGCGCCAGGTCGTCGCGATCGCCCGCGCGCTGATCGGCTCGCCCAAGGTCGTGATGCTGGACGAACCCACCGCGGCCCTCGGCGTCGAGCAGACCGCCCAGGTGCTCGACCTGGTCGAGCGGCTGCGCGAGCAGGACCACGGCGTGATCCTGATCAGCCACAACATGGCGGACGTGATGGCCGTCGCGGACACCGTCGCGGTGCTGCGCCTCGGCCGCAACAACGGCGTCTTCGACAAGCGCTACACCAACCAGGAAGAGATCATCTCGGCCATCACCGGTGCCACGGACAACGCCGTGACCCGCCGGAAGGCCCGGGGCCAGGAGGGTTCCGAGTGAGCGAGAACATCCCCGGGAGCCCCCCGGGCGGCGAGCCCGAACGCCATCACGTCCCGCTGCCCGAGGACAGCATGTCCATCGGCGGTGTCAACGCCCCCGAGCCGGTCGCCCCCGGGGCGACCCCCGCCGTCGACCCCCGGCTGATCGTCCGCCAGGAGGGCGTCAAGGGCTACGTGGGGGAGTTCCGCCGCCGCCTGAGCAGCGGTGAACTCGGCTCGCTGCCCGTCGTCCTGGCGCTGATCGTGATCTGGGCCGTGTTCGGCAGCCTGAACAGCAGCTTCCTGTCCGCCCAGAACCTCTCCAACCTGTCCCAGCAGATCGTCGGCACCGGCATGATCGCGATCGGTGTGGTCTTCGTGCTGCTGCTCGGCGAGATCGACCTCTCGGTCGGCTCGGTCAGCGGCCTGTGCGCCGCGATCTACGCCGTCCTGAGCGTGACCAACGGCGTCAACCAGTGGCTGGCGCTGCTCACGGCCCTCGTCGGAGGCGCTGTGGTCGGCTGCATCCAGGGCGTCTTCTTCGCCAAGGTCGGCGTCCCGGCCTTCGTCGTCACCCTCGCCGGTAACCTCGGCTGGAACGGCCTGATGCTGCAGATCCTCGGCGCCACCGGCACCGTCAACCTCCCGGGCAACGACATCGTCTCCAGGCTCTACAGCACCATCTACGGCCAGCAGGCCGCCGCCTACGGCGCGGCGGCGATCGGCGTCCTGCTGTTCCTGTTCGCCTCGCTGGTCGACGCCCGGCGGCGGCAGGCCGCGGGCGTGCCGTCCCGCCCGCCGACCGACATCGTGCTGCGCACCGTCCTGCTGGCGATCGTCGCCTTCCTCGCCGCCTACACGCTCAACCAGTACAAGGGGCTGCCCCTCGCGCTGCTGATCTTCCTGATCTTCATCGTGGTGCTGGACTTCGTGCTGCGCCGCACCTCCTACGGCCGCCAGGTGTTCGCGCTCGGCGGCAACATCGAGGGCGCCCGGCGCGCGGGCATCAACGTGGCCTGGATCCGGATCACCGTCTTCACCATCTGTTCCACGATGGCGGCCGTCGGCGGCCTCTTCCTGGCCGCGCAGATCCAGTCGGCCAGCCAGACCTCCGGCGGCGGAAACCTGCTGATGAACGCCATCGCGGCGGCCGTCATCGGCGGCACCAGCCTCTTCGGCGGACGCGGCAAGACCTGGTCGGCGCTGCTCGGTGCGCTGGTGATCGGCTCGATCCAGTCCGGGATGAACATCCAGGGCCTGAGCAACGCCATCCAGTTCATGATCACCGGCCTGGTGCTGCTGGCCGCCGTCGTGATCGACTCCCTGGCCCGCCGCACCCAGAAGGCCGCCGGTCGGGCCTGAGCATCCGCACCCGGGCTCCACGGCGGGCCCGGTCACCCGCGCGCGGGCGTCCATGGTGGGCATGGGCGCCCGCGCGGGGGCTCTATGCTGCGCACATGCCGAATGAGCTGCGTACTCTTCAGCCGGCCGAGGACCTCGCCTTCATCCGGCGCGAGACCGAGCTGAAGCCCGTCCCCTTCGTGCCCGAGATCAGTCTGCACATGGCCGAGGACGCCATCGCCCTGTGGGAGACCACCGAGCGGGCGCGCGGGGAGGCGGGGCTGCCGCCGCCGTTCTGGGCCTTCGCCTGGGCCGGCGGCGTGGCCGTCAGCCGCTACGTGCTGGACCACCCCGAACTGGTGGCGGGCCGGACGGTGCTGGACGTCGCGGCCGGATCCGGGCTGGTCGGGGTGGCCGCCGCGCTGCGCGGCGCGACCTCCGTGCGCGCCGCCGAGATCGACGCCTACGCGGTGGCCGCGATCGGCCTGAACGCCGAGGCCAACGGGGTGCGGGTGGAGGGCGCCCTGGTGGACCTGGTGGACGGGGACGGCGCCCCGGCGGAGGTGGTGCTCGCGGGCGACGTCTTCTACGAACGGGCCATGGCCGCCCGCTTCCTGCCGTTCCTGGAACGGGCCGCCGCGCGCGGCGCCACCGTCATCGTCGGCGACCCCGGCCGGGCCTACCTGCCGCGTGAGCGGTTCACGGCGGTGGCCGCGTACCAGGTGCCGGTCGTGGCGGACCTGGAGGACACCGCGGTCAAGACCACCACGGTGTGGCGGCTCGGCTGACGGGGATTCAACCTGCGGCGGAGCGATGGGGTTCCGGTGCGGGTGCGGTGCGGGTGTGGTGTCCGAGCGGCTCCGGTGCGATCGGTGACGAACAGTCATGCCACCATGGTTACCGGCTGGTAATCCGATGATGTCCAGCCAGCGAAACCGCACCACCGTAAGGAGTCACCATGCGTCGACGCATCTCCGCCCTCGTCCTGACCGCAGCCCTGGCCGGCGGCGCTCTGGCGACGGTCGCCCAGGTCGCCACCGCGCAGCCCGCGGCCGCCGCCTCGATCACCGTTGACCTCAACAAGATGCGCCAGCAGGTCGCCGACCTGCGCGCGAAGGCCAACCGCCTGGACCACGAGGGCGAGCACGCCGCCGCCCGCAAGGCCCGCGCCCAGGCCGACGCGCTGCAGCGCCGGATCGACCAGATCGAGAAGGCCGACCGCGAGACCTCGCACCACTTCTGAGGCACGCCCGTCGGTCGACGCCGCCCGCCCCGCCCGCTCGTCGGGCCGGGGCGGGCGGCGCCGTCGTTCCGTCGCGGGGACACGGGCCGTCGGGGGACGGTGGGGACATGGGGGCACGGGCCGTCCGGGGAGTGGAAATCCCGGTGGCGGGACGGGAGTGACTGCTAGACAGACCCCCATGACCGATCGGATAACCCTGCGCCCCGCCAGCCCCGACGAGATCCCCGCCCTGCTCGCCCTCTGGGCCCGGGCGGCCAAGGGCACCAGCATCACGGACGACGCGGCGGGCGTGGCCGCGCTGCTCGCCCGCGACCCCGCGTGCCTGATCGTCGCCACCCCGGCCGACGACCCGGCGACCCTCCTGGGCACCGTGATCGCCGGCTGGGACGGCTGGCGCTGCCACCTCTACCGCCTCGCCGTCGACCCCGAACACCGCCGCCGGGGCATCGGCGCCGCGCTGATCGCCGCCGCCGAGGAGCGCTTCGCCGAGCTCGGCGGCCGCCGCGTCGACGCCATGGTGCTGGACGACAACCCCCTCGGCCACCGCACCTGGCAGGCCGCCGGCTACCGGCCGCAGCCGCAGTGGAGCCGCTGGGTCAAGCCGCTGGCGGGCTGACGCTGACCCGGCGCGGCCGGGCCCCGGGTCCGGTACCCGGGTCTGGGGCCCGGCCGCGCGGGGACGCCGGCCGCGGCCGTCAGCCGCGCAGGGCCGCCAGCCAGGCCTCGACCTCGTCGGAACGGCGGGGGAGGGCGGTGGAGAGGTTCTCGTTGCCGTCCTCGGTGACCAGGATGTCGTCCTCGATCCGCACGCCGATGCCGCGGTACTCCTCGGGCACGGTCAGGTCGTTCAGCTGGAAGTAGATGCCCGGCTCGACGGTGAGCACCATGCCCGGCTTCAGCGGGCCGTCCACGTGGATCCCGGTGAGGGAGTGGGCGCAGTCGTGGACGTCGATGCCCAGCATGTGGCCGGTGCCGGCCAGCGTGAAGCGGCGGTGCAGGCCCAGCTCGTACACCTTGTCGGCGGTCAGGTCGCCGAACAGGCCCCAGGAGGTGAGGTGTTCGGCGAGCTCGCGCTGGGCGGCGCGGTGGAAGTCGCGGAAGTCCGCGCCCGGCCTCACCGCGGCGATGCCGGCCTCCTGCGCCGCGAACACGGCGTCGTAGACCTTGCGCTGCAGGTCGGTGAAGCGGCCGCTGACCGGCAGGGTGCGGGTGATGTCGGCGGTGTAGAGGTGGTTGGTCTCCACGCCCGCGTCGAGCAGCAGGAGGTCGCCGGGCCTGGCCTGGCCGTCGTTGCGCACCCAGTGCATGGTGGTGGCGTGCGGCCCGGCCGCGGCGATGGTGCCGTACCCGACGTCGTTGCCCTCGACCCGGGCCCGGACGAAGAAGGTGCCCTCGATCAGCCGCTCCGCCGTCGCGGTGTCGGTGCCGAGCACGCGCACCACGTCCTCGAAGCCGCGGGCGGTGGCCGCGCAGGCGAAGCGCAGCTCGGCGATCTCGAACTCGTCCTTCACCAGGCGCAGTCCGGACAGGAAGGTCTCGAACTCCTCGTCCCGCTCGGCGACCGCCCGGCCGTCCAGCGCCGCCTCCACGCCCGCGTCGTGGCGGCGCAGCACCCGCACCGGGCCGGTGGCCGCGCGCAGGTCGGCGTGCACGGTGCGGACGTCCCGGCAGGGCAGGCCGAGCAGCCGCTCGCTCTCGGTCAGGCTGTTGCGCCGGCCGTCCCACAGCTCGCCGTGGGTGTCCAGCCAGAACTCGCCGTTGTCGATCTCCGAGCGGTTGCGCAGGTAGAGCACGGCGGTGTGGCCGCTCGCGCCGGCGGGCTCCAGCACCAGCACGGCGTCCTGGGACTGGTCGCCGGTCAGGTAGGCGTAGTCGGAGGACGGGCGGAACGGGTAGTCGGTGTCGTTGGCCCGCACCTTGGGGTTGCCGGACGGGACCACCAGCAGCTCGCCGGGGAAGGCGGCGGACAGCTCGGCGCGGCGGCGGGCGGTGTGCGCGGCCTGCGGGACCGGCTCCAGCGCGGTGCGCTCGGTGTCGGCCCAGCCCTGCTTCATGTTCTCGGCGAGTTCGTCCGTGACGCCACGGGTCAGGCCGTTCTTCCGGTACTTGATGGTGTCGGCGGGCTCGGTCACTACGGTCTCCTGGTGAGGGTGGTGGATGCGGTGTGCTCCGCTACGCTGCCCCGTCCGTCGGCATGCGTCCCGTACGGTATATCGAACGGTGCCGGGAGAGAAGAGGTCGAGCGTGAACGACGCCGGGGAATCCGTCCGGGGCGGGCGGTCCGTCCACGGCGGGGAGGCCGCCGGGGGCGGGGAATCCGTCCGGAGTGTGCTCGCCGCCAACCTGAAGCGGGTGCGCGCGCAGCACGGGCTCTCGCTGTCCGAGCTGTCCCGGCGGGCCGGGATCGGCAAGGCGACGCTCTCCCAGCTGGAGGCCGGCGCCGGCAACCCGACCCTGGAGACCGTGCTCGGACTCTCCCGGGTGCTCGGCGTGCCGATCTCCGACCTGGTGGAGGCGCGGCCCGCCGACGAGGTGACGGTGGTGCGTGCGGCCGACGTCGAGGTGCTGAGCGGCCGGGGCGTCGACCTGCGCCCGCTGCGCCGGATCGAGTCCGGGGACGTGGTGTTCGAGGTCTACGACCAGCAGGTGCGCACCGACGGCACCCAGATCTCCGGCGGCCACATCGGCACCGAGCACACCATCGTCCAGGCCGGCCGGCTGCGCGTGCGGGCGGGCCGCCGCGAGGTCGAGCTCGGCCCCGGCGACTACGTCGGCTTCGACGCCTCGCTGCCGCACTCCTACACAGCGGTGGGCGGCGAGCCGGTGCGCTCGGTGCTCCTGCTGCAGTACCGCGCGGAGCAGCGGCTGCACCTGGCCGACGCCGAGGAGGAGCCCGGGCTGCCGCCGGCGTCCCGTCCGGCGCTGGCGCCGGGGCGGGGGGCCTCGCACGAGCGCGGCCACGGGCACTGACGTTCGCGCTTCGTCATCGCCGATGCAGCGTTCGAAAAACCGAACGAAGTGCTCCGGCCCCCACTCCCCTCGTGGTGGGGGCCGAAGCGCCGACGGGGAGAGCCTGCCAAGCGCGGCGGGTGGCCGGCCATGTATTAGCCTCTGGGCCTAATGGTCGGGAAAGCGCCGGATCGGGGGAACTGCGCGAAGCCGGGGAGGGTCCGTGATTGCACTGAAGTTCGGGGTCGCGGACCTCGCGAAGACCCGGTTCGTCATCTCGCCGCTCGACCACCTGATGGCGGGCTCGGCCCGGCGGGGCGTCCACCAGGGCATCGGGTCGCGCAGCGAGCGCTGGTGGCGGGACGTGCGCCGACACGTGCCCAACCGGGCCGGGCGCTTCCTCGACGTGGTCAACGCGAGCGCGATCGGCGTCCCCGACTTCATGGTGGCGGACCTGGATGCCGTCCGCCGGCAGCTGAGCGAGGAACTCGACGCACTCCTCGCAGTCCCGCAGCAGGCGGTCGAGGACGATGTCGCGATGTTCGGCCGGGGGGCCGAACTCCCGACCCCCCTCGCCCGGTTGCGCGACGACGGCATCCGGGGCCTGCGCGAGGTCAGCGACGGCGCCTGGGCATTGTTCCGGTCCTGCCTCGCCCCGGACTGGCCCGACATCCGCCGCGCCCTGGAGGCCGACATCGCCGTCCGGGCCCGCACCGCCGCCCGCTCCGGGATCGGTGCGATGCTCGACTCGCTCCACCCGAACGCGGTCTGGCGGGACGAGGGAGTGCTGGAGTGCACCCTCGGCGAGCTGGAGGGCTCCTTCGAACTGGGCGGCCGGGGCCTGGAGCTGAGGCCCAACTACTTCGTCCAGCAGAGCATCGGTCTCCTGGCCGGACCGGACCGCCAGAGTCTGCTCCTGCACCCGATCGCCTCCCCGGCGGCCGAGCCCCCGGCCCGGCCGCCGGCCGCCGACGGCCTCGCCGCCGTCCTCGGCCCCGCCCGGGCCCGGGTGCTGCGCGCCGTCGCGGGCAGCCCCTGCTCGACCACCGAACTCGCCCGCCGGCTCGGCGTCACCCCGCCCTCCGCCTCCGCCCACGCGACCGCCCTGCGCGGAGCCGGTCTGATCGTCACCCGGCGCGAGGGCAAGCAGGTCCGCCACACCCTCACCGAGGTCGGCCACGACCTCCTGCTCGACAACCCGGCGCCCCCGGCACCCGCCGCGTGAGCCGTGGCGGCGAAAACCGGTGGTGGCGCGGCCGGGCGGCAGCCGTAGGGTGGGCCGATCCGCGCCAGAGGGGGCCGCATGAGCCAGTACTACGAGATGGACGGCGAGACGCTGTGGAACCCGGCCACCGGGGTGTCCCGGCTGTTCCTGCGCCAAGTGGCCGACTTCGAGGCCGAGCTGGGCCTGCCCTCGGGCATCGGGCCGATGACCGGGGACGAGAGCGAGCTCGACGCGGTCGCGTTCGGCGCCTTCGTCAAGGCCCTGTCGGCCTGGTACCAGGGGCTGCACCACCCCGTGCTGCGCGCCCTCTCCGAGGGATTCGTGGTGGCGGTCCTGGCCCTGGCCGATCGCGCGGGCACCGCGTGGGGCGAGGACGTGTCCGACCCGCAGCTGCGCGAGCGGGTGCCGGAACTGCTTCGGAGCATGGCGCGCTGAGGGGGCCCAATCCGGGAGGCCGAGGGACCGAGGGAGGTGGCCGCTCAGGGACGGCCCGTCAACCGGGGCGTCCCGCTGTCCGCCCGGGTGCACGAACGGTGTGGAAACGGGCCGTGAATTGTTCCTCCCCAGGGGTGTCGTTCGGCCGGCCCCGTCGAGCCGGTCGACGGCGGGTGCGCGGCCGTGGGCGCTGACCGCGCCGGTGGAGCCGCCCGGCGGGCCCGGCGGGGCATCGGCCCTGCGTACGGGCCATGAGCGCCGCCCTTCGCCGCGCAGCTCCCCGGCCGTCACCGAGGGCCGACCCGCCCCGGCGGACCCCCGTCGGAACCCTGCGACCGGTACCGGGCGTTGCACGGATGCCCCTGCCGCCCGCCGCCGGGGCGGGCATCATGGGCCGCGACGGGACCTCGCGGAACGGGCGGAACAGGAGTCGACCGATGAGAAGGCCGATGGTGGAGTTCGGCTGCGTGAAGTGCTACGGCGGGGACGCGCAGGCGGTGTGGCGCGGGCAGCGGGAGGGGTTCGAGCACGAGACCGACGTGGTGGACGGTTCACGCTTCGCCGTGGACGTCCGGCGCTGCCGCGGCTGCTCGCAGCGGTTCGTCTGGATCTTCACCGAGTCCGTCGACTGGATGGGCGGTGACGACTCCCGGCACGTGACGGTCATGCCGCTGACCGCCGCCGAGGCCACCGGCCTGACCGCCGGCACGCTGCGCCCCCTCGACCTGGGCGCGCTGGGCCGCGACCGCCGCCACCTGGACCACGACTGGCCCACCGGCGGCCCGGCCAGCCTCCACTGGAACTCCGGTCCGTTCCGGGTCGCGGGGGCCGGCTGACGCCGGGCGGGGGCCGCTGCGTTGATCGGCTGTCTACCGGACCCTGCGAGCGTGTGGACGCTTGATCACACGCGAGTAGGGAGCGTCAGCAGTGCCTGGAAAGATTGTCGTCCGCGCGGCCGTTGCCGGTGCGGCGGTCCTGGTGTCGGTCGTGGGTGCCTTCGCCGTCGGTGTGGGAGGGCCGGTGCGGCACGGCTCACCGGCCGGGTCGACGGCTCCGGCCGGGTCGACCGTCCCGGCCGCGCAGCTCTGCGGCGGGCCGGACGACGACGTGCAGTGTCTGGCGAGCAAGGTCGCCTGGAACGGGACCGGTCTCGTCGTCGCCCCGACCGTCACGCCGACCGTCACGCCGACCGTCGCCCCGACCGTCACTCCGAAGCCGTGAGGGCGCCGTCGGCGGTGGCCAGCCCGGTCAGCAGCGACGTGGTGGCGGCGGCGGACTCCGGCGCGCTCAGCCGGCTGAGGAGCAGGTGCGCCTGCTCCTCGTGAGTCCGCGCGTCGAGGTGGTCGCCGCGGGCGGTCATCGCATGGGCCAGCACCAGGTGGGCGAGAGCGCGTTCGCGCTGTCGCCCACCCTGCGTTGCGAGGCCCAGTGCCCGCTGCGCCTCGTGCACGGCCTCGTCGACCCGTCCGAGCAGGCGCAGGACGTCCGCCAGCCGGCTGCGGGCCGCCGACTCGCGGTCCAGGTCCCCGGCGGGGTTCGCACGGTCGATGCAGCACCGCAGCTGCGCGGCGGCGTCTTCCAGCCGGCCCAGCACCTGGTGGGCCAGCCCGAGGACGTAGTGCACGTACGCGGCCATCGCGGCGTCGGCGGCCCCGTCGGCCGGCTCGGCGAGGAGCCGGTGGCAGGTCTCCACCGCCGTGGCCGCATGGCCGCTGCGGATCCGGGACAGCGCCGCGTTCGCGGTGCTCGCCACCTCGCCGGAGCGGTGCCCGAGGCGCCGGGCGAGCGCCGCCGCCTCGTCGAAGGCGGTGATCGCCTCGTCGTGCCGGCCCTCGGCCTGCGCGATGAGGCCCAGGTCGTTCAGGGCCTGCCGGAGCACCGCCGGATCCGCCGCGTCGTGGCAGGCCCGGGCCGCCAGCCGGGCCTCGACGCCGGCCTCGTCGAGCCGGGCCCGGGCCAGCAGGATCGTGCCGAGCAGGAAGCGGGAACGGCCCTCCGCGGCACGGTCGCCGCAGGCCACGGCGGCGGTGACGAGCAGCCGGGCCGCCTCCTCCGCCCGGCCGCCGAAGGCGCCGAGACCGAGCGGGCTGAGGGCGATCAACAGGTCGATGGCGGAACGGAGTTCGGTGGCGGAGTGGAGTTCGTCGGCCGAGCGGAGTTCGGAGGCGGGCCGGAGCTCGTCGGCGGCCGCGGGGTCGCCCGTCGCGACGGCCGCGGCGAGTGCCACCGCGCTCGGAGTCTCGGCACGCGCCCACCGGCGGGCGTGCGCCAGATCGGCGAAGACCGGGCGCGGTGCGGCGGGCAGCGGTAGCGGCTCGCCGAAGACGTCGGCCACCGGGTCGCCGGGGACGGCGAGCGCAAAGGCCGTACGGGCGGCACCGAGCAGCAGGGCCAGCAGCCGCCGGTGGGCGGTGGTTCGTTCGGCAGTGTCCAGGCGCAGGGACGTCCGGCGGGCGAAGGCGCGCACCAGGTCGTGGTAGCGGTAGCGTCCGGCGCCGATCGACTCCAGCAGCGCCTGGTCCACCAGGGCCTCGGCGAGGTGCTCCGCCCGGTCCTCGGTGAGGCCCAGGACGGCGGCGGCCGACGCCAGTCCGATGTCCGGCTCGATCCAGGAGAGCATCCGGAACGCCGTCGCCAGCGGCGGTTCGAGCAGCCGGTAGCTGAGCTCGAAGACCTGCTCGATGGCGACGTCGCGGGTGCGGAGAGCGGTGATGCCCTCGCGGTCGTCGGCCAGGCGGGCGACGAGATCGCCGATCGGCTGGTCCGGGGTCGCGGCGAGGAGGGCGGCCGCGATCCGTACCGCGAGCGGGAGGCGGCCGCAGGCCTCGACCAGCAGCCCGGCGTCGGTGCGCTGGGCGGACCGGCGGGCCGTGCCGATGACGGAGTCCAGCAGCCCGATCGCCTCGTCCTGGCTGAACACGTCCAGTGCGACGTGCAGGACCGACGGCACGCTGTAGAGCACCGTGCGGCTGGTGACGATCACCGCGCAGTCGGGCGAACCGGGCAGGAGCGGCTGGATCTGGGCGTCATCGCGGGCGTTGTCGAGGACGATCAGCAGGCGCTTGCCGGCGCTGGCCGTGCGGAAGAGCGCCGACCTGCCGGGAAGGTCCTTGGGGACGGCTGAGGGCCGGACGCCCAGGGTGGTCAGGAAGTCGGCCAGGATGTCGGACGCGCTGGCGGGCACCAGGTCGGCGCCCCGCAGGTCCGCGTGGAGCCGGCCGTCGGGAAAGCCGGGGCGGAGGGTGTGGGCGGCACGGACAGCGAGAGCGGTCTTCCCGACCCCGGCCATGCCGGTGACGGTCACCAGGCGCAGCCCTGGGCCGGGGTGGTCGGTCAGCGCTCGGGTGATGTCGGTGACGTGGTGCTCCCGGCCGGTGAAGTGCGGGAGGGTCGGAGGGAGTTGGTCCGGGTCGGTCAATTCGCCGCGCAGCGCGGCGAGTTCGGGGCCCGGCTCGATCCCCAGATGTTCGACCAGTCGCGCGTGCAGGGCGTCGTAGACGGCGCGGGCCTCCGGCGTGCGGCCCCGGTGGTGCAGCGCCCGGATGAGGAGCCCCTGCAGGCGCTCGCGGAACGGGTGGTCGGCGGCCAGCGCCTCCAACTCCGGGAGGTAGTCGGAGGGGTTGTCGGCGGGCAGAGTGACGTCGAAGGCGAGGCGCTCTTCCAGGAGGGTGAGACGGAGCTCGGCGAGACGATCCCGCTCGCGGTCGATGAAGGGGCCCGGCAGGCCGGCGAGCGGGTCGCCGTGCCAGAGCGAGAGAGCCTCGGAGAGGAGGGCGCGGGCGCGGTCGGGCTGGCCGGCGGAGCACCGGCCGGCCAGCTCGTGGAGGTGTTTGGCCCGCCAGAGGTCGATCTGGTCTGGTGCGACGGCAAGACGGTACCCACCGGCTTGGGAGAGGAGGACGGTGGGGGTGTCGCGGGACGGCTCCAGCAGCTTCCGCAGTTGGGAGACGTAGGAGCGCAGGGCGACGACGGGTGAACCGGGCGGATGGTCGCCCCACAGGTCGTCGACCAGTTCGTCGACGGTGACGACGGAGTCCGGCCGGAGGAGAAGGGCGACCAGGACGGACCGCTGCCGGGGCGCACCCAGTTCGAGGGCAGTGGCGGCCCGCTGCACCCGCAGCGGCCCGAGCAGCGCGAAGCTGAGCGGATTCGGATCACCGACTAACGGCAAGGCATTCCCCCCGAGGGACAGTTGATGCGGATCAGACGGTGCCGAAGTCCCCAGCCTTGACGCCGGCGATGAACGACTGCCAGGCGTTCGCGTCGAAGGTGAGCTGCGGGCCGTGGGGGTCCTTGCTGTCACGGACGGGGAGGACACCCGGAACGCCGGGCGCGACCTCTACACACTGGCCACCGCCGTTGCTGTAGGAGGACTTGAGCCAGGAGGTGGGCTTGACAGCCGAGATGGGGAACATGGCGTGGAACTCCTTGAGACGGGTGCGGATGAGGGACAACGAGTCCTCACATGACAGGGCTTGGGCCTGCAACCAATCGTATGTCCTTGCGAGGGAGCTGATCTGCTCTTCGTCGTCGCGCTCGACGTAGCCTCGTTGGATGGTTTCGAGGTAGGCCATCCACTTGTCGTCCGGGCTGGTCAGCAGCGTGAACTGCATGGTCGTCGGGACGTGTTCGCCGAGACTGAATGGCGCGATCTGCAGCGTGACGTGTGGAAGGTTGGCCACGCTCTCCAGCCGACGAAGCTGCTCGGCCATGACGAAGGGGCTGCCGATAGGCCGCAAGCAGCTCTCGTCCATGACGATGTGGATGGAGGGCGATGGTTCGCGGTACAGAATGGCCTGCCTGGCCATGCGGACATTCAGGCGTTCGATGGCCCTGTCCTCCGGGATCTCGCCTCGTTGGGCCGCGGCGGTGATGAGCGCGGAGGCGTAGTTTCGGGTCTGCAGCAGCCCAGGGATGACGTTCAGTTCGAAGATCTTGAAGGCGGTCGCCTTGGTCTCGTACTCGATGTAGGCGAGGAATCCGCCGATCAGAGTGGTGCTCTTCGTGCTCCAGTACAGGAGTTCAAGCGCCCCGCAGGTGTCGAGCACCTTGTCGGCCCGGCGGAGGAGGTTCAGAGGAGCGGGACGCGCGCCGGTCTCGATCAGGGAGATCAGGGAGTCGCTGTAGTTGATGAGCTCTCCGAGTTCGACCTGGGTGAGCCCCCTCGCCTTGCGGAAGCGGCGCAGCTGGACGCCGATGACCTTGTTCGGGGAGATGGTCGGGTCAAGTTCCCGCTGGGGCATGGTGATCACTCGATTCCACAACATGCGCTGTCAAAGAAAAGCTCTTCCGATGCTAGCCACGCTTGGCCACTCTTGGTGAGGAGTTGGCAACAGAGAGGAACTAGTCAGTGGATATGACGAACACTCAATCTGGCGAAAGTCTGATCCTGCGGCGGAACTTCCCGCCCTGCCTCTGCCCGCAGTGCGGCGATTCCGTCCCCGAGGCTCGATCGACCCCCCATCCCATCGCCTCGGCGGCGCCGCCCGTTCGACGGGTGGCGCCGCCCTCCTCCCCCTACCGCCCCTCCTCCGTCGGCGAGCGGGTCTTCGACGTCCGCTCCGGTCGCTGGGCCGCCTTCATGGGCTGGCAGCACGGCCTCGCCTTCCTCCGTCCCCTCGGCGGCGGCATCGAGTGGGACACCGAAGCGCGTTGGATCACGAACACCGAACAGTGAGATGCCCCATGAGCAGCATGATCGACAAGATCACGGCCGAGGACCGTCGCGCCGCGGCCGACATTCTCGACGACCTCCAGGCCGTCCTGAGCGCCGCCGCCGTCAAACTCCCGTCCCTCGGCATCGACTGGCGCTCGGCCAAGGCCACCGGCGTCGTCCTGATCGACCTCGGGGCCGCCCGGCCGGACGTCATCGAGCAGCTGGTCGTCGTCCTCCGCAGAGGTATGCGCCCGTAGTCGCCGCCGGCCTCATCACCGTCGGCTCCCTCGTGATCGCCGGCCTCGCTCTCCTGCTGGTCCCCGAGGGCGTCCCCGCCGCCGCGCGCGGCCTGGTGTTCGCCCTCGTCTTCCTCGCCGCCTCGACGGGCGGATTCGCGTTCGTCGCCGGGTGGATGTGAGCCCGCCCCTGGACGACCTGCCGGACGGGAGGTCTATGCTCTGGCCGAGCAACTGGGGGGATCATGGCGCGGAAAGCGTCCGGAATGCCGCTGTACAACAGAACGGCGTTGGTCATCGGGCTCGTCGTCTTCGGCGGCTTCATCCTGCTGAGCCTGGTGGCGGTCGGGGCCCAGGCGCGCTACCACTTCCGCTACGCCGATGCCGAACGGGTGCAGGCCACGGTGGTGACGGCGGAGTACAACGGCCCGATGGGGGAGCGGCCGGGCAGGATCGTGCTCGCGCTGGCGGACGGCCGGGAGGTCACGCCCGACCGCGACCTGGCCGGCGGCGTGCCGACCGGGCTCACCACGGGCGCGGTGCGGACCGTGCTCGTCAACCCGCAGAAGCCCGCCGCGGTGGCCTTCCCGGCGCAGGTGGGGTGGAAGGCCGTGCTGATCCCGTGGGCGCTGGGGCTGCCGGTCGGCGTGGTCGGCACGGCGGGCATGCTGCTCTACCGCGCGTTCTGGGGCCACGCTCCGGTCGCTGCGACGCCGCCGGGCAGGTGAGGACGTGGGCTTCGAGGCCGCTCGAAGCCCACGCCGCATCAGAACGGTGGTTCGGCGGAGTGCCCGCCCGCCCAGGACTCCCGCGCGGCCCTGAGACGGGCATGGCGTTCGCGGGCCTCGACACGGGAGTTCACGTGCGCAGCCTTACGGCACCTGTGAATGTCCCTGGGGGCGGTCGTCGGGCAATCGTGGACCGACCGGGAAGTGGACGGGGCTGAGCAGGTAGGGCGCGCGGCCCGGTGCCGGCCGGTTGGCGAGCCGAGGGCCCAGCACCGCGCGCAACTGAGCCGTCATCTCCGCGAGTTCGTCCGGGCTGAGCCAGAGCGTGCCCTGACGGTAGGAGACCGCGTCGGCAACCGGGTCGGCGCCGTCACGGTCGAGGTAGGCGTTGAACTCCGCGATGAGCACGGCCATGGCGGCCGCGAAGCCCCGGCGGTGGTCATCCGGCGTCATCGCGGTGGCGGCGTCGTCGTCGACGACCGGGCGGTCCTGGCGCAGCCGGTAGTGCCGCTCGACGGTGCCGCGCACCCGTTGTTCTCCGGTCACTTCCAGGAAGCCCGCCCCGGCCAGTAGGGCGACGTGCCGGTACATGGTCACCTTCGGCACGTCCGGCATGCGCTCGCACAACTGCGCGGTGGTCAGCTCCCGGTCGCCGGCGAGCGCGTGCACCACGCGCAGGCGCACCGGGTGGAGAAGAAGTTCGGTGGTGTCCACGGGCTTCACAATTCCATACTCAATACTATTATCGAAAGTGGAAATGATGAGCCTTGGAGGGGGCATGCGTCAGGAGGCAGGGCGGGCGGTACAGGTGAACGGCCGGACCCTCTACGTGGAGGAATCCGGCAGCGGAACGGACCGGGTGGTCTTCGAGGCGGGCGGAGGCATGGGGCGCACCTGTTGGGACCCGGTGGTCGCACTGCTGGCGGACCGGGCGAGACTGATCGGCTACGACCGCGCCGGCTTCGGCCGCAGCGGCCGAACGGCGACCCGGCTGAGCATCGACGACCTGGCCGCGGACCTGGTCGCGTTGGTCGAGACGGTCGTCCCGGGCGGCTTCGTGCTGGTCGCGCACAGCATGGGCGGGTTGGTCGCCCGCCGCGCCGTGAATCGGCTGGGGCCGCGGCTGCGGGGGCTGCTCCTGCTCGATCCGGCGGCGGAGAGCGCGCCCGTCTACGACACCTTCGACCGGACCGCGGTGAAGGTCGACCGGTCCCTGGGTGTCACGCAGGCACTGTTCCGCTCCCGTCTGCTGGCCCGGTTGGCGAGCGGGGAGCTCCGGCGCCTCTTCCCGGCGGACACCTACGCGGCCATGCTCGCCGAGGACTTCGTCCCAGCGGGCATCGCGCAGACGCGGAAGGAGATCAAGGCCGTGGCCGAGGCCATTCCCCGCTTCCGCGCCGAGCCACCCGCCCCGCCGACGTGCCCGACCATCCTCCTCTCGGCCGCCCGTCCCCAGAAGGGCCGGGGCCGGCACCACGCCGCCCTGACCGAGCACCGGCGGCGCTGGGTCGGTTCGCTGCCCGACGGCCGGTTCGAAACCGTGGACTCCGGCCACCTCATCCAGGCCGAGCGGCCGGGGATCGTCGCCGAGCGGGTCCAGAACCTCCTCGACGGGACCGGCCGGGCCGGCCGGACAAGCGCCCCGGGAGCCTGAAGGCGCAGCGCTGCCTGCTCGGGAGGCCGCACCCGTCCCCGCACGGTGGCATCGTCGCCGAGCGACCCGTGTCGTCGCCACGATGTCGGTCTGCGGATACCCGATGCGCTCACCGACCTTCACCTGTCGGCCTGCCGATGGCGTCCTGAGCCGGCCGAGGGGAGGCTCGGAGCCCGCGCCGAATCCTGCGGTCCTCAGGTGTCGCTGAGGGCGTAGGTGCGGAAAGTGGCCAGCAGCGGCAGGACTTCGGTCTTGGTGGGGTCCTCGGTGACGGCCCTCATCGCGTCGATCACGGTGTGGGCGATGATCTTGGTGACGGAGAGGTCGTCGGGTGCGGCGAGGGTGCCCCAGGCCTTGAGCGTCTGGGTGAGCAGCGCGCTCATCCGGGCGCCGATGTTGGAGCTGACCGCGTCCGAGATCTCGGCGAGCTCCTCGTCGCTCATGGTCGAGCGCAGACCGAAGGCCAACGCCATGAGCGTGTCCATCGCGTGCTCGCCGTACGCGGCGACCAGCGCCGGGAGCGGCTGTTCACCGACGCTGCCCGCCGCCAGGGCGGACAGCGCCTCCTCGTCGTCCTTCCACGCCGCCTCCAGGGCGGCCAAGGCCCGCAGGGCCTCGTCTACGGTGAGCCCGTCTGTCATGGAAGGAACGGTATGCAGCCCGTAGCGCCCGTTCCCATGGTTCGGGCGCAGAGATCACACCTTCGAGCGAAGCCGGGCCCGTTCCGCGCGATGGGCGTCCGCGAAGTGCTCCGCGTCCCAGGTTCCGCCCAGCTCGGGGGCCAGGGAGGCGAGCGCGAGGCCTGCGAAGTCGTCGGCGGTGCCCGCGCGTTCGGGCAGGGCGCCGAGCAGTGGGGCGCCGGCCGAGCGCGGCAGGTCGGCGAGGTTGCAGCGTTCGGCGAGGCCGGCGTCCGCGGGCCAGGAGCCGATGAGCACGCCCGCGAGCGGGAGTTCGCGCGCCGCCAGGGCCTCCGCCGTGAGGGCGACGATGTTGAGCGTGCCGAGGCCGGCGGAGGCCACCAGCAGCACCTCGGCCGGCAGTCCGGCGTCGAGGACGGCGCGGGCCTGGTCGGCGAGGGTCCGGCCCTCGTCGTCGTAGCGGACCAGCAGGCCGCCCGCGCCCTCGACCAGCACCAGGTCGTGGGTGGCGGCGAGGTCGGCGACCTCGGCCACCACCTCGGCGGGGGAGAGGCAGGGCATCCCGGCCCGCCGGGCGGCGGTGTCGGGGGCCAGCGGCTCGGGGTAGCGGACGAGCTCACGGTACGTCAGCTCGCCTGCCAGGCGCCGGACTTCGGCGGCGTCGCCCGGCTCGTCGCCGGTCACGCCGGTCTGTCCGGGCTTGAGCACGGCGACCTTCAGCCCGGCCCGCAGCGCCGCCGAGGCGACGGCCGCGGTGGCGACGGTCTTGCCGACGTCCGTGTTCGTGCCGGTCACGAAGAGGACGCGCGTGCCCGCCCCGCGGTCCTGCGTGCCCGTGCCGCCGTTCTGCGCGGTCATCCCGTCGTCCTGCGCGCTCATCCCGCCACCGCCGCGGCGGTCACGGCGGCCGCGATGCGTGCCACGTCCTCGTCCTCCGTCACATAGGGGGGCATCGTGTAGATCAGGTCCCGGAAGGGGCGCAGCCAGACGCCTTCCCGCGCGGCCGCCTCGGTCGCCGCGGCGACGTCCACCGGGTGGTCCAACTGCACGACGCCGATGGCACCTCGGACCCGTACGTCGTGCACGCCGGGCACGTCCGCGGCGGCCGCGAGGCCGTCCCGCAGCCCGCCCTCGATCCGCTTGACCTCCAGCGCCCAGTCCTGCCCGAGCAGCAGGTCGAGCGAGGCGTTGGCGGCCGCGCAGGCCAGCGGGTTGCCCATGAAGGTCGGGCCGTGGGCGAGCACGGGCATCTCGCCGCGGCTGATCCCGTCCGCGATCTCGCCGGTGCACAGCGCGGCGGCGAGCGTCAGGTACCCGCCGGTGAGCGCCTTGCCGAGGCACATCACGTCCGGCGAGACGCCCGCGTGGTCGGCGGCGAACAGGGCGCCGCTGCGGCCGAATCCGGTGGCGATCTCGTCGAAGACGAGCAACACCCCGTACCGGTCGCAGAGTTCGCGCAGCATCCGCAGGTACGCGGGGGAGTGGAACTGCATGCCGCCCGCGCCCTGGACGACCGGCTCGACGATGACGGCGGCCAGCTCGTCGGCGTGACGCGCCATCAACTCCTCGAACTGCGCGGCGTATCCGGCGTCGAGCGGGGCGTCGAAGCCGGCCGGGGGCTGCGGTGCGAAGAGCTGCCCGGGCAGCACGCCGCCCCACAGGTGGTGCATCCCGCCGTCCGGGTCGCAGACCGACATCGGGTGGAAGGTGTCGCCGTGGTAGCCGCCGCGCCAGGTGAGCAGCCGGCGCTTGCCCGGCCGCCCGATGGACTGCCAGTACTGCAGGCACATCTTCATCGCGACCTCGACCGAGACCGAGCCCGAGTCGGCGAGGAAGACGTGCTGCAGCGGCTCCGGGGTGATCTCGACCAGCCTGGCCGCCAGCCGGACGGCGGGCTCGTGGGTGAGCCCGCCGAACATCACGTGACTCATCCGCCCCAGCTGCTCGCGCACGGCCTCGTCCAGCACCGGGTGCCGGTAGCCGTGGATCGCCGCCCACCAGGACGACATCCCGTCGACCAGCTCGCGCCGGCCGCCCGCGACGGGTTCGGCCAGGCGCAGCCGTACGCCCGACGCGGACTCGACCACGTACGGGGTGACGGTGCCGGGCATGGGCCCGTACGGGTGCCAGACGTGGGCGCGGTCGAGGGTGAGCAGCGTGTCCGCGGACAGCGGGGGCATGAGGGGTCTCCGGAGGATCAGGCGTTGGGCGCGAGTTCGGTGCCGGCGCCGCGGCGGCGGACCTTGACGAGGTCGCTGCGGAGCTCGTCCTCCGCTTCCTCCGCCGCCGGGGCGCCGGCGTCGGCCTGCGCCGGGGCGTGGGAGTGCCCGCCGCAGGGGCCGCAGCCGCCACCGCTGCCGCAGGCCGAGGCCGCGGTGCCGCAGCCGCCGCCGGCCTGGGCGGCCTCGGCGATGTCGGCGCGGTGGCGCGGCAGGGTGGCCTCGCCGGCGCCCTCGACCTCGAAGCCGGCGTCCTTGATCATGTCGAGGTCGGCCTGGCCGGCCTGGCCCTCGCTGGTCAGGTAGTCGCCGAGGAAGATGGAGTTGGCGATGTGCAGGCCGAGCGGCTGCATGGTGCGCAGGTGCACCTCGCGGCCGCCGGCGATCCGCACCTCGGTGTCCGGGTTGACGAAGCGGACCATCGCGAGGATGCGCAGGCAGCGCTGCGGGGTGAGGTTCCACTCCTTGGCGAGCGGGGTGCCCTCGAAGGGGATCAGGAAGTTGACCGGGACGGAGTCCGAGCCGAGCTCGCGCAGCGCGAACACCACGTCGACCAGGTCCTCGTCGGTCTCGCCCATGCCCGCGATCAGGCCGGAGCAGGCGGACAGGCCCGCGCCGTGCGCCTTCTGCACGGTGTCGACCCGGTCCGCGTAGGTGTGGGTCTTGGTGATGGCCCCGTAGGTGTTCTCGGAGGTGTTGAGGTTGTGGTTGTAGGCGTCGGCGCCGGCCGCCTTGAGGCGCTCCGCCTGGTTGTCGGAGAGCAGGCCGAGGCAGACGCAGATCTCGACCGCGGGGTCGGCCTCCTTGATGGCGGCCATGGTGTCGGTGACCCGGTCGATGTCGCGGTCCGTCGGGCCGCGGCCGCTGGCGACCAGGCAGACCCGCTTGGCGCCGCCGGCCACGCCGGCCCGGGCGGCGTCGGCGGCCTGGTCCGGCTTGAGCCAGGTGTACTTGAGGATCTCGGCCTTGGACCCGAGCCGCTGCGAGCAGTACGAGCAGTCCTCCGGGCAGAGCCCGCTCTTGAGGTTCACCAGGTAGTTGAGCTTGACCCGGCGGCCGAACCAGCGGCGGCGCACCTTGCCGGCCGCGGCGACCACGTCGAGCAGCTCGTCGTCGGTGGTGGCGAGGACGGCCAGGGCCTCCTCGCGGGTCGGGACTTCGCCGCGCAGGCCCTTGGCGGTGAGGGTATCGAGCAGATCCATGGGGCGATCCTGCCTGTTCGTGATCGAGCGGCGCCAGAGCAAACCCGCCAGAAGATCGGTGCGAGGATGTGCCGATTGCCACAGTGTCGAAGCTCACGGCTCCGCCGCTGGTCACGAGCTTGACGTGAACCCGGAGTGAAGGTTACTGGCGGGTAGCCGTCGTGACGGGCCGAGGGTGCGGGCGGCCCCGAGCGGACGATGATCCACAACTGCCGCCCCCGTGATCCACGCCACCCCCGGGATGCTTAGAATCTGCGCCATGACCACGCAGGGGGAGCGCACCCCGACTCCGGGAGAGGGCCAGGACGGCCGGGCAGGACAGCGGACCGGCGGGGGCGCCGACGACGGCATCGGCCAGGGCGCCGACCGCAGGCGGGGCCGGCGGCTGAGCGGCCGTCGGGCGGCGGGCTGGGTCGTCGTGGCCGGCGTGGTCGTGGCCGGCGGGTGGATCATCACCCGCCCGATGCCCGGTGACTACATACCCGGACTCGGCCCGTCCACCAAGGACTCCTCCAAGACCCCGCCGGTGGTCGGCGCCGCTCCGCCGCGCACCGACTCCGAGAGCCTCAACGTCGACAACTACTTCCCGGCCCAGCGCCCGGTCGAGGTCGGCACCTACAAGGCGCGGCGCAACGGCGCCCGGCAGGGCGAGAACTGCGCCGAGGTGCTCCAGGACCGCGCCCAGGACCCGCTGAAGGACAGCGGCTGCCAGTCCTACCTGGCCGTCAGCTTCAGCGGCCAGGACCGCCCGGTGCTCAGCAGCGTCACCCTGCTGCGCTTCCCGGACCAGGCGTCCGCCGCCAAGGCCGCCGAAGCCCTGCGGGCCAAGCCCGGATCGGTCGCCTTCATCCTCGCCGACGCCAACCCCGCCCCGGCGCCGCCCGCCGGCACCAAGACCGGCGGCGACCCGCGGGTCGAGACGGTCGGGCACTACGTGACGGTCACCAGCTCGCGGACCGGCGACGGCCGGCCGGCCGCCTCCGCCACGGGCACCCCGGGTGCTCCGGCCGCCACCCCGGGCGGCGCGAGCGCCACGGGTGCGCCGGGTGCGCCCACCGGCGGGACCCCGACGCCGACCGGAACTCCGGCGCCCAGCACCGAGCAGACCCTGGACGAGGCCACCCGCGCGATCTCCTACGCGGCCGGCTCGCAGTTCATGTGGATGTGACGGACGCGCAGGGGTGTACGCCGCGAGGCTGAACACCCGAGGGTGCACGCCGCGAGGCTGAACGCCCGAGATTGAACACCTGAGGCTGAACGCCGCGAGGGGGCCCGGCAACGCCGGGCCCCCTCGGGCGTTGTGACGAGCCGTCAACCGCCGAGCCGGTCCACCGCGGTCACCCGCACCACCGCCCGGCCCTCCTCGTCGGAGCCGTACAGGTCCACCTCGGCGCTGATGCCCCAGTCGTGGTCGCCCTCGGGGTCGTCGAAGATCTGCCGGACCCGCCAGGCGGAGTCCTCCTCCTCGATGATGAGCATCTTCGGGCCGCGCGCGTTCGGGCCGGTACCGAGGTCGTCGTACTCCTCCCAGTACCCGTCCATGGCGTCCGCCCAGCGGTCCGCGTCCCAGCCGTACTCGCCGTCCAGCTCGGCGAGCTCCTCGTAGTGCTCCAGCGCACACAGCTCGACCCGGCGGAACATCTCGTTGCGCACCAGCACCCGGAAGGCCCGCGCGTTGGCCGTGACCGGCGCCGGCTTGTCGTCCAGCCGCACCTCGGCGGCCTGCGGCTCCGTCGGGTTGGCCAGCTGCTCCCACTCGTCCAGCAGGCTGGAGTCGACCTGGCGGACCAGCTCGCCGAGCCAGGCGATGACGTCCTTCAGGTCGTCGGTCTTCACGTCCTCGGGGACGGTCTGCTCCAGCGCCTTGAAGGCGCCCGCCAGGTAGCGCAGCACGATGCCCTCGGTGCGGGCCAGCTCGTAGAAGCCGACGTAGTCCGAGAAGGTCATCGCCCGCTCGTACAGGTCGCGGACCACGGACTTCGGCTGCAGCTGGTGGTCGCCGATCCACGGGTGCGCCCGGCGGTACACCTCGTACGCGTGGGTGAGCAGCTCCTCCAGCGGCTTCGGGTAGGTGATCTCCTGGAGCCGCTCCATCCGCTCCTCGTACTCGATGCCGTCCCGCTTCATCTCGCCGACGGCCTCGCCGCGCGCCTTGTTCTGCTGCGCGGCGAGGATCTGGCGCGGGTCGTCGAGGGTCGCCTCGACGACCGAGATCACGTCCATCGCGTACGAGGGCGAGGTCGGGTCGAGGAGTTCGAAGGCGGCCAGCGCGAAGGTCGACAGCGGCTGGTTGAGCGCGAAGTTCTCCTGGAGGTCCAGCGTGAGGCGGACGATCCGGCCCTCGGCGTCCGGCTCCGGCAGCCGCTCCACCACGCCGCCCTCCAGCAGCGAACGGTAGATGGCGATCGCGGTGCGGATGTGCCGGCGCTGCGCGGTCCTGTCCTCGTGGTTGTCGGTGAGCAGCTTGCGCATCGCCTCGAAGGCGTTGCCCGGGCGGCCGATCACCGACAGCAGCATCGCGTGGCTCACCTTGAACCGGGAGACCAGCGGCTCCGGGTCGGCGCCGATCAGCTTCTCGAAGGTCTCCTCGGTCCAGCCGACGAAGCCCTCCGGCGCCTTCTTGCGCACCACCTTGCGCTTCTTCTTCGGGTCGTCCCCGGCCTTCGCGATCGCCTTGTCGTTCTCGATCACGTGCTCCGGAGCCTGCGCCACCACCTGGCCGACGGTGTCGAAGCCGGCCCGGCCCGCGCGACCGGCGATCTGGTGGAACTCACGGGCGCGCAGGATGCGCACACGCTGTCCGTCGTACTTGGACAGGGCCGTGAACAGCACCGTGCGGATCGGCACGTTGACGCCGACGCCGAGCGTGTCCGTCCCGCAGATCACCTTCAACAGGCCCGCCTGGGCGAGGCGTTCGACCAGCCGGCGGTACTTCGGCAGCATGCCCGCGTGGTGCACGCCGATGCCGTGGCGCACGAACCGGGACAGGTTGCGGCCGAACTTGGTGGTGAAGCGGAAGTTGCCGATCAGGTCGGCGATGGCCTCCTTCTCCGCCTTCGAGCACATGTTGATGCTCATCAGCGACTGGGCCCGCTCCACCGCCTCCTTCTGCGTGAAGTGCACGACGTAGACCGGCGCCTGGCCGGTCTGCAGCAGCTCCTCCAGCGTGTCGTGCATGCTGGTGCGGCGGTAGTCGTAGAACAGCGGGACCGGGCGGGTCGCGTTGCGGACCACCGTCGTCGGACGGCCGGTCCGGCGGGTCAGGTCCTCCTCGAAGCGGCGGACGTCGCCCAGCGTCGCCGACATCAGCAGGAACTGCGCCTGCGGCAGCTCCAGCAGCGGGATCTGCCAGGCCCAGCCGCGGTCCGGCTCGGCGTAGAAGTGGAACTCGTCCATGACCACCTGGCCGATGTCCGCCCGGGAGCCGTCGCGCAGCGCGATCTGGGCGAGTACCTCGGCGGTGCAGCAGATGATCGGCGCGGTCGGGTTCACGCTCGCGTCGCCGGTCATCATGCCGACCTGCTCGGTGCCGAACATCTTCACCAGGTCGAAGAACTTCTCCGACACCAGCGCCTTGATCGGCGCGGTGTAGAAGGTCCGCTGCCCCTCCGCCAGCGCCGCGAAGTGCGCCCCGGCCGCCACCAGGCTCTTGCCCGACCCGGTCGGCGTCGCCAGGATCACGTTGTTCCCCGAGACCAGCTCGATCAGCGCCTCCTCCTGCGCCGGGTACAGCGTGATCCCCCGCTCCTCCGCCCAGGCGGCGAACGTCTCGTACAGCGCGTCGGGCGTGGCGGGCTTCGGCATCAGATCAAGGAGGGTCACCCGGCTATCTTGCCTGCTCGCCGCCACCCCGGGCAAAGCCCGGTGCCCGGCGGACGGCCCCCTCGCACGGAGACCGTCCGGCCCGGCGAGCCGAACACCTGCCGATCATGTGCCGAGCGGCACATTGATCCCGCTTCGGACGGCGTGCGACAGTGCCGGGCATGAGCCAGCCCCTCGCCTCCGAACCGCGTCCCTCCGTCCTCGCCCCCGAGGCCGTCTTCGACTGGCTCGACGAGGCCGCCGCGCTGCGGGCCGATGCCGGATTGACCCGGACGCTGCGCAGCCGGCCGGCGGAGGACCCGGTGCTGGACCTCGCGGGGAACGACTACCTCGGGCTGACCAGGCACCCGGTGGTGACCCAGGCGGCCGCGGAGGCGGCACTGCGCTGGGGCGGCGGTTCGACGGGCTCGCGGCTGGTGACCGGGACGACCACGCTGCACACCGAACTGGAGGAGGAGCTGGCCGACTTCTACGGGGCCGAGGCGGCGCTGGTGTTCTCCTCCGGCTACACCGCCAACCTGGCCGCGCTCACCGCGCTCACCGACCCGGACACCCTGATCGTGTCCGACGCCTACAACCACGCCTCGCTGATCGACGGCTGCCGGCTCTCCCGCTCCGACGTCCACCGCGCCCCGCACAGCGACCCGGCGGCCGTGGCCGAGGTGCTCGCCGGCCGGGCCCGGCGCCGGGCGCTGGTGGTCACCGACTCGGTGTTCTCGGTGGACGGCGACGCCGCCCCGCTGGCCGCGCTGTCCGAGGCCGTCCGCGCACACGGGGCGGCCCTGCTGGTGGACGACGCGCACGGGCTGGGCGTGCTCGGCCCCGGCGGCACCGGCGCCCTCGCCGCCGCCGGGCTCGCCGGGCGGCCGGACACCGTCGCCACCGTGACGCTCTCCAAGTCCCTCGGCTCCCAGGGCGGCGCCGTCCTCGGGCCGCGCCGGGTGATCCGCCACCTCACCGAGACCGCCCGCACCTTCATCTTCGACACCGGCCTCGCCCCGGCCGCCGCCGGCGCCGCCCTCGCCGCCCTGCGGCTGCTGCGCGCCGAACCCGCCCGGGCCGAGCGCGCCCGCGAGGTGGCCCGCACCCTCGCCCGGCAGCTCACCGCCGCCGGCCTGCACGCCTGCGAGCCGGACGCCGCCGTGGTCTCGGTCCGCGCCCCGGGCCCCGAGGCCGCCGTCGCCTGGGCCGCCGACTGCCGCCGCGCCGGCCTCGCCGTCGGCTGCTTCCGCCCCCCGTCCGTCCCGGACGGCATCTCCCGCCTGCGCCTGACCGCCCGCGGCGACCTCACCGACGGGCAGATCGCCGAGGCGGTCCGGATCATCGCGGACCTGGCCCCGGCGGGCGCCCGACGCGGATGACCGCCCGGCGGGCGAGGACGGGCGGGCAGGACGGCGACCTGCCGGATCCACTGTGGGACGACGTCGCCCGGCTGCTCGACCCCTCGGGCGGCGGCACGCTGCCGGACGTCTACATCGCCGACACCACGGCCGCGGACTGGCAGGCGGTGCTCGACCTCGTCGTCGAGCGGGGCTGGTCGTACGAGTACTCCGAGGGGCGCACCGTCCTCCCGCTCCCGAGGGCCGCGGCGGTACTGTCGCGCCCGGCCGACGCGGAGTGCCCGAACCTGCGCGTGTGGCCGGTCGCCGAGGTGTGCGCGATCTTCCGGTTCCTCGGGGACGAGCAGATCGACTTCGACGTCTCGCTGTGGGAGCTGCAGGGCCAGGAACGGCTCGACGTGCTGTGCGGGTTCCTGGCCGCGATCGGGCGCCGGCTGGGCAAGCCGGTGCCGATGTACTTCGAGGGCGACACCCGGTCGCCGTTCCTCGGGTACGACGTCGAGGCCGACGGCGTCCGGGTGCTGTGGACGGCGGTGGACGGGTGACCGGGAAGAACTACGGCCCCGTCACCAGTAGGGCCTCCGCGCCGACCGGGCGGTAGCCGGCGGCCTGGAAGGCGCGGACGCTGGGGGCGTTGCCGGGGGCCTGCTGGGCCCAGACGGTGCCGCCCCCGGGGACGAGGTGGCGGGCGGCGGTGGCGAGGGCGCGGCCGAGGCCGCGGCCCTGGGCGTGCGGGTCGACCTCGACGGCGCACTCCCAGCGGCCGGCCACCCCGCGGCCGAGGATCAGGACGCCGCCGTCGGCGGTGAACACCCGGACGTCCTCGCGGTAGTGCAGGGCCCGGACCACCCGGGGGTGCTCGCGGTCGCGCACCTCGGAGAGCGGCAGCGGCGGCCCGCCCGGGAGGCGGTCGGCGACGGTCAGCAGGTCGATGTTGTTGACGGTGCGCCCGGTGCGTCCGGCGAAGGCGGTCAGGAAGGGCGGGCAGAGCGGCGCGGACAGCGGGTCGCCCGGGGAGGCGGCGACCGCGTCCCGCACCCAGGCCGGGTCCTCGTCGGTGAAGACGACCGTGTGCGCGGCGAAGGCGATCACCCCGGCCTCGCGCGGCGACGGCTGCGGCAGCACCGTCACCGATCCGTCCGGCGGCGGGAACACCCCGCCCGCCGCGTCCGCCAGGATCCCCGCCAGCCCCCGCACACCCATCGGTGCCCCCCAACCCCTCGAAGACCGTCAGCCTACGTCGCGTCGGCCACGTCCCGCGGGCTACTTCTTGCGGGCCCGGCTCGGCTGGACGCGGGTGGGCTCGCCCGCGGCCTTGGGGTGGTCGGGCGGGTAGGGGAGTTCGCCGAGGCCCTCGTCGTGCAGCTGCTTCTCGTAGAGCTCCAGCAGGCCGTCCAGACGGAACGCCTGGCCCTCCATCTCCGCGTTGAGGTCGCCGAGTTCGGCGAAGCGGGCGGGGACGGTGCGCAGGTCGAAGTCCTCGGGCGAGGCGTCGTCGACCTCGTCCCAGCGCAGCGGGGTGGAGGCGGTGGCGCGGGGGCGGGCGCGCAGCGAGTAGGCGGAGGCGATGGTGCGGTCGCGGGCCATCTGGTTGTAGTCGACGAAGATCCGCTCGCCGCGCTCCTCCTTCCACCACGCGGTGGTGACCTGCCCGGGCATCCGCTGCTCCAGGACCCGGCCGAGGGCGATCACCGCGTGCCGTCCGTCGGTGAAGGTCCACTCCGGCACCAGCGGCACGTACACGTGCAGGCCGCGCCCGCCGGAGGACTTGGGCCAGCCGCGCAGCCCGTGCTCCTCCAGCAGGGCGCGCAGCTCGTGGGCGACGCGGGCGGCGTCGTGGAAGTCGGTGCCGGGCTGCGGGTCGAGGTCGATGCGCAGCTCGTCGACGTGGCCGGTGTCGGAGCGCCGGACCGGCCAGGGGTGGAAGGTGAGGCAGCCCAGGTTGGCGGCCCACAGGACGGCGGCGGGCTCGGTGGGGCAGATCTCGTCGGCGGAGCGGCCGCTGGGGAACTCGATCCGGGCGGTGGGCAGCCAGTCCGGCAGGCCCTTGGGGGCGCGCTTCTGGTAGAAGAACTCGCCGTCGACGCCGTCCGGGAAGCGCTGCAGGGTGGTCGGGCGGTCGCGCAGGCCGCGCAGCACCCCGTCGGCCACGGCGAGGTAGTACTGCGCGACGTCCAGCTTGGTGAAGCCGCGCTCCGGGTAGTACACCTTGTCCGGGTTCGACAGCCGGACGGTGCGCCCGGCGACTTCCAGTTCCACGGCTGAGCCCATGCCCCTCACGCTAAGCGCGCGGGGCCCGGCGCGCGCCCCGAGACCATCGGGGCGAGGATCGGACGCATGGACCTGCCCGTGATGCCGCCGGTGTCGCCGATGCTCGCCAAGTCGGTGGCCGAGATCCCGCCCGGGATGCAGTACGAGGCCAAGTGGGACGGCTTCCGCACCATCGTCTTCCGCGACGGCGCGGAGGTGGAGCTCGGCAGCCGCACCGGCAAGCCGCTGACCAGGTACTTCCCCGAACTGGTCGAGGCCCTGCGGCGTGAGCTGCCGCCGCGCTGCGTGCTGGACGGCGAGGTGGTGATCGCCCGCGACGGCCGGCTGCGCTTCGAGGAACTGCTGGAGCGCATCCACCCCGCCGCGAGCCGGGTGAAGCTCCTCGCCGAGCGGACCCCGGCCTCCTTCGTCGCCTTCGACCTGCTCGCCCTCGGGGACGAGTCCCTGCTGGACGAGCCGCTGTCGGTGCGTCGCCCGGCTCTGGAGGCGGCGCTCGCCGACGCCGCCGACCCGGTGTTCACCGCCCCCGCCGCCACCGACCGGGACCTCGCGCGGACCTGGTTCGCCGAGTTCGAGGGCGCCGGGCTGGACGGGGTGGTCGCCAAGCCGCTGGACCAGCCGTACCGGCCGGGGGAGCGGACCATGTACAAGATCAAGCACGAGCGCACCGCCGACTGCGTGGTGGCCGGCTACCGCGAGCACAAGAGCGGCCCGGTGGTCGGCTCCCTCCTGCTCGGCATCTTCGACGCCGACCGCAAGCTCCAGCACGTCGGCGTCTGCGCCGCCTTCTCGATGGCCCGCCGCCGTGAACTCGCCGAGGAACTGGCCCCGTTGAGGATGGACGACCTCTCCCGGCACCCGTGGGGCGCCTGGGCGGAGGAGGCCGCGCACGCCGAGGGCCGGCTGCCCGGCGCGGTCAGCCGCTGGACCGGCGGCAAGGACCTGTCCTGGATCGCGCTGCGCCCGGAGCGGGTGGTCGAGGTCGCGTACGACCACATGGAGGGCACCCGGTTCCGGCACACCGCGCAGTTCCGCCGCTGGCGGCCGGACCGCACCCCGGAGAGCTGCACCTACGAGCAACTGGAGGAGCCGGTGTCGTACGACCTCGGCAAGGTGCTGGGGATCTGAGCGGCGGGGAGCCGAGGGGGCTCCTACGGAAACACCGCAGGTCCGACCCGGACGTCCGGGTCGGACCTGCGGCACGTGTGCCGGCTCGGGCCGGGCGCGGTCAGGAGATGTGCAGCGTGGCACCGCCGGCCGGCGTCGTCCCGGTCGGCGAGGTGGGGGACGCGGGAGAGGTCGGCGAGGTGGGTGAGGTCGGCGAGCCCGTGGCCCCGGTGGTCGGGGCGGACGCCGAGGGCGATCCCGACCCGGGCGGGGTGGGCAGGGTGTAGACGTTGTTCGGCGAGACGATCTGCGTGATCGCCCGCGCGAGGAACGTCGACGGCTCCGAACCGTCGTGCAGGATGTCGGTGTTGAGCAGGAGGACCAGGCTGGCCTGCGCGGGCGGCAGGTAGATCACCACGCTCTCGTACCCGGGCAGCGAGCCGTTGTGGCCGACCCACCCGTGCGTGGTGAACACCCCGAAGCCGTAGCCGAGGTCGGGGGTGCCGACGCTCACGGTCTTCAGCCGCTCGGCCTGGGTGGCGGCGCTGATCAGCGGCACGCCGGTGGCCAGCACCTTCGACCAGGTCTGCAGGTTGGGGAGGTTGGAGATCACGGCGCCGGCCGCCCAGGCCCAGGACGGGTTCCAGTCGGTGGAGTCCTCGACCGCGCCGCTGAGCGTCTGGTTGGTGTAGCCGTGGGCGTGCGGGGTCGGGAAGGCCGCGTCGGTCGGCAGGCTCGTCCGGTCCAGTCCGGCCGGGGTGAACACCTGCTGCTCCAGGAAGTCCTGCAGCGGCTGCCCACCGACCTTCTCGACGACCAGGCCTAGCAGGATCAGGTTGGTGTTGGAGTACTCGAACTTGGCGTTCGGTGCGAAGTTCGCCGGGTGCTTGAACGAGTACGCGAGCAGCTCCTCCGGGGTGAAGGGGCGGTCCGGGTTGCTGAAGAACGCCTGCTGGAAGTCCGGGTCCAGGGTGTAGTTGTACAGGCCGCTGCGCATGTCGCCGAGCTCGCGGATGGTGATGTTGTCGCCGCCGGGCACGCCCGGGATGTACTTGGAGATCGGGTCGTCCAGGCCCACCTTGCCCTGGTCCACCAGCCGCAGGACGCCCGTGGTCGTGAAGGTCTTGGTGACGCTGCCGATCCGCATGTAGAGGTCCGGCGACATCGGGGTGTCGGCGACCTTGTCGGCGGTGCCGAACGAGCGCACGTAGCTGTCGTCGGGGGTGGTGTAGCCGACGATCACCCCGGGGATGTTGACCTCGTTCATCACCTGCTTGATCGCGGCGTCGAGGTGGGCGGCGACGGCGGGGGTGATCGGCACCACGCCCCCGGACGCGGTCGCGGCGGCGGTGCCGCGCGCTCCGCCGGTGCCGGTCGCGGTCGGGCTGAGCGCGGCCGGTTCGGCGGTGACGGCGGGATCGCCGGCCTGCCGGGCGGGCCCGGGGCTCCCGGAGCAGGCGGAGACGGCCAGCAGCCCGGCGAGGGCCAGGGCGGCGGTCGCGCGGCCGGCGGAGCAGGGAGCGGCCGGGCGCGGCCGTCGGGTCTCGGTCATGTGTCGACGCGCCTCTCTGGGGCGATTCTCTGGGTGGTCCTCCGGGCGGTCCTCCGGGGCGGTTCGCCGGGGCGACGGGGCCCGGGCCCGGAGCGCTGCTCCACGGGGCCGCGGGGAAGCGTCGCCACCGTAAGCACCGCACTCGAACGCCCGCGCGTCGGCTGCGGCCGGGCTGGCCCGAACGGACCAAAGCCCACCCGAGTGGCGGGGCGGTGGCTTCGCCGGCGCCCAGGCGCTGTCAAGTACCGGGGCCCGCGCGTCGGTTGGTGTCGTGCGGGGAGCTCCGCGCTCGGCCGGAAGGGTGAGCACCGGCACGCCGCACCCGCCGTCGGCCGCTGCTCGGGCACGATCGTTCAGCCCAGCTGTGGCCGCCGTTAAGAATTCCTCGATGGACCGCACCCCCTCCCACCAGGCAGATTTCTGCCTGCCCGGAGTGCGTCCGTCAGGACCGGCCGAACCGGGCCGCCCCGGCCTGCCCGACTCCCGAAGGCCGTCCCCCCGCACGTCAGGAGCCGCCGCCCGTGAAGGCACTCGTCAAGCAGCAGGCCGAGCCCGGCCTCTGGATGATCGATGTCCCGAAGCCCGAGATCGGCCCCGGTGAGGTGCTGATCAAGGTGCTGCGGACCGGCATCTGCGGCACCGACCTGCACATCCGCAAGTGGGACGGCTGGGCGCAGCAGACCATCCGGACCCCGCTGGTGCTCGGCCACGAGTTCGTCGGCGAGGTCGCCGAGCTCGGCGCCGGCGTCGCGGACATCGCGATCGGCGACCTGGTCAGCGGCGAGGGCCACCTGGTCTGCGGCAAGTGCCGCAACTGCCTGGCCGGCCGCCGCCACCTGTGCCGCAACACCGTCGGCCTGGGCGTCAACCGCGACGGCGCCTTCGCCGAGTACGTGGCGCTGCCGGCCTCCAACGTCTGGGTGCACCGGGTGCCGGTCGACCTGGACGTGGCCGCGATCTTCGACCCCTTCGGCAACGCCGTGCACACCGCGCTGTCCTTCCCGCTGGTCGGCGAGGACGTGCTGGTCACCGGCGCCGGCCCGATCGGCATCATGGCCGCCGCCGTCGCCAAGCACGCCGGCGCCCGCAACGTGATGATCACCGACGTCTCCCCGTACCGCCTCGACCTGGCCCGCGAGGTCGGCGTGACGCTGGCGCTCAACGTCGCCGAGCACACCATCGAGGAGGGCCAGCAGAAGCTCGGCCTGCGCGAGGGCTTCGACGTCGGCCTGGAGATGTCCGGCCGCCCCGAGGCGATGCAGTCGATGATCGCCAACATGACCCACGGCGGGAAGATCGCCATGCTCGGCCTGCCCGCCGAGCAGTTCCCGGTGGACTGGGCCTCGGTCGTCACCTCGATGATCACCATCAAGGGCATCTACGGCCGCGAGATGTTCGAGACCTGGTACGCGATGTCCGTGCTGCTGGAGGGCGGCCTGGACCTCAGCCCGGTGATCACCGGTCGCTACGCCGCCACCGACTTCGAGGCCGCGTTCGACGACGCCGCGAGCGGCAACTGCGGCAAGATCATCCTCGACTGGACCGCCTGAGCCACCCCGCCCACGCAAAAGGAGCCTGTTGTGTTCGACAACGTGCGCGCCGACGTCGCCGCCACCCTCGACGAGATCCGCGAGGCCGGCCTGTTCAAGCCCGAGCGGGTGATCGGCACCCCGCAGAGCGCCGCCGTCACCGTCACCGGCGGCGGCAAGCCGGGCGAGGTGCTGAACTTCTGCGCCAACAACTACCTCGGACTGGCCGACCACCCCGAGGTGCTGGCCGCCGCCAAGGACGCCCTGGACCGCTGGGGCTACGGCATGGCCTCGGTCCGCTTCATCTGCGGCACCCAGGACGTCCACAAGGAGCTGGAGGACCGCCTCTCGGCGTTCCTCGGCCAGGAGGACACGATCCTCTACTCCTCGTGCTTCGACGCCAACGGCGGTGTCTTCGAGACCCTCCTCGACGCGAACGACGCCGTCATCTCCGACGCGCTGAACCACGCGAGCATCATCGACGGCATCCGGCTCAGCAAGGCCCGCCGCCACCGCTACGCCAACCGCGACATGGCCGACCTGGAGAAGCAGCTCCAGGACACCCAGGACGCCCGCCGCCGCCTGATCGTCACCGACGGCGTCTTCTCCATGGACGGCTACGTCGCCCCGCTGCAGGAGATCTGCGACCTGGCCGACCGCTACGGCGCCATGGTCATGGTCGACGACTCGCACGCCGTCGGCTTCGTCGGCGCGGGCGGCCGCGGCACCCCCGAGCTGCACGGCGTGATGGACCGCGTGGACATCATCACCGGCACCCTCGGCAAGGCCCTCGGCGGTGCGTCCGGCGGCTACGTCGCCGCCCGCCGGGAGATCGTCGCCCTGCTGCGCCAGCGCTCCCGGCCGTACCTGTTCTCCAACTCGCTCGCCCCGGTGATCGCGGCCGCCTCGCTGAAGGTGCTCGACCTCGTCGAGCAGTCCAACGAGCTGCGCGAGCGGCTGGCGGCCAACACCGCGCTGTTCCGCACCAAGATGACCGAGGCCGGCTTCGAGATCCTGCCCGGCGACCACCCGATCGCCCCGGTGATGATCGGCGACGCGGCCGAGGCCGGCAAGCTCGCCGAGCTGCTGCTGGAGCGCGGCGTGTACGTGATCGGGTTCTCCTACCCGGTGGTCCCGCACGGCCAGGCCCGGATCCGGGTCCAGCTGTCCGCCGCGCACTCCACCGAGGACGTCGAGCGCGCCGTCGCGGCCTTCGTGGACGCGCGCGCCGCGATGGGCGAGTAGCACCCCGGGAGCCGCACCCCCGGCGGGCCCGGCAGGGGCCCGCACAGACTGCCCGCGGGCCGGTCCGCTCGGAACCGGACCGGCCCGCGGGCTCATGACCGCCGTGCGGCGGAGGCGCGTCGATGCCTCTCCGCCGCACGGCCCCCAACCACCTGCCCCACCCTCCCGTGACGGGGGCGGGACGCCGGCCCGGCCGACGTCCCGCCCCCGTTCGCGGTTCCCGGGCCCGGCCCGGGAGGCTCCGTGCTCGGGGGTCAGTCGTCGTCCTGGCCCTGGCCCTGGTCCTGCCCCTGGTCGTCGTCGCCGCCGTGGTGGCCGGAGGTGCGGGCGAAGACCTGGGCGTCCGCGGTCGCCGGGCCGGCGGTGCCGGCGACCAGGTTGCCGCTGGTCGAGCCGAAGACCACGGCGTCGCCCGCGGCGTCCACGAAGGGGTCCGTCGAGGAGCCGTTGCCGAACGAGCCGTCCGGCGCGGTGGCGACCCGCTCGGTGCGGCCGGTGCGCAGGTCCTGGCGGTAGACCTCCCAGCCCGGGTGCTGCGGGCCGGCCACCAGGTTGTCGGCGGCGGAGGAGAAGTAGATCCAGCGGTTGTCGGCGGTGATGCTGCCGTGGTCGGAGGTGCCGACCGAGGTGGTGCTGGGCAGGCCGCCGCTGACCTTCGTCACGGTGCCCTTCCGGAGGTCCCGGACGTACAGCACCAGGTGGTACCGGTGGCCGTTGGTCGACCCGCCGGGCTCGGGCAGGGCGTAGACCGCGCGCCGCCCGTCCGGGCTGATCGTCGCGTCGAAGCTCGCGAAGCCGAGCTTGCCGTCGAGGTCGAGGCTCGCGGCGGAGATGCGGCCGGAGTCCACGTCGTACGTGTAGTAGGCGCCGGTGGTCGGCAGGGCCAGGTTCGGGGCGGCCAGGCCCTCGCGGGCGCTGCGGGGCAGGGCGGGGGCGGTGCCCGGGGCCGGCTCGACGTCGGCGGCGGCCGCCGGTGCGGTGGCGGCCCGGGCGGCGGGGGACTGTCCGGCGGGCACCAGGTTGGACGCGAAGGAGGTGAAGCCGACGGTGCGGCCGTCCGCGCTGATCGTCGGGTTGAGGGACATGCTGTCGCCCGGCTTGCCGTCCACGCCGAGCGAGACCAGGCGGGTCCTGCCGGTCCAGCGGTCGGTCACGTAGATGTTGTAGTCCCAGGTGTACGGCCGGGCGAGCGAGGGGGCGTCTGCCCCCAGGCCGGGGACGAGGTCGGTCCGGGCGGACACGAACGCCACGTAGCGGCCGTCCGCGCTGATCGAGGGCGCGTACGAGGCGTGGAACCGGTCGGTGTCGCCGCTGGTGAGCCCGCCGCTGACCAGCTCGGTGCGGCCGGTCCTGCGGTCGCGGACGTACACCTCGGTGCGCCCCTGGACCTGCATGCCGGGCAGCACGTTCTCGGCGTCGCTCTCGAAGGCGACGTAGCGGCCGTCGGCGTTGATCGCGGCGTAGTCGGTGAAGCCGTTCAGCGCCGAGCCGTCGTCGGCCAGGTTGACCCGCTCGGTGCGGCCCGTGCGCAGGTCGCGGACGTAGGCGTCGCGGGCGCTCTTCGCGGGCTGCTCCACCAGGTTCGTGGCCCACGAGGTGAACAGGGCGTAGCGGCCGTCGGCGCTGATCCCCTTGCTCTGGGACTGGTTGTCCGGCGCCGCGCCGTTCACGCCGACGCTGACCTGGACGGTGCCGCGCGGCACGGGCGCGGCCTGGGCCGGTGCGGCGGTCGCGGCCAGCACGGCGGCGGCCGCCAGGAGGCCGGCGGCGCCGGCCGACCGGCGGGTGCGGGTGCCGAAGGCGGTACGGGTGGTGCGGGTGGTGCCGGACATGGGCGTTGCCCTCCCCTGGGATGCGGCGCTGCGCCGGGCTCCCTCCCGGCGACGGGCTCGGGGAGAGCCAAGCGCCGGGAGGGAACGGCGGTCAACGCCCCCGGGTGATCTCGGCGGAAAAGTACGTCAACGGACGTAAACCGCACGGGAGTCAGGCCATCGGGGGCAACGGATCAGGCCATCTCAGAGGAGGCGCCGGAAGACGTCCGCGTTCTGGTTGTCGTCGCCCGGGACGAGGTTGCCGTCGTCGGCGGTGAACAGCAGCGTCGTGCCGAAGGCGTCGACCCTCGGGAAGTAGGACGAGGCGGTGCTCTGCGTGCCGTCCCGGGTGAGGGAGACGCGGTCGGTGTGCCCGGTCCGCGGGTCGTAGCGGAAGACGTCGGTCTGCTCGTTGGTGTCGCCCGGCACCAGGCCGTCGGCGTCGGAGGCGAAGAAGACCCGGTCGTCGAGGGTCATCGTGGCGTTGAAGGAGTCCCTGAGGTCGGTGGTGCCGGGCGGCGGGGTGCTGACCTTGGTGACCCTGCCGGTGGCCAGCTCGTGCAGGAAGACGTCCGAGTGTCGGCCGTGCGAGCCGGGGCGGCCGCCCGGCTGGAAGAGGTTGTAGACGACGTACCGGCCGGAGGGGCTGATCTGCCCGTCCGAGCCGCCGCCCTGCAACGCCCCGCTCTCGTCGAGGCTGGCGCCGGTGATCCTGCCGGTGCGGGCGTCCCACACGTAGTCCGGGTAGGCGCGCAGCCCGGCGAGCCGGGGGCTCGCGCCGCCGACGGCGCTGCGGGCGGTCGTGCGGCCGGTCGTGCGGGCGGTCGTGCGGGCGGCGTCGGGTTCCTCGGGGCTGTCGGCCGTCGCGGTGTCGGCGGTCGTGGCCTCGGCGGCCGGTGGCGTCTCGGCCGACGGGAGCAGGTTGCCGGCCCGGGAGTTGAACGCGATCCGGCTGCCGTCGGCGCTGATCGTCGGGCTGTAGGAGCTGTTGTCGGCCGGGCCGCCGTCGGCGCCGGTGGAGACCACCTTGGTGGCGTGGGTCCAGCGGTCGGTGACGAAGACGTTGGACTTGCCGCGGCGCACGCCGGGGGCGAGGTCGGTGCGGTCGGAGGAGTAGGTCACGTAGCGCCCGTCCCAGCTGACCGCCGGGTCGTGGGCGCTGCGGATGCTCTGGTCGTCGCCGGTGCCGGAGGCGCCGTCGGCGGCGGTGACCAGTTCGGTGCGGCCGGTCCACAGGTCCCGGAGGTAGACGTCGCCGGCGTGCTTCGGCAGCCCGGGCAGCAGGTTGGTCGCGGCGGTGGCGAACGCCACGTACCGGCCGTCGCCGCTGATCGCCGCCTCGCCGGTGCCCGCGTCCAGCGAGGCGCCGTCGTCGGTGACACTGACCCGCTGGAGGTGCCCGTTGCGCAGGTCGCGGACGTAGACGTCACCCCCGGCGCCCGCGCCGCCGGGCAGCAGGTTGCTCGCCGAGGACGAGAACAGGGCGAGACGGCCGTCGCCGCTCAGACCGAGCGCGAGGGACTCGCGGTCGAGCCCCTCGCCCTTGGGCCCCTCGCTGACCCGGGCGGTGTCGCCCTTGGGCGGCCGGGCCTCGGCGGCGGGCATCGCGGCGCCGACCGCGGTCACGACGGCCAGGACGCAGGCGGTGCGGGCCAGCCGGCGACGGGTGCGTGCGGTGGTCATCGATCATCCTCCCCAGATGTCGGTGCCGGGCCCGCTCGACCCCCGCGGCCCGGTTCGGCACGAGCCAAGCGCCGGGCGGCGCCGGTGGTCAACGAACGGAAGCGATCTCGTCCGGAAATACGCCACCGGCTGTACCTCCGGCCGGAAGCGGGCCGTGCGGGCCGTGCGGGCCGTGCGGCGGTGCGGTGCCGGTCCGCTGCGGTGGTTCGGGGAGGGTGCTCGCTGCGCCTGGCCGCCGCGCTGGGGTCGCTCCGATGTGCCGGGTTCGGTCCGGGGCGCCCGGTCCACTCCGCCGCGCTGGCAGAATTGGCCTGTGATCGACGCACGACGGCTGCGGACCCTGCGGGCCGTGGCGGACCACCGCACCGTGACCGCCGCGGCGGCCGCCCTCTACCTGACCCCCTCCGCGGTCTCCCAGCAGCTGGCCGCCCTGGAGCAGGAGACCGGGCACCACCTGCTCGCCCGCGAGGGCCGCGGCGTGCGGCTGACCGCCGCCGGGGAGATCCTGCTCGGCCACGCCGACGTCGTGCTCGCCCAGCTGGAGCGGGCCGAGGCCGACCTCGCCGCCTACAGCGCGGGCGTCTCCGGGGAGGTCACGGTCGCCTCCTTCGCCACCGGCATCGGGCTGGTGCTCGCCCCCGCCATCGGGCTGCTCGGCGAGCGCGCGCCGGGCGTGCGGCTCAAGGTGCTGGACGCGGAGGGCGACGCCAGCCTGCCGATGGTCCTGGACGGCCGGGCCGACCTCGCGGTGGCCGTCGAGTACCGCGGCGCACCGCGCGCCGACGACGCCCGGCTGACCCGGGTGCCGCTGTACGCCGAGCCCTTCGAGGCCGTCCTGCCGCTCGGCCACCGGCTGGCCGGCGAGTCCGGCCCGCTCGCCGTCGCCGAGCTCGCCGACGAGCCCTGGATCGGCCCCTACCCGGGCAACCCCTGCCACGACGTGGTCCTGCTGGCCTGCGAGAACGCCGGGTTCCAGCCCCGGCTGCTGCACTCCTCCGACGACTTCCGCGCCGTGGTGGCGCTGGCCTCGGCGGGCGCCGGGGTCGCGCTCGTCCCGCGCTCGGCGCTGCGCGGGGTGGACCTCTCCCGGGTGGCGGTCCGCCCGGTGGACAGCGAGCTCGCCACCCGTAGGGTCTTCGCCGCCGTCCGGGCCGGCGCCGACGGGCACCCGCTGATCCGCCCGGTCCTCGACGCCCTCGCCGAAGCGGCCGCCGCGGGCGCGTAGCGCCGGGCCGGTGCGTCCGGAGGGCGCGGGGTGCCGGGACGACGCGGGGGTCCGGAAAGGCCTGTGCGGCTGCTCGGCGTCCCGGGTCGGGCGGCCGCGCCGGGTGCAGGTGGCGTGGCGTCCCGGCGCGGGCGGCCGTGCAGCCGCCGGTCCGTGGGGGCGGTCGGGTGTCCGACCGCCTGGGTCACCAGGTGGTGAGGGTGATCAGCCGGACGGCGGGGGCGGAGACCACCTGCACCGTCCCGGTGCCGGGGATCCGCAGCTTGACGAACCCGCCCTGGAACGACACCAGCGCCCGGGGCACCGAGGCGACGACCCGGCCGTCGCCGTTCATCACCGTGTAGCCGTCGACCAGTTCGACACTGGCCTCGGCCCAGTCCTCGTTCATGCGTCCCCCCGCTGTACGACTGTCCCGGTGAAACGGTACCGATCGGTGCCGTTTGGCGTCAAGGGTGGTTAGGATCGGTGGCATGGCAGTCAACGCACGGGCGCGCCTGCTGAACACGGCAGAGTCCCTCTTCTACGCCAACGGGATCCACGCGGTCGGGGTGGAGCGCATCCTGTCCGAGTCCGGCGTGGGCCGGGCGTCCTTCTACCGGCACTTCGCCGGCAAGGAGGCCCTGGTGACGGCGGTCCTGGAGGGCCGTGACGAACGGTTCCGGGCCTGGCTCGCCGAGCGGGTCGCGGCCCACGGCGGCCACCCGCTGCACGTCTTCGACGCGCTCGCCGAACGGTTCGCGGCGCAGGACTACCGCGGCTGCGTCGCGATCAACACGATGACCGAGATCGCCGACCCCGCCAGCCCGGCGCGCGAGATGGCGGCGCTGCACAAGCGGCGCGTCGTCGAACTGGTGGAGCAGCTCATGCGGAACGCCGACATCCCCGAACCGGCCTCCCGCGCCCGGGAGTTCGCCCTGCTGATGGACGGCGCCATCGTCACCGCCCTGCGCGAGGGCACCCCGGACGCCGCCTGGCGCGCCCGCGGCATCGCGGAGTCCCTGCTGGCCGCCTGAGCCGCCGCGGCGACCGCGCTCGCCCCCGGATTCGGCCGCGGCCTCGACCCCGGGGCCGACCGGGACGGACGGCTGCTCCCAGGAACCTTCCAGGAAGGGGCAACCGAACAGCCGTTCCGAGCCGTCTCCCGTGCGACCGGGCACACGGGCCCGGACGGCACAGAAACCGGGCACGCACGCAATGAACCTGACTGGCACTCCCGTTCTCGTCCTCACCATCGTCCTGTTCGGCGCCGCCCTGGCGCTGGCCATGGCGCAATGGCTGGGCAGAGGCCGCCTCCTGGGGCCGGCCCGGACGGTGGAGGGGCGGCGCAGGCCGCTGCGCGCGCTCTCGTACCTCGGCACGGTGCTGCTCTGTCAGTTCACCGCCGTGGCGATGGTCTTCGTGATCGTCAACGACGAGAACCAGCTGTACGACACCTGGGGCGACCTGCTGGGCACCGCCAGCCACGTCCGGGCCGTGCCGGAGCCCCCGAAGGACGAGGGCCTGACCGGCGGCCCGTCCGGAGCCCCCGTGGCGAAGGTGCCGCAGGCCTTCCACGCGCCCGACTCGGACGCGGTGCCCAGGAACGTGAAGCAGGCCGACCTCAAGGGCAGGCTCTCCGGAGTCGACGGCGAGGTGCTGGTCTGGACGCCGCCGCAGTACGACGACCCGGCGTTCAAGGACAAGACCTTCCCGGTGGTCGAACTGCTCGTCGGGTACCCCGGATCCTCCAGCGCCTGGTTCGGCGACGACGCCATGGCGGTGACGAAGCAGCTCGAACCGTTGATGAAGTCCGGTCAGGTGACGCCGTTCATCCTGGTCGCACCGCGCGTCACCCTCCTCGGCAAGAACGACAGCGGGTGCGCCGACATCCCGGGCAAGGTCAACGCCGAGACGTGGCTCTCCCGGGACGTCCCGCAGATGGTCGTCGACAACTTCCGGGCCGACGCCACCGCGGACCGCTGGGCCGTGTCCGGCTACTCGGCCGGCGCGCACTGCGCCCTGCGCCTCGCGCTCTCCCACCCCAACCGCTACCGCGCCGCGGTCAGCATGTCCGGCTACAACGACCCGGCCGGTGAGCCGAGTTCACTGACCGGCAAGGACGCGAAGCTGCGGGAGAGCGACAACCCGCTGAACATCCTCACCCACGCCACGACCCCGCCGAACGTCGCGCTCTACGTGACCGGCAAGCGGGGCGACGGGCTGGAGGACGGGCTCGCCCTCCAGCGCGCGGCGAAGAGCCCGACCACCGTCACCCCGTTCGAGACCACCGGACCGCACCTGACCTCGACCTGGAAGCCCCTGGTCGTTCCGACCTTCACGTGGCTGACCGGCATCATCCCGCCCCGCTGACGGGTTGGTGGAGCACGGGAGCGGGTGCATAGGGTGGCGGGTGACGGTGTCGGCGCGCGTGTGTGGAGAATCCGATGAGTACGACCTCTGTTCCTGACGGCCCGCTCCCGGTGGGGGTCATCGGGCTCGGTGACATCGCGCAGAAGGCGTACCTGCCGGTCCTGACCGCGCTGCCGGGGCTGGACCTGCGCCTGATGACCCGGGACGCGGCGAAGCTGGACCGGATCGGGGACGCGCACCGGATCGCCCCGGAGAAGCGCTTCACCGATCTGGGGGAGCTGATCGGCAGCGGGATCCGGGCGGCGTTCGTCCATGCCGCGACCAGCCAGCACGTGCCGATCGTGGAGCAGTTGCTGACGGCCGGCGTGGACGTGTACGTGGACAAGCCGCTGGACTACACCGTGGACGGCTCCCGCCGGCTGGTCGACCTCGCCGACCGTACGGGCCGCTCGCTGATGGTCGGCTTCAACCGGCGCCACGCGCCCGGCTACGTCCAGGCCAAGGAGCGCCCGCGCGACCTCATCGTGCTGCAGAAGAACCGCGAGGGCCTGCCCGAGGAGGCCCGCGCCCTCGTCTACGACGACTTCATCCACGTGGTGGACGTGCTGCGCTTCCTCGTCCCCGGCGAGATCGAGCACGTGGACGTCCGCTCGCGGGTGCGGGACGGCCTGGTGGAGCACGTGGTGCTCACCCTCGCCGGGCAGGGCTTCACCGCGCTGGGGATCATGAACCGGCTCTCCGGCTCGACCGAGGAGGTGCTGGAGGTCTCCGGTGGCGACTCCAAGCGCGAGGTGCACAACCTCGCCGAGGTGATCGACCACCGCGGTCAGCCCACCGTCCGCCGCCGCGGGGACTGGGTGCCGGTCGCCCGGCAGCGCGGCATCGAGCAGTGCGTGCTCGCCTTCCTCGACGCCGTCCGCACCGGCAGGACCCTCGACGCCCACGACGCGCTGCGCACCCACGAGCTGTGCGAGCTGGTCGTCGAGCGGATCGAGTCTTCCTGGGAGTCCGCTGGGAGCGGGCTGTGAGCACGCTGGACTGACCGACGGTCAAGTCACCCGGGCGGAACCGACAGTTCACCGACGAGGTCTTGTCGGGGCATTTTCTACGCGCGTATCTTGAGGGGCGCCGCGGGGGGCGGCCGTCCGTCCCCTGCTCTGTCTCTACGCGAGTAGCGCGCGCTTCGAGCGCGCCTCCGCCCGGACCGCCGTGCCACCGACCGTGCCGCACGGCGGAGCTAGGAGCCCTGCCCAGGTGACCACTGCCCCCGCACCCCGCCCGCGTCGGACCCTGCTGCGCGCCGCGCTCGTCCCGGCCTCGCTGGCCGCGTCGCTGGTGCTCGTCCCGCTCCCGGTGGCCAACGCCGCCGGCGCGGCCACCCCCGCCCCGACCGAGGCCGGCCCGCTGCGGATCCACGACATCCAGGGCACCACCCGGATATCCCCGCAGGCCGGCAAGCCCGTCACCGGCGTGCCCGGCATCGTCACCGGCGTGCGCGCGTACGGCAGTTCCAAGGGCTTCTGGATCCAGGACCCGAACCCGGACGCCGACCCGGCCACCAGCGAGGGCATCTTCGTCTTCACCGGCGGCAACCCGACCGTCAAGGTCGGCGACTCGGTGCTGGTGAGCGGCAAGATCACCGAGTACTACCCGAGCCTCTCCGGCGGCTCGCAGTCCGTCACCGAGATCTCCGCCCCCGGCATCACCGTCGTCTCCTCCGGCAACCCGCTGCCCGCCCCGGTCGTCGTCGACACCCGCAACATCCCCGGCACCTACTCCCCGGCGGCCGGCGCCGACGGCACCATCGAGGGCGGCAAGCTCGACCCGGAGAAGTACACCCTGGACTTCTACGAGTCCCTGGAGGGCATGCTCGTCCAGGTCAAGGACGTCCGGGTGATCCAGGCGACCGACAAGTACAACGAGCTGTGGGTCGCCGCCGACCGCCAGGACCAGCGCAGCAAGCGCGGCGGCGTCCTGTACGAGTCCTACCGCGAGCCCAACGTCGGCCGCCTGATGATCCAGCAGCTCGCCCCGGTCTCCCAGCAGCCCTTCCCGGTGGCCAACGTCGGCGACGAGCTGACCGGCACCACCACCGGCCCGCTGGACTACAACAACTTCGGCGGCTACACCCTCGTCGCCGGCACCATGGGCACCCTGAAGGACAACCACCTCCAGCGCGAGGTCACCGCCCAGGCGAGCGACCGCGAACTCACCCTCGCCACCTACAACGTGGAGAACCTGGCCCCGAACAACCCGGACTCCAAGTTCGCCGAGCTGGCCCAGGGCATCGTCACCAACCTGCGCTCGCCCGACGTCGTCGCCCTGGAGGAGATCCAGGACAACAACGGCTCCAAGAACGACGGCACCGTCGACGCGAGCCAGACCGTCGCCAAGTTCATCGCCGCGATCAAGGCGGCCGGCGGCCCGGCCTACGACTGGCGCTCGATCGACCCGCAGGACGGCAAGGACGGCGGCGAGCCCGGCGGCAACATCCGCCAGGTCTTCCTGTTCAACCCGCAGCGGGTCTCCTTCACCGACATCGCGGGCGGCGGCACCACCACCGCCGTCGGCGTCACCGGCACCGGCGCCGCCACCGCGCTGACCGCCTCCCCCGGCCGGATCGAGCCGAACGACGAGGCGTGGACCAACAGCCGCAAGCCGCTGGTCGGCCAGTTCGTCTTCCGCGGCCAGAAGGTCTTCGTGATCGCCAACCACTTCAACAGCAAGGGCGGCGACCAGGGCATCGACAGCCGGTTCCAGCAGCCGACCCGCAGCTCCGAGGTGCAGCGGCTCAAGCAGGCCACCGTCGAGCAGTCCTTCGTCGCCCAGCTGCTGGCCGCCGACAAGGAGGCCAAGGTCGTCTCCCTCGGCGACTTCAACGACTACCAGTTCTCGCCCGCGCTGGCCGCGCTCACCAAGGGCGGCGTGCTGCGCGACCTGGTGAACGAGCTGCCGGAGACCGAGCAGTACTCCTACGTCTACCAGGGCAACTCGCAGGTGCTGGACCACATCCTGGTCAGCCCCGAGGTCGGCTACGCCAAGTACGACGTGGTGCACATCAACTCCGAGTTCGCCCAGCAGGCGAGCGACCACGACCCGCAGGTGGTCCGCATCAAGCCGTAGTCCGGAATACGGCTATCCTGCCTCCGCCGCCGGTGACCACCGGTGGCGGAGGCAGCGTCGTGTGACGCCTCGGGCTGACGGGGGAGAACGTGCAGTACCGGATCGAGCGGATCGGCCGCGAGGACTGGCAGCAGCTGCGGAAGGTGCGCCTCGCCCAACTCCTCGACACGCCGATGGCGTTCGGCGAGACCCACGAGTACGCGAGCCACCAGGGCGAGGGCAACTGGCGGGCCCGGACGGACTGGGTCAACGAGCCCGACAAGGTCGGCCTGGTCGCGGTCGACCCGGAGGGGGAGTGGGTCGGCACCATGCTGTCGACCGCCAGCAAGGACCGGGCCGGCGCCGTCGACCTGATCGGCGTCTGGGTGGACCCGGCGCACCGCGGCCGCGAGCGCGGCGTCGCCGACGCCATGCTGGACACGGCCCTCGCCTGGGCGCGCGGCCGGGGCGCCGACCTCATGCTGCTCGGCGTGCACGAGGCGAACCCCCGCGCCGCGGCCTTCTACCTGCGGCGCGGGTTCGCGTACACCGGCGGCGAGACGCCCTACGTGCTGGACGCCTCGGCGCGGATCCTGGAGATGGCCCTCCCGCTGGAGCCGTCCGACACGCCCTGACCGACGTACGCCGCCGGCCGCCGGCCAACCGACGCACGCCGCCGGCCGCCGGTTAACCGACCTACGCCGCCGGCTAACCGACGTACGCCGCCAGGGCCTCGCCGGTCGGCGTGGAGCGGGCGGCGACCAGGTCGGCCGGGGTGCCCTCGAAGACCACCCGCCCGCCGTCGTGCCCGGCGCCCGGGCCGAGGTCGATGATCCAGTCGGCGTGCGCCATGACCGCCGGGTGGTGCTCGATCACGATCACCGACTTGCCGGACTCGACCAGCCGGTCCAGCAGCCCGAGCAGCTGCTCGACGTCGGCCAGGTGCAGGCCGGTGGTCGGCTCGTCCAGGACGTAGACCCCGCCCTTGTCCGCCATGTGGGTGGCCAGCTTGAGCCGCTGCCGCTCACCGCCGGAGAGCGTGGTGAGCGGCTGGCCGAGGCTGACGTAGCCCAGCCCGACGTCCGCCAGCCGCTCCAGGATCCGGTGGGCGGCCGGGAGCGCGGCCTCGCCCGAACCGAAGAACCCCTCGGCCTCCGTCACCGACATCGCCAGCACCTCGGCGATGTCCCGTCCGCCAAGCCGGTACTCCAGCACGGCCGGCTGGTACCGCTTGCCCTCGCAGTCCTCGCAGGTGCTGGCCACCCCGGCCATCATCGCCAGGTCGGTGAAGACCACCCCGGCGCCGTTGCAGGTCGGGCAGGCACCCTCGGAGTTGGCGCTGAACAGGGCCGGCTTGACGCCGTTGGCCTTGGCGAAGGCCTTCCGGACCGGCTCCAGCAGCCCGGTGTAGGTGGCCGGGTTGCTGCGCCGCGACCCCTTGATCGCGCCCTGGTCGACCGAGACCACGCCCTCGCCGGCCGCCCCCGACCGTCGACCCAGCGAGCCGTGGATCAGCGAGCTCTTGCCGGAGCCGGCCACCCCCGTCACCACCGTGAGCACCCCGAGCGGGACGTCCACGTCCACGTCCCGCAGGTTGTGGGTGTCCGCGCCCCGGATCTCCAGCTTCCCGGTGGGCCTGCGCACGCTCTCCCGCAGCGGCGCCCGGTCGGCCAGGTGGCGGCCGGTGACGGTGCCGCTGCTCCGCAGCCCCTCGACGCCGCCCTCGTAGCAGACCGAGCCGCCGGCCGTCCCGGCACCGGGGCCGAGGTCGACCACGTGGTCGGCGATCGCGATGGTCTGCGGCTTGTGCTCGACCACCAGCACCGTGTTGCCCTTGTCGCGCAGGCGCAGCAGCAGCTTGTTCATCCGGTCGATGTCGTGCGGGTGCAGGCCGGTGGTGGGCTCGTCGAAGACGTACGTGGTGTCGGTGAGCGAGGAGCCGAGGTGGCGGATCATCTTGACCCGCTGCGCCTCGCCGCCGGAGAGCGTGCCCGCCGGGCGGTCCAGCGAGAGGTAGCCGAGGCCGATCTCCACGAAGGAGTCGAGGGTCTGCCGCAGGGTCGTGAGCAGCGGCGTCACCGAGGGCTCGTCGAGTTTGCGCACCCAGTCGGCGAGGTCGGTGATCTGCATCGCGCAGGCGTCGGCGATGCTGATGCCCGCGATCCTGGAGGAACGGGCGGCCTCGCTGAGCCGGGTGCCCCCGCAGTCGGGGCAGGCGGTGAAGGTGACGGCGCGCTCCACGAAGGCCCGGATGTGCGGCTGCAGGGCGTCCTTGTCCTTGGACAGCATCGACTTCTGGATCTTGGGGATCAGGCCCTCGTAGGTGAGGTTGACGCCCTTGACCTTGACCTTGGTCGGCTCCCGGTGGAGGAAGTCCTCCAGCTCCTGCCCGGTGTACTCGCGGATCGGCTTGTCCGGGTCGAGGAAGCCGGAGTTGGCGTACACGCCGACCGTCCACCAGCTGTCGGTCTTCCAGCCGGGGATGGTGATCGCGCCCTCGGCGATCGACTTGCTGTCGTCGTACAGCTGCGTCAGGTCGATGTCGGAGACGCTGCCCCGGCCCTCGCAGCGCGGGCACATGCCGCCGGTGATGCTGAAGCTGCGGCGCTCCTTGACGGTCTTGCCGGCGCGCTCGACGGTGACGGCGCCCGCCCCGCTGATCGAGGGGACGTTGAAGGAGAAGGCCTTGGGCGAGCCGATGTGCGGGGTGCCGAGGCGGCTGAAGAGGATGCGCAGCATCGCGTTGGCGTCGGTGGCGGTGCCCACGGTGGAGCGCGGGTCGGCGCCCATCCGCTGCTGGTCGACGATGATCGCGGTGGTCAGGCCCTCCAGGACGTCCACCTCGGGGCGGGCCAGGGAGGGCATGAAGCCCTGGACGAAGGCGCTGTAGGTCTCGTTGATCAGCCGCTGGGACTCGGCGGCGATGGTGTCGAACACCAGCGAGCTCTTGCCCGAGCCGGACACGCCGGTGAACACCGTCAGCCGGCGCTTGGGGATGTCGACGCTGACGTCCTTGAGGTTGTTCTCGCGTGCGCCGTGGACGCGGATCAGGTCATGGCTGTCGGCGGCGTGCGGCGCGGGGTGCGCGTCCGTCCTCTTGGGCATCGTGTCGTCTCTCCCTGTCGATCGGGCGGGCCCGTCCCCGCGGCCACGGTCGGCGGTCCCCTCGATCCAACCAGAGTCGAGGGGGACCGCTCCGGCCGGTGGGGGTGGGGACGGGCCCGGCGGGCTGTGGCGGGTGCCGACCCGCCGGCCGGGCGAGCCGGCGGGTCGGCGGTGCGGCGGCCGTGCGGTGCGGCGGTTCGCCGGCGGCCGGCTCAGCGCACCTCGTTGAACCGGATCAGGTTGCCCGCCGGGTCGCGGAAGGCACAGTCGCGCGCGCCCCACTGCTGCTCGGTCGGCTCCTGCACCAGCTCGGCGCCGCCGGACTTCAGCCGGTCGAAGACGCCGTCCAGGTCGGCGGTGCCGAGGACGAGCCGGGCATAGGTGCCCTTCGCCATCATCTCGGTGATGGTCCTGCGCTCGTCCTCGGTGACGCCCGGGTCGATCGCCGGCGGCTCCAGGACGAGGGAGACGCCGGGCTGGTCCGCGGGGCCGACGGTGATCCAGCGCATCGCGCCGCCGCCGAGGTCCTTGCGGACCTCGAAGCCGAGCAGGTCGCGGTAGAACGCGAGGGAGGCCTCGGGGTCGGTGTGCGGGAGGAAGGTCCAGTGAATGGTGATGTCGCTCATGACCGCAACGCTAGGCGCGGGCCCGTGCCGGGTGCTTCTCCAAAACTGATCGACCTGATCGACCCGGTCGATTCGACCGCCCCGATCGTCGGGGCCTCGGCGCCCGGTGCAGAAGTCGGGTCCTGGCGGCCGGGGCCGGCGTCGGGGCCGGTCTTCAACCACCAGTGGCTGTGGCTGTTGCCGCGAGGACGGTTCGAGGCTGGAGAGGTGCTGACCACCAGGCGTGCCCGACGTGTCGGAGGCCGGGCCGACCGGCGGCAGGCTTGACTCCAACTCGACTGCTGCTGCCATCATCTGAACCGAGTACCTGGCACACGTCCGGACTGCCCGGTGGGTGGTCCGGCCCGTTCGAAAGGCTGGTGCTGCATCTGATGGCCAAGGATCGGGGACAACTGGTCCTCGTGCCCGCCTCCTACAACCCCGCCGAGGTGCTGTGGGCGATGGACGGGCGCACGGTGGTGGGCATGGTGATCGCCAGCGATGTCCACAACGGCCGTTACCGTGCCGGTGTCTACACTCCGCAGACCCAGTGGCTCGGCGATCTTCCGGTGTCAGGCACCCTGTGGATCTGCGTGCAGCGGCACGGCGAAGCCTTGGTGGACAAGCCGCAGGCGGGCACGGAGGAGTTCCTGAGCGTGCAGGATGCGCTCGCCGCGATTGCCAGGAACAGGATCGTCTAAGGGCCTGCAGATCACCAGCCCGTGGCTTCCGTCGTTGTCGCCGGTCGGTGTGCTGTGGGCGCTTCGCCAGGTCAACGATCCTTGCCGGCAGGGAGGTTCAGAACGATCCTCCCGCACGTGGACGGACCCGTACCCGGGCCCCCGGGCAGGAGCCGGGGGCCCGGGGGCGGTGCCGGGCGGCGCCGGATCAGTGGCGCCCGCCGATCACCGGCGGTGGGGGCGGCAGACAGCCTGGGGTGGGCCGTGCACCGCACGTCCACGGGGCCGGATCGCCGGGCGGGGCACCGAACAGTCCGCCGGGGCCGTCCAGCAGGACGGGGAGCGCCGTCGTCCCCGCCGGGGAGTCGCCCGGGCCGCCGAGGGCGGCCGGCAGGGGCTTCGCCGGCCCGTGCTGCACGGCGACGATGGCGTCCCCCTCGGCGGGGGTCCGGTCGCCGAACGGCTTGAGGTCGGGCTGGTAGGGGATCCTGCGGTCGATCGGCGGTAGTTGTGGCGGGTCGTGACGCATGGTTCCGCCTCTCTGGATTCATCCGCGTTCCGGTCGGCGACAGGGCTCCGGGCCCTGCCGCCGGTGTGGGGGAACGCCGTTCAGAAGATGCCTCCGAGGATGCCTCCGAGGCCCGGGACCACGGTCTTGGCCACCTTGCCCAGCCCGCTGACGAGGTCGCCCAGGCTGAAGTCGGCCTCGACGCCGGGGGCGGCGCCGAGCGCTCCGCCGCCGGTGCCGGTGCGGTCGACCGGCGGGGCCAGCCGCGGGAGCTGCGGCCCGGGCGTGGGCAGCCCGGTCGCTTCGCGCATGCCTTCGTTGATCATCATCCTTCTCCCTTCCGGGTGGTTCCCGCACCCTTCCGCCGCCGTTCACATGCGGGAGGGTGCGGGCGTCGGGAGCCGCGGGCGTCAGCTGAACCAGCCCGCGACGGTGCTGCCGATGCTGCTGACCGCGTCGCCGATGGCGTCGCCGATCTGGTCGTAGGGCAGGTCGGGCAGGCCGACGTACGGGTCGAGCGTCCTGCCGAGGTACTCCAGTGCTCCGATGCTCGGTTCCACGCCGCCACCGGCGGCGCCGCCCGGCCCGTGCCCGGCCCGCAGGACGGGCGGGGCCAGCCGGGGGATCCGTGGCGCGGGCGGCTGGAACGCCGTGGGGGCTGCCAGGGGCTGGTCGGTCATCACGGTCTCCTTCCTCAGGTGTCGGACCGGTCAGGTGCCGTACTGCGCCGCGTAGCACATCTGCCGGGCCAGGCCCGGCATGCCGGCGCACTGGGAGAGGGCCGCTTCGACCCCCGGGCCGGTCCGTTGGTGGGCGGGCTCCCCGGGGCCGTCCCGGCGGACCGGTCGGGCCTGGGCGGGGAGCGCGGGGGCGGGCTTGGGGAGCCTGTCGGGGGCGTTCATCGTGGTTCTCCTCCTCGTGGGGGCTGCCGTGCGGTCGTCCCGGACCCGTCCGGGGCCCGCGTCGCGGACGCGACCGCGTCCGGCTCAGCCGAGGAATCAGTCGAGGAACTGGTGGGTCGGCGCCAGGCTGACCGGCATCTCGTCGCTGACGTCGATGGTGAAGAGCCAGGTCACCCGGGCCCTGCGGTCGTTCTCCGGGTCGAAGAACCGGACCGTGACGTCCTGGCAGTCCGATCCCATCCGGCAGTACGGGCTCTTCGCGACGCTGATGGATTCGAGGGTGTACAGCCGGTCGCCCGGTCCGGGCACGTGCTTGGCGGCGAGCATGCCCGCGCTGATCTGGCTGCCGAACAGGAACGCGTTGGTTCCGGCGTAGTTGAGGGCCCGGTCGGCGGAGCTCTGGCCGAGGTTGCGGAACTGGTAGTAGATCTTGTCCAGGAACGCGCGGACGGTCGTGCGGATCTCCGTCTCGTCGACCGTGATCTTGCGTGCCTTCGTGTCGTCCTCGACGGCCTTCAGCACCTCCTGGGTCAGCAGCGCCTCCGTCCAGGTGTAGAGACCACGACCCTTGACCTCGACGACCGGCACGACCTGGCCCGAGAACAGCCGGACGGTGCGGTCGGTCAGCCGACCGGGTATCGAGACCCTGGAGACGTACGTCGGGTCGCTCGTGCCCTGGGCCTGGCCGAGCAGCGCGTCCCGGAGCGTGCGGTACACCGTGGAGACCGGCGGGGAAGCGATCCGCAGCAGGACCTGGGCGAGCTCGTCGGGCCGGCCGGCCAGCTGCTGCAGCCGGGCGGTGTCGAAGGACGGGTCGAGGATCGGCGCGCTCCAGTCCATTCCGGCAGCGGGCTCCGCCTCCAGCGCGTAGAGCGGGGTGCCGTCCGCGGTCAGCGTCCAGGTGACCTTGTCGGACGCCCAGGGGTTCTGGACCAGGTAGCCGTACAGCTGCCGGGCGTCGTAGGGGTTGGCGGGCGCCTCGGTCGGACGGCCGTCCGCGGTGGGCGCGCCGGCGACCGGGCTCATCAGCTGGCGGAAGCTGTCCCGGCGGGCCTCGGTGAGGAAGTCGACGCCGACCTGTCCGATCGCGTAGACGAGCGGGCGGTCGTTGGTGGACGCGCACGAGGGGCGCACGCCGCCGCCGACCGCGGCCGCCGGCGGGGCGGGTTCCGTGCGGGGCGGGGCGAAGGTCCGGACCGGCGGCGGGAGCGGCTGGGCGGCCGACTGGGCGGCCGGGGCGGAGGCGAGGGCGCCGCCGGTGCCCGGCCCGGCCTCCTGGGGCCCGCCGCCCTGACAGCGGCAGGCGCCGGGGGCCGGGGGCGCCGGCGGAGTGGTGCCGACCGCGGTCGCACCGGCGGGCGCGAGGCCGGCCGGTTCCGGTACCGGCGGCGTGGGGAGGACGGAGCCGGCCGGATCGCCGCCCGGACCGCCCGCACCCGCGGGGACGGGCGCGGCGGCCGGGTCGGAGGCCTGCTGCTGTGCGGTGACGACGGAGGCGCTCTCGGTATCCATGGTGGTGACTTCCTCGTGCAGGTCGGACGAGCCGGACTCGTACAGGTCGGACGAGCCGGAAAGGAAGGCCCCGGCCGGGACGGCGCCGGCAGCGCGGGCCCCGGACCCGGGGGAGGGTCGGACGACGAGCGCGGCGGCCTCGGTGCCGGCCGTGACCGACTCCTGAGGACCGGTCACATCGCCCCGGCTGACGAGCCGGTACGCCCGGGCGGTGTCGAGCCGCCCGGCCAGCCGGCGCCGGCAGTCGGGGGCGTCGACGGGTTGGCAGGGGACGGCGTCCGCGCCGCGCAGCACGGCTCGACCGGCGCCCTGCGGATCGGCCCCGTGCCCCGTGCGCAGTTGCGCGCCGACCAGCAGGGCGGCGACCCCGGACACCAGGGGTGTGGCGAAGCTGCTGCCCGTGAGGGCGATCCGCCCGCCGCCCGGGGCGGCCCCCTCGATGTCCTGGCCCGGGGCGAGGACGCCGGTGGCTGCGTAGGCGGAACTCCAGTTGTTGATCTCCAGCGGCGAACCGTCGGCCGCGGCGGCGCCGACGGCGAGCACCGACGCCACGGCCGCCGGCACCTGTTGGCAGTCGCAGCCGTCGTTGCCGACGGCTGCGACGACCAGGACCCCGCTCTCGTCGCACAGCCGCAGCGCGCGCTCCAGCATGCCGTCCGCCTGGGCGTCCTGGCTGCGTTCGCCGCCGCTGATGTTGACGATGTGCGCGCCCTCCTGCACCGCCCGTTCGACGGCCCGGGCCAGATCCAACTGCGGGACCCGGCCGGCCCCCTCGTCCGTGAAGACCGGGAGGATCAGGCCCCGGCAGCGCGGAACGATCCCGACCACCGCGCTGCCGGGCTGACCGAACAGGAGGCTCGCGACGTGGGTGCCGTGCAGAGACATCGGGCCGGGCCCGGCCGGCTCCCCGACCAGGGTGTCCAGCCGGGTCAGGTCCGCACCCGCGAAGCAGGGATGGTCGAGGTCGACCGGACCGTCCAGGACGGCGATGCACACCTCGGTGTCGCCCAGCAGGTCGTCGCCCGGCAGGAGCCCGCCGGGCGGGTCGGCGCCCGTCGGCGGCTGCAGGCCCCGCAGGACCGATCTGGCCTCCATGCGGCACCGCCTTCTCGGTGGTTCGGGTCGGGTCGGGGCGCGTCAGGCGCGTCGGGGTGCGTCGGGGTGCGTCCGGTGCGTCGGGGTGCGCCCCGCCGAGGGGTGCTCCGTGCCGCTTCCGTACGGCGACGCCGTCTTCGGCGTGTGCCGGCCGGTCGCTCCGGTGCGGTGGCCCGCACCGGGTGAAGCCAGCGTCCGTACCGCCCGTCGGGCCGGTGTGCGGCGGTCCGTCGCGAGTGCGTGCGTCCGGGCGTCCCCGGGGCGTCGCGCGGCCGTGGCGTGGTGGTCGTTCGGGGTGACGGTCCGCTCCCGGGCCCAACGCTCGGACGGCCGGGGCGAGCTGGTCGCCCGGTGTGCGGGCGTGGCACGGCGGGGTCGGCCGTGCCACGCCCGTGCGACCCCGGTGCGATGTTCGGGTGACGCCGGCGCAACGGCCGCGCGACGTCCGCCGAGCCCTGCGTGGACGGACGGGGGACGGTGCCGGGATCGGGTCGCGACGAGGCGGTGATCGTGCCGCGACGGGGCAGTGCGGCGCCGGCGGCCGGAGCGGCGGTGCTCCTGACGGGGTGCGAGAATCCGCCGGGGACTGCACAGTGGTGGTGTGTCATGGATTGCTCCGGGCATCAAACTACTACGGGGCTTCGAAGCCACCAGCGCGGGAGAGCGTGTTCCCCTCCCGGTGGGCGCACAGCGCCTGTTGGCGTTCCTGGCCCTGCACAGCGAGGGCGCTTCGCGCGGCACGGTCGCCGAGCAGCTCTGGCCGGACTGCACCCGTTGCCGGGCGGCCGCCAACCTGCGGTCGGCCCTGTACCAGGTCCGGCGGTTCGGCCTGACGCTGGTCGTCGAGAGCGACGGCCGCCGGCTGCTGCTCTGCGAGGACGTCCGGGTCGACCTGTGGCGCGCCTGGGGCAGCGCCCGACAAGTCGCGGCGGGAGGCGCCCAGTTGCCCGCCGACATCGACCAGCTGGTGGACGACCTCGCCGCCGATCTGCTGCCCGACTGGGAGGACGAGTGGCTGGCTCTGCCGCGCGAACGGTGGGGCCAGCTGAGGCTGTACGCGCTGGAGGGCCTGGCCCGCCAACTCTGCGGCGCCGAGCGCTACCTCGCGGCCCTCCAGGCCGCGTTGGCCGCCATTGCGATCGACCCGATCCGTGAGACGGCGCACCGGATCGTGATGGAGGTGCACCTCGCCGAGGGCAACATGGCGAGTGCGCTGCGCGCCTACCAGCACTACCGCTCGTTCCTGCAGCGGGAACTCAACGTGGCGCCCTCGGCCAAGATGACCGGCCTGGTGCAGAACCTGCTCGCGCGGTGAACCCGCCCGCCCGGCGCGCGCGGCGGGTGGCGCGTGGCGGGAATCGGGTGCCTGAAAACAAGCAGGCATGATTGCTTTTTTCTCCGGGCGGTGCCACGCTGCTGCCCGGCGGCGCCCGTCCGGGGTCGGCGCCAACTCACCGTCAGGGGAGGCGCCTTGGTGCGCGAACGCACGGTACTGCGGATCGGCAACGCCTCGGGGTTCTACGGGGACCGCTTCGACGCGGTGCGGGAGATGCTCACCGGCGGGCCGTTGGACGTGCTCACCGGGGACTACCTGGCCGAGCTGACCATGCTCATCCTGGCGCGCGACCGGTTGAAGGACCCGGCGCGCGGCTACGCCCGGACCTTCCTGCGGCAGATGGAGGAGTGCCTCGGGCTGGCCCGCGAGCGCGGCGTACGGATCGTGGTGAACGCGGGTGGCCTCAACCCGGCGCGGCTCGCCGACGACCTGCGCGCACTGGCGCGGCGCCTGGGTGTCGAGGCGGCCGTCGCGCACGTCGAGGGCGACGACCTGTTGCCGCGCCGTGAGGAACTCGGCCTTCCGGACGGGCTGTTGGCCGCCCATGCCTACCTCGGCGGCTTCGGCATCGCGGCCTGCCTGCGGGAGGGCGCGGACGTGGTGGTCACCGGCCGGGTCACCGACGCCGCGCTGGTCGTCGGCCCCGGCATCGCCCACTTCGGCTGGACCCCGGACGACCTCGACGCCCTCGCCGGGGCGGTGGTCGCCGGACACGTCCTGGAGTGCGGCGCCCAGGCGACCGGCGGCAACTACGCGTTCTTCCGCGAGCACGACGTGACCCGCCCCGGCTTCCCGATCGCCGAACTGCAGGCCGACGGCTCCAGTGTGATCACCAAACACCCGGGCACTGGCGGCGCCGTCACCACCGGCACCGTCACCGCCCAACTCCTGTACGAGACCGGCGGATCCCACTACCTCGGCCCGGACGTCACCGCCCGGCTGGACACCGTCCGGCTCACCGGGCAGGGCCCGGACCGGGTCCGGATCGACCCGGTCCGGGGCGAGGCGCCGCCGGCCACGCTCAAGGTGGGCCTCAACGCGCTCGGCGGCCACCACAACGAGGTGGTGTTCGTCCTCACCGGCCTGGACATCGAGGCCAAGGCGTCACTGGTGCAACGGCAGTTCACCGAGGCGCTGCCGCCCGGGGCCCGCCCCGCCGAGCTGCGCTGGACGCTGGCCCGTACCGACCACCCCGACGCCCCGACCGAGGAGACCGCCTCGGCCCTGCTGCGGCTGACCGCCCGCGACCCCGACCCGGCCAAGGTGGGCCGTGAACTCGGCAAGGCCGCGGTGGAGTTGGGGCTGGCCGGCTACCCAGGCTTCCACCTCACCGCCCCGCCGGGGCCGGGCGCGCCGTACGGGGTGTTCACCGCCGCGTACGTCGACGCGAAGGCCGTCGAGCACACCGCCGTGCTGCCGGACGGCCGCCGGATCGCCGTCCCGCCCGCGCCGGTCACCGGCCACCCGGCGTCGGCCGAACTACCCGTTCCAGAGCCGGAGTTGCCCGAGCTGGAGTTGCCAGAGCCGCTGCCCGACGGGCCCACCCGGCGGGCTCCCCTCGGCCTGGTGGCCGGCGCCCGCAGCGGCGACAAGGGCGGTGACGCCAACCTGGGCGTCTGGGCCCGTACCGAGGACGGCTGGCGCTGGCTCGTACACACCCTCACCGTGCAGCGGCTGCGCGAACTCCTGCCCGAGACGGTCGCGTTGGACATCACCCGGCATGTGCTGCCGAACCTGCGCGCGGTCAACTTCACCCTCACCGGTCTGCTCGGCCAGGGCGTCGCCGCCCGTCACCGCTTCGACCCCCAGGCCAAGGCGCTGGGCGAGTGGCTGCGCTCCCGCCACCTGGACATCCCGACCTCGCTCCTGAGCCCGACCGCGCTCCCCGGTCCGCTCCCGACCGCGACCACGCTCCTGACCGCGACCACGCTCCTGACCGCGACCACGCCCCCGACCCCGGAACCGCTCCCGACCCCGGAACCGCTCGCCGACAGCCCGGAGACGCCGCTGTGACCGTCCTGCCCACCCGCGTCGACCCGGCCGGGCCCGAGTACGCCGACCACCGTGCCGCGATGCTCGCCAAGCTCGCCGAGCTGGACGCCGAGCACGCCAAGGCCCTGGCCGGCGGCGGCCCCAAGTACGTGGAACGCCACCGCAAGCGCGGCAAGCTGCTGGCCCGCGAACGGATCGAGCTGCTGATCGACCCGGACTCGCCGTTCCTGGAGCTGTCCCCGCTGGCCGCCTGGGGCAGCGACCACCCGGTCGGCGCCGCGCTGGTCACGGGCATCGGCGTGATCGAGGGCGTCGAGTGCGTGATCACCGCCAACGACCCCACCGTGCGCGGCGGCGCCAGCAACCCCTGGACGCTGCGCAAGGCGCTGCGCGCCAACGAGATCGCGCTGCAGAACCGCCTGCCGCTGGTGAACCTGGTCGAGTCCGGTGGCGCGGACCTGCCCAGCCAGAAGGAGATCTTCATCCCCGGCGGCGCCCTGTTCCGGGACCTCACCCGGCTGTCCGCCGCCGGAATCCCCACCGTGGCCGTGGTGTTCGGCAACTCCACGGCCGGCGGCGCGTACGTCCCCGGGATGTCCGACCACACCGTGCTGGTGAAGGAGCGGGCCAAGGTGTTCCTCGGCGGTCCGCCGCTGGTCAAGATGGCCACCGGCGAGGAGGCCGACGACGAGTCGCTCGGCGGCGCCGAGATGCACGCCCGCACCTCCGGCCTCGCGGACCACTTCGCGGCGGACGAGGCGGACGCGCTGCGGCTGGCCCGCCGGATCGTCGCCCGGCTCGACCACCGCAAGCCCGGCCCGGGCCCCGACCCGCTCGCCGAGCCGCCGAAGTACGCCGAGGAGGAGCTGCTGGGCATCGTCCCCGGCGACCTCAAGGTGCCCTTCGACCCGCGCGAGGTGATCGCCCGGCTGGTCGACGGCTCGGACTTCGACGAGTTCAAGCCGCTCTACGGCACCAGCCTGGCCACCGGCTGGGCCCGGCTGCACGGCTACCCGGTCGGCGTCCTGGCCAACGCGCAGGGCGTGCTGTTCAGCGCCGAGTCGCAGAAGGCCGCCCAGTTCATCCAGTTGGCCAACCAGCGGAACACCCCGCTGCTGTTCCTGCACAACACCACCGGGTACATGGTCGGCAAGGACTACGAGCAGGGCGGCATCATCAAGCACGGCGCGATGATGATCAACGCCGTCTCCAACTCCACGGTGCCCCACCTGTCCGTCCTGATGGGCGCCTCCTACGGCGCCGGCCACTACGGCATGTGCGGCCGGGCGTACGAGCCGCGCTTCCTGTTCTCCTGGCCGAGCGCCAAGTCCGCGGTGATGGGCCCGCAGCAGCTCGCCGGGGTGCTGTCGATCGTCGCCCGGCAGTCGGCCGCGGCGAAGGGCCAGCCGTACGACGAGGACGCGGACGCGGCGATCCGGGCGATGGTCGAGCAGCAGATCGAGGCCGAGTCGCTGCCGGTGTTCCTGTCCGGCCGCCTCTACGACGACGGTGTGATCGACCCGCGCGACACCCGTACGGTGCTGGGCCTGTGCCTGTCCGCGATCCACAACGCGCCGGTCGAGGGCGCGCGTGGCTACGGCGTCTTCCGCATGTGAGCCGGACCCCTGTGAGCCAGACCCTGTGACGGAGCCACCCATGACTTCCACGACACTGATCGGCAACCTGCTGGTCGCCAACCGGGGCGAGATCGCCCGCCGGGTCTTCCGCACCTGCCGGGAACTCGGCATCGCGACCACCGCCGTCCACTCCGACCCGGACGCCGACGCGCCGCACGTGCGCGAGGCCGACGCGGCCGTCCGCCTGCCCGGTGCGGCGCCCGCCGACACCTATCTGCGGGCCGAGGCGATCGTCCGCGCCGCGCTCGCCGCCGGGGCCGACGCCGTCCACCCCGGCTACGGGTTCCTCTCCGAGGACGCCGGGTTCGCGCAGGCGGTGCTGGACGCCGGTCTGCTCTGGGTCGGCCCGCCGCCGGCCGCGATCGCCGCGATGGGCTCCAAGACGGCCGCCAAGCGGCTGATGGCCGAGGCCGGGGTGCCCGTCCTGGGCGCGCTCACCTCGCCCGGCGAGGCCGACCTGCCGCTCCTGGTGAAGGCCGCGGCGGGCGGTGGCGGCCGCGGCATGCGGGTCGTCCGGAGCCTCGCGGACCTGCCCGGCGAGCTGGCGGCCGCCCGGGCCGAGGCGGCCAAGGCCTTCGGCTCGGACGAGGTGTTCTGCGAGCGCTACCTGCCCGCCGGGCGGCACGTCGAGGTCCAGCTGCTGGCCGACGCGCACGGCACGGTCTGGGCGGTCGGCGACCGCGACTGCTCGCTGCAGCGACGGCACCAGAAGGTGATCGAGGAGGCCCCGGCCCCCGGCCTCCCGGCGGACGTCCGCGCCGAGCTGCACGAGGCCGCGGTGAGCGCCGCCCGGGCGATCGGCTACGTCGGCGCCGGGACCGCCGAGTTCCTGCTCGCCGAGGACGGCCGGTTCTGGTTCCTGGAGATGAACACCCGCCTCCAGGTCGAGCACCCGGTCACCGAGGCGGTCACCGGGCTGGACCTGGTGGCCCTCCAACTCGCCGTCGCCGAAGGGCGGCAGCTGCCGCCGGAGCCCCCGGCGCTGCGCGGTCACGCGATCGAGGCCCGCCTGTACGCGGAGGACCCGGCCAAGGACTGGCAGCCCGCCACCGGCACGCTGCACTGCCTCGAACTCACCGTGCCGCACCAGGAGTTCACCGGGGCCGGGGCCCGAACGGACGCCGGGAGCCGGCCGGACACCGGGAGCCGAACGGACGCCGGGGCCCGAACGGACGCCGGGGCCGGACCGGACGCCGGTCTGCGACTGGACTGCGGCGTCGAAGCCGGCAACGAGATCACCCCGCACTACGACGCGATGCTCGCCAAGGTGATCGCCTGGGCGCCGACCCGCGCGGCCGCCGCCCGCCGGCTGGCCGACGCCCTGGCCCGCGCCCGGATCCACGGGCCCGCCACCAACCGGGAGCTGCTGGTCCGCGCGCTGCGGCACCCGGCCTTCCTGGACGGGCGCCTGCACACCGGCTTCCTCGCCGAGCACGGCGCCGAACTCACCGCGCCGGACACCGGGGGCGTCGAACGCGCGGCCCTGGCCGCCGCCCTCGCCGACGCCGCCGCCCGGCGCACCGCGCTCCCGTCCGGCTGGCGCAACCTGCCCTCCCAGCCGCAGCTCAAGCGCTACCGGGCGGACGACGGCGCCGAGTGCGAGGTCCGCTACCGCCTCACCCGCGCCGGCCTGCAGGCCGAGGACCACCCGGACGTCGAGCTGGTCGAGGCCGGCCCCGACCGGGTCGTGCTGCGCGAGGGCGGGCTGCGCCGCACCTACCGCGTCGCCCGCCACGGCGACCGGGTGTACGTCGACACCCCGGCCGGCGGCACCGCGCTCACCGCGCTCCCGCGCTTCCCCGAGCCCACCGTCGAGACCGACCCCGGCGCCCTGCTCGCCCCGATGCCCGGCACCGTCGTCCGCGTCACCGCCGAGGTCGGGGACGCCGTCACCGCCGGACAGCCGCTGCTCGTGCTGGAGGCGATGAAGATGGAGCACCGCGTCACCGCTCCGGCCGACGGCGTCCTCGTGGAACTCCGCGCCACCCCGGGCCGGCAGGTCGAACTCGGCACCCTGCTGGCCGTCGTCAAGTCCACCCAAGAGGTCTGAGGAAGGACCCCCGCATGTCCGCCATCGGCAGTCAGCTCCTCGAAACCCCCGAACGCCGCGCCCTGCGCCAGGCCGTCGGCGACCTCGGCCGCCGCTACGGCTCCGCCTACTACCTCGCCAAGGCCCGCGCCGGCGAGCCCGCCGACGAACTGTGGGCGGAGGCCGGCAAGGCCGGCTACCTCGGCGTCAACCTGCCCGCCGAGTACGGCGGCGGAGGCGGCGGCATCACCGACCTCGCCATCGTCCTGGAGGAACTCGGCACCGCCGGCTGCCCGTTGCTGCTGCTCATCGTCTCCCCGGCGATCTGCGGCACGGTGATCGCCCGCTACGGCACCGAGGAGCAGAAGCGGCGCTGGCTGCCCGGCCTCGCCGACGGCAGCCGCCGGATGGCCTTCGGCATCACCGAGCCCGACGCGGGCTCCAACGCGCACCGGATCTCCACCGTCGCCCGCCGCGACGGCGAGGACTGGCTGCTCACCGGCCGCAAGGTGTTCGTCTCCGGCATCGACCACTGCGACGCCGTCCTGTTCGTGGCCCGCACCGAGGACGCGCGCACCGGCAAGCTCAAGCCCTGCCTGTTCGTCGTCCCGCGCGAGACCCCGGGCTTCGAGTACCGGGCGATACCGATGGAACTCGTCGCCCCCGAGAAGCAGTTCCAGGTCTTCCTGGACGACGTGCGGCTGCCCGCCGACGCCCTGGTCGGCGACGAGAACGCCGGCCTGCTGCAGCTGTTCGCGGGCCTGAACCCGGAGCGCATCCTCACCGCCGCGTTCTCGCTCGGCCTGGCCCGCCAGGCCCTCGGCAAGGCCGTCGAGTACGCGAAGACCCGCACCGTCTGGTCCACCCCGATCGGCGCCCACCAGGGCCTGGCCCACCCGCTCGCCCAGTGCGCGGTGGAGATCGAGCTGGCCCGGCTGATGACCCAGAAGGCCGGGCTGCTCTACGACGAGGGCGAGGACCTCGCCGCCGGGGAGGCCGCCAACATGGCCAAGTACGCCGCCGGCGAGGCCGCCGCCCGGACCGTCGACCAGGCGGTGCAGACCCTCGGCGGCAACGGCCTCACCCAGGAGTACGGGCTGGGTGCCCTGCTGGCCGCCACCCGGGTCGGCCGGGTCGCCCCGGTCAGCCGCGAGATGGTGCTCAACTACGTCGCCCAGCACACCCTCGGCCTGCCCAAGTCGTACTGAGTCACCGGCCGGGGACGGCCGTGCGAACACCGCGCTGCCTCCCGTACGCGGCGCCCGGGCCGGTGCGGGACGGCCGGCCCGCGGCGGGTGACGGCCCGGTGTGGGTGACGGCCACCGGAGTGGTGTCGCCGGGCCGGCGGCGGGGGAGGGACGGGGGCGCTCCGGGGCCGGGACCGCGCCAGGGGGCGGGCGGGCGTGGTGCGGCGGCGTCCGGGCGGGCGCCCCCGGGAACACACGTGCCACGCGAGCTCCGCCCCCGGTTCCCCACAATGGCCCAGCCTGCCCCCTGACTGTCCGTATGCTCCTGAACGCGCACCGCACGCAGGTTTAGTTGCCGCGTCAACTTCCTTACTGGAGGCATGCCTTGGTGTTCCGAAGCGAGTTCCCGGACGTCCCCGTGGTCGACCTGCCGGTCCATGACGCGGTCCTCGGCGCCGCGGCCCGGTACGGCGACCGCCCGGCCCTGATCGACGGCCTCACCGGGGAGCACGTCAGCTACGCGCAGCTCGCCGCCGCCGTCGAGCGGGTCGCCGCCGGCCTGGCCGAGCTGGGCGTGCGCCGGGGCGACGTCCTCGCCCTGTTCAGCCCCAACTCGACCGTCTACCCGATGGCCTACTACGGCGCCACCCGGGCCGGCGCCACCGTCACCACGGTGTCCTCCCTGGCCACGCCCGCCGAACTGGCCGGCCAGCTGTGCGACAGCGGCGCCCGCTGGCTGGTCACCGTGTCCCCGTTCCTGCCCACCGCCCGTGCGGCCGCCGAACTGGCGGCCGGGCAGGGCCGCCCGCTGACCGAGATCGTCGTCCTGGACGGCGCGAACGGCCACCGCTCGCTCGCCGACCTGCTCGCCGCGCCCGGCCCCGCCCCCGAGGTCGCCATCGACCCGGGCGAGGACGTCGCCGTGCTGCCCTACTCCAGCGGCACCACCGGCCTGCCCAAGGGCGTCATGCTCACCCACCGCTCGATCGCCACCAACCTCGCCCAGTGCGACGCCCTCTACCGCCCCGCCGAGGGCGAGCGGGTGCTCGCCGTCCTCCCCTTCTTCCACATCTACGGCCTCGCGGCGCTGCTCAACCAGCCGCTGCGCTGCGGCGCCACCGTGGTCGTGCTGCCCCGCTTCGACCTGGAGCAGTTCTGCCGGGCCGTCGAGGAGCACCGGGTGCAGGCCCTGGTGGTGGCGCCGCCGATCGCCCTGGCCCTGGCCAAGCACCCGGCCGTGGACCGGTACGACCTCTCCTCCGTCGAGTACCTGCTGTGCGCCGCCGCCCCGCTCGACCGCGAACTCGCCGACGCCTGCGCCCGGCGCCTCGGCCTGCCGCACCTGCTCCAGGGCTACGGCATGACCGAGCTCTCCCCGGTCACCCACGTGGTCTCCCCCCGGGAGGGCGACCCCCCGCGCGGCTCGGTCGGCCGGATCGTCCCCTCCACCGAACTGCGGGTCACCGCCCTGGACGGCTCCGCCGGGGACCTCGGCGCGGGGGAGCGCGGAGAACTGCTGATCCGCGGCCCCCAGGTGATGAAGGGCTACCTCGGCCGCCCCTCCGCGACCGCCGCCGTGATCGACGCCGACGGCTGGCTGCACACCGGCGACGTCGGCTACGTGGACGAGCGCGGCTACCTGTACATCGTCGACCGGGTCAAGGAACTGATCAAGTACAAGGGCTACCAGGTCGCCCCCGCCGAACTGGAGGCCGTGCTGCTCGGCCACCCCGAGATCGCCGACGCCGCCGTGATCGGCGTGCCGGACGCCGACGGCACCGAGTGCCCCAAGGCCTTCGTGGTCCGCACCCCGGGCAGCGCCCTGACCGCCGAGGAGGTCACCGGATACGTCGCCGGGCTGGTCGCCCCGTACAAGAAGGTCCGCGCGGTGGAGTTCGTGGACGCCGTCCCCAAGTCCGCGGCCGGCAAGATCCTCCGCCGTGAACTGCGCGCCCGCGAGGCCGAGCGCGCCGCCGTCAACTGAGCGGGCGGGCCCCCGCGGACGAAGACCGGTGCCCGTCTGTGAGGATCGACCCACCGCGCCCCCACCGGAACAGGAGCCGCCCGCAGCCATGGCCAGCCACGCCGCCGCCCGCACGCCCCAGCAGGACCGCAGCCGCGCGACCAGGGCCCGGCTGCTCGCGGCGGCCGTGGACTGCCTGGCCGAGCTCGGCTGGAACGGCTCCACCGTCACCGTCGTCGCCGAGCGCGCCGGCGTTTCCCGGGGCGCCGCCCAGCATCACTTCCCGACCCGCGAGGACCTCTTCACCGCGGCCGTCGAGCACGTCACCGCTGAGCGGCTGGCGGCCGTCCGCGCGCACGCGGACGAGCTGCCCGCCGCCGGCCCCGACCGCACCCGCGCCGTGGTCGACATGATCGTCCGCCTCTACACCGGCCCGCTGTTCCGCGCCGCCCTGCACCTGTGGACCGCCGCCGCCACCGAGGAGGCGCTGCGCGAGCGGATCATCGCCCTGGAGGGGCACGTCGGAAGAGAGGCCCACCGGGCCGCCGTGGAGTTCCTGGACGCCGACGAGAGCCGCCCCGGCGTGCGCGAATCGGTGCAGGCCACCCTGGACCTCGCCCGCGGGCTGGGCCTGGCCAACCTGCTCACCGACGACAGCCTCCGACGTTCCGGAGTGATCCGGCAGTGGGCGGGCGTTCTTGAGAGTACGCTGCGCCCGGTACGCCCATGACGCCCGTACATCCGGAGCGGCCGGACAACCCCTGACCAAGGGGTCGCCGGGCGGCTGATGTCCGTGCAGTCTGGAGAAGAACCCCGGCCGGCACGGACCGCGAGGCCCACCCGGCCGGGCACGAGCCGAACCGGGGTGCTGCCTGATCATGCACGGACACGAGTGGGACGCGACCGACGCCGCGCGCACGGCACCGGGCGGCACTCCGGCACGTCCCGAGGGCGGCGGCCACGACGGCGAACGCCACGAGGGCGAACACCCCGGAGGTGAGCACCGCGGGGGTGATCACCACGGGAGTGAGCGCCACGAGGGCGAACACCTCGAAGGCGTACTCCCCGAAGGCCACCGGCTCGTCCCGCTCGCGACGGCCCTGCTCCAGGACGACGGCCTGATCCTGCACTGGAGCGAGGACGCCGAGGCCCTGCTCGGCTACACCAGCGAGGAAGCCGTCGGCAGCTACGCCGCCCAACTGCTCACCGACGGCGGCGACCGCGCCGAGGTGCTGGACCTCTTCGAACGGATCATGACCGGCAGCGGCTGGTCGGGCGTCTTCCCGGTCCGCCACCGCGACGGCCACAAGGTCGACCTGGAGTTCCGCACCTACCCCATCGCCGGCCCGGCCGGCACCCTGCTGCTCCTCGCCACCGCCTCCGACACCCGCGCCCTGCACGCCGTCGAGGCCGACCTCGCGGTGCTGGACGGCATCTTCGGCCGCTCCCCGATAGGGATGGCCGTCTACGACACCGACCTGCGCTACGCCCGGATCAACGAGTCGCTGGCCCGGATGAACGGCGTGCCGGTCGCCGCGCACCTGGGCCGCCGGATATCCGCGGTGCTCCCCGGCATCAACACCGCCGAGATCGAGCAGATCATGCGCCAGGTGCTGCGGACCGGCAAGCCCGTCGTGGACGCCCGTTCGCACGGCCGCGTCCCCGGCGACCCGAAGCGGGACCGCGCCTGGTCCGCCTCCTACTTCCGCCTCGAAGACTCCACCGGCCGGGTCTTCGGCGTCTGCTCCTCGATCATCGACGTCACCGAGCGCTTCCAGGCCGAGGCCCGCGCCTCCCGGGCCCAGGAACGGCTCAGCACCATCGCCGAGGCCACCGCGCGGATCGGCACCACCCTCGACCTCCAGCGCACCGCCGAGGAACTGATCGAGGCCGTCGTCCCCCGGTTCGCCGACTTCGCCACCGTCGACCTGCTGGAGCCGGTGCTGCGCGGCGCCGAGCCCACCCCGATCCCCACCGACCGGACCGTCACCCTGCGCGCCGTCGCCGTCGGGGAGAACTACGAGACCGGGCTCGCGCACGCCGTCGACGTCGTCGGCGAGACCTCCGAGTACGCCCCCGACCGCAGCTACACCCAGTGCCTGCGCAGCGGGAAGCCGCTGCTGCGGGCCCAGGTGGACGAGGAGGTGCTGCGCGGGCTCGTCTCCAGCGAGGACCGGGTGGCCCCCGGGATGGCGGCGGGCATCCACTCCTACCTGATGGTGCCGATCACCGCCCGGGGCATGGTGCTCGGCGGCTCCGAGTTCATCAGGATGCGCAACCCGGAGCCCTTCACGGCCGCCGACGTCGCGCTCGCCGAGGAGCTGGTCGCCCGCACCGCGCTGGCGCTCGACAACGCCCGGCTCTACCGGCGCGAACGGGAGACCGCCCTCACCCTGCAGCGCAGTCTGCTGCCGCAGGAGGTGCACCGCACCCTCGGCCTGGAGATCGCCTACCGCTACCTGCCCAGCAGCGTGGTCAGCGAGGTCGGCGGCGACTGGTTCGACGTCGTTCCGCTGTCCTGCGGGCGGGTCGCCCTGGTGGTCGGCGACGTGATGGGCCACGGCATCCGGGCCGCCGCGACGATGGGCCAGCTGCGCACCGTCGCCCGGACCCTCGCCACCCTGGACATGCCGCCCGAGCAGGTCCTCACCCGGCTGGACGAGACCGCCTCCGGAATCGGCGAGGGCCAGTTCGCCACCTGCATCTGCGCGGTGTACGACCCGCTGGAGCGCACCGTCCAGGTCGCCTCGGCCGGGCACCTGCCACCGGTGCGGGTCGCCCCCGACGGCACCGCCGAGCGGGTCGACGTGCCGCCGGGCGTACCGCTGGGCGTGGGCGGGGTCGCCTTCGAGTCGATCGAGTTCACCATCCCCGAGGGCGGCATGGTCGCGCTCTACACCGACGGCCTGGTCGAGCGGCGCGGCCAGGACCTGGACGACGGGATCGACCTGTTCGCCCGCACGCTCTCCGGGCCCGGCCGGACCCTGGAGGAGAGCTGCGACGCCGTCCTCGCCGCCCTCGTCACCGACGGCACCGAGGACGACATCGCGATGATCATGGCCCGGGTGCTGCCACTGCCCGCCGACCGGATCGCCACCCTCCCGCTCAGCGGCGGCGGCCGGCTGCCCGGCAAGGCCCGCCGCTTCACCCGCGCCACCCTGGAGGCCTGGGGCCTGTCCGCGCTCACCGACTACGCCGAACTGCTCGTCAGCGAGCTGGTGACGAACGCCCTGCTGCACGCCGACGCGCCGCGCCGGCTGCGGCTGTTCCGCGACCGGGTGCTCACCGTCGAGGTCTCCGACGCCGGCGGCCAGACCCCGCAGCTGCGCCCGTTCGCCGAGCAGGACGAGGGCGGACGCGGGATGTTCCTGGTCAGCGAGCTCGCCCAGCGCTGGGGCAGTCGGCTCACCCGGGACGGCAAGGTCGTCTGGGCGGAGCTGGAGCTGCCCTTCGGGGCGAAGTAGCGGCGCCCGACCACGCGGGAACGGCCGCTCCCCTCGGGGGAACGGCCGTTCTACCGAGCTACGGAGGGGGTGTCACGCGCCGGTCCTCGGGAGGGCAGGTCAGGCGTGGACCTTCTCCGCCGCCCCGGCAGGCGCGTCCGCCGCCCCGGCAGGCGCCTCGGCCGGCTCGGTGGGCGCGTCGGCCGCGTCCGCCGTCTCGGCCGGGCTGCCCGCCGCGCCGTCCGGCCCGGCGAGTCCGCGCAGCAGGCGCCAGGCCATCACGGCTGCGCCGACCAGCAGCGCGGCGGCCAGCAGCCCGGCACCGTTCATGCCGCCGACGAAGACCTGCTTCGCGCTCGCCAGCAGCGGCTGCGCCACCTCCGCCGGCAGGCCCTGCGCCACCTCGACCGCCGAGCCGAGCGACTCGCCGGCCCGGGCGGCGGCCACCGGGTCCGTTCCGGCCGGGACGACCAGACCGTTCGCGAAGACCGAGCCGACCACCGAGCCGACCAGGGCGATGCCGAGCGCGGTGCCCAGCTCGTACGCCGTCTCCGAGACCGCCGAGGCGGCACCGGCCTTGTCGGCGGGCGCGGCGCGCAGCACCAGGTCGGCACCGAGCGTGTAGACCACGCCCTCGGCCGTCCCGACCAGCAGGAAGGAGGCGGCCAGCAGCAGGTAGGTGGTGTCCTGCTCCAGCCAGCCGAGGGCGCCGACGCCCAGACCCATCGTCAGCAGACAGGCCGTCAGTGCCGTGCGGGCGCCGAAGCGGCGGGCCACCCGGGCGGTCAGCAGACCGCCGACCACCGAGCCGGCGAAGGCCGGCAGCTCGGCCAGGCCCGCCTGGAGCGGCTGGTAGCCGCGGACCAGCTGCAGGTACTGCGAGACCACGAAGATCACGCCGGAGAGGCCGACCAGGGAGATCAGCGAGGCCGAGACCGCCGCGGTGAACCGGCGGTCGCGGAACAGCCGGACGTCGAGCAGCGGGGTCTCCAGCCGCAGCTGGCGGCGGACGAAGCCGGTCAGCGCGGCGGCGCCCAGCACGAAGGCGACCGGTACGTCCCAGCGGGTCACGCCGTGTGCGGCGGCCTCCTTGATCGCGTACACCACGCCGATCACGCCGGCCATCGACAGCACGACGCTCAGCACGTCCCAGCGGCCCGGCTTCGGGTCCTTGGACTCCGGCAGCAGCCAGGCGCCGAGGCCCAGCAGCAGGAGCAGCACCGGGATGTTCATCAGGAACACCGAGCCCCACCAGAAGTGCTCCAGCAGCACCCCGCCGACCACCGGCCCGAGCGCGGCGCCGGCGGTGGCGGCCGCGCCCCAGATGCCGATCGCGGTGGCCCGCTCCCGGTCGTCCGGGAAGAGGCTGCGGATCAGCGACAGGGTGGACGGCATGATCGTCGCCCCGGCGACGCCGAGCAGCGCGCGGGCCAGGATCAGCCAGCCCGGGCCGGGTGCGTAGGCGGCCAGCAACGAGGCCGCGCCGAAGGCGGCGGAACCGGCCAGCAGCAGCTTCTTGCGGCCGATCCGGTCGCTCAGCGCGCCCATGCTCACCAGCAGGCCGGCGAGCACGAAGGAGTAGGAGTCGCCGATCCAGAGCAGCTGGGTGCCGCTGGGGCGCAGCGTCTCGCTGATCGACGGGATGGCGAGGGACAGGACGGTCGCGTCCAGCGCGACCACGGTCACGGCCAGGACGAGGACGGCGAGGCCGGTCCAGCGCTGGCGGGCGGTCAGGGAACTCATGGCGTATCGGTGTCCGGTCTGCAGTCGGAGGTGCTGCGGTCCGTGGCTGTGGGGTGAGGTGTGGTGGCGCGTGGTGCTGCGGTGCGGGGCGCTGCGGCTTCAGGTGCTGCGGGGTGAGGTGTCGGTGGTGGTGGGAGCCGGGGAGGGGGCGTCCGGTCTACGCAGTGCGCCCCCGAGGAAGAGCTCGGCGAGCGAGAAGGCGGCGTCGCGCGGGGCGAGCCGGCCGTCCTGGATGGACCAGCCGACGCCGGCGACGAGGTCGAAGAAGGCCTCGCTCAGCCAGGCGGCGCTCAGCTCGATGCGGAACACGCCCTGCTGCTGGCCGCGCAGGAAGAGCGCGTGCAGCCGGGCGATCTGGAGCTCCCAGAGGTCGTTGATCTCGTCGTTGTCGTAGAGCTGGTTCTCGCCGGCCAGGAAGGCGCAGAGCATGGCGTCCGGGACGGAGGCGTCCACCAGGCGGCGCAGCGCGGCCTCGGCGTCGCCCTCCTCGACCCCGGCGGTGTCCAGCGCGGCGGCGAACCGGCGCAGGCCGAGCAGGCCGACCTCGCGGATCAGCGCCTCGCGCCCGGGGAAGATCCGGTGCAGCGTGGCGCGGCTGATGCCGGCGGCGCGCGCGATCTCGTCCAGGTGGGCGGTCGGGCGGCGGGAGAGCACGCCGACGGCGGCTTCGAGGACGGTGTCGCGGTCGGTGGCCATGAGTCGAGTGTAGTTCATGTGAGACATGGATGTCTCAGAATTATGTGGAGCGTCTCAAGCGAGCCTCGGATGACCCTCGACCGACCCGCCGACGATCGGGTTCCGGGCAGCAAAAAACCGGGGACGGCGGGTGCCGTCCCCGGTCGGGGGTGCCGCCGCGCCGGGGCGCCGCGGCTCAGCTCTGGTCGGCTCAGCTCTGGTTGTAGAAGCCGGTCTCGTCGAGCGGGCGGTCGATCACCATCACCTCGACGTCGGCCGGGGTGAGCAGGAAGACCCGGCGGGCGATCCGCTCGATGCCGCCCCGGGTGCCGAAGATCAGACCGGAGGCGAAGTCGACCATGCGCTTGGCCTCGGCCTCCGCCATCTCGGTGAGGTCCATGACCACCGGGGTGCTCGCCCGGATGTGCTCACCGACCGTGCGGGCCGCCTCGAAGCCCGTCGGCCGCAGGGAGACGATCTTCGCGGGCGCGGCGACGGACGGCACCGTCTCCTGGTCCACCCACTCGTCGTCGTACACCGCGGCCGGGTAGTTCCCCGAGGGCATCAGCCACCCGTTGTGGTGCTCGTCGCGAAGTGCTCCCATGCCGCGCCTCCCTGTCCCGTCCCGTCTGGTCCCCCGGGGTTGCGTGCCGTTCCTTGACACGTCATCCACTCGTCGGAACTGTCCGAGTATCGCACTGTTCACCGGTCCCGTGCCCGCTCGCGACCCCCGTACGAGTCGTGCCGCGCCGGAAACCCGGGCGGACCCGGGCAAAAAGAGCGGACGCGGCGCAGCGTCGTACGGTTGCGCGCGTAGACCATATCGGTCGCGGTCACCGCTTAATTGACCTTCTGTCAACAATGCGGAAACGATTTCACACGGTGGATCACTCGCCGGTCGAGCCGTCCACCAATTCGCGCAGAAGATCGGCGTGGCCGTTGTGCCGCGCGTACTCCTCGACCATGTGGGCGAGGATCCAGCGGAGCGTCACTTCCTCGCCGCGGCGCGGTCGCTTGCCGACGGTGTCGAGCGGCAGACCGGCGGCCGCGCGGCGGGAGGCCTCGATCTCGGCGCGCCAGGTGGCGACGTCGGCCGCGACGTCGGCGGTGTCGACGTTGTCGAAGTCGCCGTCCGGGTCGGCCTCGGTGCAGTAGTGGCCGCCCTCGACCTCCTCGCCGCGCAGGATGCACTGGAACCAGTACCACTCGACCTCGGCCATGTGCCGGACCAGGCCGAGCAGCGAAAGGTTGGACGGCGGGACGGAGCGCAGGCGCAGCTGGTCGTCGGTCAGCCCCTCGCACTTGAGCGCGAGGGTGTGGCGGTGGTAGTCGAGGAAGGCGGTGAGGGTGGCGGCCTCGTCGGCGGCCATCGGCGGGTCCACCCGCGGATCGATGTCGGTCATGCGGGCCATCCTGGCGCCCGGCCCGGCAGGGGCGCGAACGATTTGTTCCGCCGGTCGGCCGGCCCGTCGACCGCCAGGCGGCCGTGGCCCGGCCCGCCGACCGCTCAGGCGGCCGTCGCCCGGCGACGGGCCCTGGCCGCCCGCCAGAGCCCCGCCGCGCTGCCCAGGCCCAGCAGGGCGATCAGGCCCGCCGACACCAGGAACGCCGCCGAACCGGGCTCGCCCGCGCTGGCGGCCGCCGTCACGTACACGGCCGTGGTCGGCACCGCGCCGATCGCGGTGGCGAGGACGAAGGGCAGTGCGCCGGTCCCGGAGAAGGCGGCGCCGAAGTTGATCGCCTGGAACGGCACGCCGGGCATGAGCCGCAGCACCAGCACGCTGCGGAAGCCCTGCTCGGTGAACCGCCGGTCCAGGGCGGCGAGCACCTTGCCGCGCAGGTGGGGGCGCAGTGCCTCCCGGCCGAGGCCCCGGCCGAGCCCGAAGGCCATGGCGGCGCCCAGGGTGGTGCCGAGCACCGCCATCGCGAGGCCCTGCTGGATGCCGAGCAGCAGCCCGGCCGCCGCGTTCAGCGCCGGCCGGGGCACGAAGGCGAGCGTGCCCACCGCGTACACCAGGGCGAACAGCGGCGCGAACCAGTACCCGGGCATCCGGTCCGCCAGCCCGCCGGAGAGCAGCTCCGTGGGGCTCCACAGCAGCAGCGAGCCGGCCGCCGCGCCGAGCAGTGCGATCAGCAGCGCCAGCCGCCACCAGGCGGAACGCGGGGTGGCGGGGGGCGCGGGGGTGGAACCGTGCTCGGACATCCGCCCGAGCCTAACCGGGCCGACCGGCTCCCGGGCCACCGGGCCGTGCTGCCGCCGGGTGGTGCTGCCGCCGGGTCACCGGGCCGTGGGCCCGCCGGGCCGCAAGGCCGTCGGCGGCCGGGTCGACCGGCCGCCGACGGAACGCGGGATCACGGGATCAGCGGATCACGGGATCACGGGATCAGCTGTACGGGTCCTTCTCGGGGTTGTAGTGCCAGAACTGGTTGGGGGTGCCCTGGTACCCCCACTGGATCACCGGGGTGCCGGGGGTCAGGGAGCCGCCGTAGACGTCGAGGACGAGGCCGCTGTGGGCGTTGACGATGCCGCGCGGGGTGCCGGGGTGGCCGGCCGGCGGGTCGCTCCACTTCTGGTTGCTGCGGCCGTCGCAGGTCCGCTGGTCGGCCTGGGTGCCCCAGGCGGTGCTGCCGTCGGGGATCTCCAGGCACTTGCCGCTGTGCAGGTTGATCCAGCCGTCGGCGGTCTGGGTCCACTTCTGGTAGTCGCCGCCGGTGCAGGTCCCGATCCGGACCAGGGCGCCGTCGGCGGTGCTCCCGTCGGCGATCTCCAGGCAGAGGTTCGGCGGCCCGGCCAGGGGCCGGATCTCGGCGGGGCCGAAGTCGTCCGCGGCCGCGGGGGCCGCCGGGGCGGCGTGGGCGGCTGCGGGGGCGGCGAGGGCGGTGGTGGCGAGGACGGTGGTGGCGGCGGCGAGCCGCGTACGACGGAACATCGGTCGACCTCCGGTGGTGCGGTTCAGCGCGACCGGGCGAGGAACTCCAGCAGACGGTGCCAGGAGTCCCGGGCAGCGCCGAAGTGTTCGACTGCCGACATTTCGAAGAAGTTGTGCGGGGCACCCGGATAGGTGACGAACTCGTGCGGGTGGCCCGCTCCGGTGAGGGCCGCGTCGAAGGCTTCGACCGCGGCGGACGGGATGTGCTCGTCGGCGCCGCCCCAGAAGGCCAGGATCGGGGCGGTGAGGTCGGCGGCGAGCTGGGTGGGCCCCGGGGCCCCGTTGATCGTGTCGGGGTAGCCGTAGTACCCGACCGCGCCGGTCAGGCCGAAGCGCGGTGCGGCGGCGCGGAAGGCCTGGCGGCCGCCGAAGCAGAAGCCTAGCGCGACCACTTCGGCCGGGCCATCCGTGCGCAGTCGCTCCAGGGCGGCGGTGAGGTCGGCGTCCAGGCCCTCGGGGGTGAGCGCGAGCAGGTGGGGGAGCAGGTTCGGCAGTTCGCCGAATTCCGTCGGGCGGTTTTCCGGAAAGGCCCCGGCGGTTCGGCCGTAATAGTCGAGGACGAGCGCCGGGTGCCCCTGTTCGGCGAGCCGTTCGGCGGTCTTCCGGTAGAAGCCGGAAAGGCCCTTGTTGTCCGGGAGGACGAGCACGCCGACCCCGGTGGTGACCTCCGGGCGGGCCAGGAAGGCACCGAACTCGGTGCCGTCCGCGGAGGTCAGGGTGAGCGGTGCGGCTTCGGCCGGGGGCCGGGCGGCGGGGGAGAAGGCGGGCGGGGCGGCGTCCGGGTCGTAGCACACGGGAATCCCTCTCGCGGATCGCGAAAACCGCCGGGCGCGGCTGCGCCCGACGGTCGGTGATGCTAGCGGGGAATTCCTTCCGGAATTCGCCATCATATCGTGGAGAGATCTTTTCCGGAAGGCCTTTCCGATTCCGGTGCGGTCACGTTTTCGTCGGCGGGATTCCGCTCGGCCCGGCGCAGCGCTCCGGCGCTCAGGAGCAGGGCGAGGGCGAGGGCGGTGACCAGGCCGAAGGAGGCGGTCAGCGAGGTGGCCTGGGCGAGGGTGCCGATGACCGCGGGGGCGATCAGGCCGGAGGTGTAGGTGACGGTGGCGACGCCCGCGATGGCCTGGCTGGGGTTGCTGCCGATCCGGCCGGCGGCGGCGAAGGCGAGCGGGACGATGACGGCGATGCCGATGCCGATCAGCGCGAAGCCGGGGATGGCGAGGGCGGGGCGGTCGGCGGCGACCACCAGCAGGCCGCCGACGGTGGCGACGGCGCCGCCGATCCGGGTGGTCCGGACGGCGCCGAGGCGGCGGATCGCGGTGTCCCCGGCGAGGCGGCTGACGGCCATGGTGAGCGAGAAGGCGGTGTAGGAGGCGGCGGCGACGGTGGCCGAGGCGCCGGTGACGTCCCGCAGGTAGACGCCGCTCCAGTCCATCGAGGCGCCCTCGGCGAAGACCGCGCAGAAGCCGACCAGCCCGATCACCAGCGAGCTGCGCGGCGGCAGCGCGAACCGCGGCGGTTCCTGGGCGTCCTCGTGCGCCCGCAGGTCGGGCAGGCCGCGGCAGACCGGCTGGGCGAGCGCGAGCAGGACCAGTGCGGTGACGGCCAGCTGCAGCCGGGCGTCGAGGGCGAGGTGGGCGGCGAGGATGCCGAAGCCGGAGGCCAGCAGGCCGCCGGCGCTCCACATGCCGTGCAGGCCGGACATGATCGAGCGGCCGAGGCGCTCCTCGATCTCCACGCCCTGCGCGTTCATCGCGACGTCCGCCATCCCGGCGGCGGCCCCGTACGCCAGCAGCGCCACGCACAGCAGCGGCAGGGAGGGGGCGAGCGCGGGCAGGGCGAGGGCCAGGCACCAGAGCGAGAGCAGGCCGCGCACCGCGGCCCGGCCGCCGTACCGGTGGACGAATCGGCCGGCCAGCGGCATGGCGAGGGAGGAGCCGATGGCGGGCATGACCAGGGCCAGGCCGAGCTGTCCGGTGGACAGGTCCAGGCGGTCCTGGAGCCACGGGATGCGGGTGACGAAGCTGCCGCTGACGGCGCCGTGCACGCCGAAGACCAGGGCGATGCTCGCCCGGGCCCGGCGCGGGGCGGTCAGCGGTCGCGGCGGTGGCGCGGTGGTGCGGTTCATCGGCGTTCCCTCCCGGTCGCGCGGTGCGGGGCGCGACGGTGCCCTGTGGGTGGCCTTGTCGGTAGTCAAGCGCAGGTGCGCGCAGGACGGGCCGCGCGGCGGAGGCGCGACCGGCCGGCGACGGTTCGATAAACTATCAGGAAGGGACCCTGATAGAAACACTCTGGAAGGATGAGCGGCCATGACCACCGCGCGTACGGCCACGCCGAGCACCGCCCGGGCGATCAACGACCGGCTGGCGCTCAACCTCCTGCTCGAACAGGGCCCCCTGACCGCGACCGAGCTGCGCGACCTCACCGGCCTGTCCCGGCCGACCGTCGCCGACCTGCTCGACCGCCTCCAACGCACCGGCCTGGTGGCCGTCGTCGGCGAACGCGGCGAACAGCGGCGCGGCCCCAACGCCCGGGTCTACGCACTCGTCGCCTCCCGCGCGCACATCGCCGCCTTCGACGTCCGCGCCGGCGGCGTCAGCCTGGTCGTCGCCGACCTCGCCGGGCAGGCCCTCGCCACCGCCGAGATCCCGGTCGAGGGCGCGGGCGGGCCCGGCACCGCCGCGGTGATCACCACGACCCTGCTGGAGACCGCGCGCGGCGCCGGCGTCGAGCGGCTGCACACCGTCGCGGTCGGCGCCCCCGGCCTCGTCGACCCCGCCACCGGGCGGCTGCAGAGCACCGGCAACCTCCCCGCCTGGCACGCCGAACTCCTCGCCGCACTGGAGCAACTGCCCGGCACCGACGTGATCCTGGAGAACGAGGTCAACCTGGCCGGGCGGGCCGAGTACCGGGTCGGCGCCGCGCGCGACCGCGACACCTTCGTACTGATGTGGCTCGGCCACAGCGTCGGCGCCGCCGTCATCCTGGACGGGCGGCTGCGCCGCGGCTTCTCCGGCGGCACCGGCGAGATCTGCTTCCTGCCCGTCCCCGGGACCGTCGGGCTGCCCAGCGCCGACAGCTGCGAGGGCGGCTTCCACGACCTGGTCGGCAGCGCGGCGATCTGCGACCTCGCCCGCGCGCACGGGCTGCCCGCCGCCCCGGCCGGGGACGCCGCCGCGGCCGAGGCCGTCGTCCGGGCGGCGGTCGCACCCGGGGCCGGCGAGGCCGACGGGCGCTTCCTGGACGAACTGGCCGAACGGATCGCCATCGGCGCGGCGAGCGTCTGCGTGGTGCTCGACCCCGGCTGCGTGGTGCTCGGCGGGGAGATCGGCCGGGCCGGCGGCGCCGAACTCGCCGGCCGGGTGGAGCGGCGGCTCGCCCGGCTCTCGCCGCTCAGCACCGAGGTGCGGGCCGGCACGGCGGGCGGCGGCGCGGTGCTCGCCGGGGCGGTGCTGACCGCCGGGGACGCGGTGCGGCGGGACCTCTTCGGCGAGCCGTAGCGCCCGTCCTCGAACCCCCGTCGCCCCGCGGGCGAGGGCCGTAGACGGGCGCCGGGCCGCTCCGCGCACCCGACCCGGCGGCCCTGGCTTTCCCGCCGCCGCACCCGGTACGGCAGGATGGCGGCGGGGCCGCGCACCGCCGGATACCCCGGTGCTCCGAAGCCCCCCGAAGTCCCCGAAGTCCCCCCCGAAGACCTTCGAACCACCGTCAGGAGTCGCTCATGGGCCAGCCCGAGGCGCCGGCCAACCCGTACCGCATCGGAGAGGCCGCGGCGCTGCTCGGCGTCAGCGCCGACACCATGCGGCGCTGGGTGGACGCCGGGCGGCTCGCCGCCACGCGGGACGAGCACGGTCACCGGATCATCCCCGGTGCCGAGCTCGCCGCCTTCGCCCGCGAGCTGGCCCGGCCGGAGAACGCCGAGGCCGAGGGCCGCCCGTCCTCGGCCCGCAACCGCTTCCCGGGGATCGTCACCGACGTGCTGCTCGGCGACGTGGCCGCCCAGGTGGAGATCCAGGCCGGGCCGTTCCGGGTGGTGTCGCTGATCAGCCGGGAGTCGGCGGAGGAGCTGAACCTGGTCCCCGGCGCACCCGCCACGGCGGTCATCAAGTCCACCAACGTGATGATCGAACGGCGCTGACGCCGCACCGACGAGTCCCGGAACCGCAACGAGAGGCCCGGATGCCACACCTGCCGACCACCCCGAGCGCGAGCACCGACCGCCGCCCCCGGGTGCTGGCCGTCGCCCACCGCGGCGACCCCTACCGGTACCGCGAGAACACCCTGCCCTCCGTCGAGTCCGCGCTGGCCGCCGGCGCCGACGCCGTCGAGGTGGACGTCCAGCTCACCCGCGACCGGGTGCCCGTCCTGCTGCACGACCGCACCCTCGAACGGCTCTGGGGAGACCCCCGGTCGATCGACCGGGTCACCACCGAGCAGCTGGACGAGCTGCGGCAGGGCCCGCTCGCCGTCCCCACGCTCGTCGAGGCGATCAAGGCGGTGAGCGGCTTCGACGGCCGCCGGCTGCTCATCGACCTGGACGAGCCCGGCCCGGCCGCCGCGACCTGGTCCGTGGTCACCGAGCTCGGCGCCGAGCGGCTGGTCGCCTTCTGCGGCCCCGTCACCGCCATGCTCGCCGTGCGCGAACAGACCCCGGACGCCGAGATCGCGCTCACCTGGAAGCAGCCGCGGATGCCCGTCCGCACCCTGCTGGACGACCTGCGCCCGCGCTACCTCAACCCGCCGTTCGGCCTGGTCACCCCCGCGTTCACCGCCGCCGCCGCGGACGCCGGGCTCGCCGTCTCCACCTGGACCGCCGACCGGCGCCGCACCATGCGCCGACTGCGGGACACCGGGGTCGCGTCCATCACCACCAACCGGATCGACGTGCTGCGCTCGGTGCTGGACGGCCCACGGTGACGGAGCCGCAGCCGGTGCTCGGCACCCGGGCGCTCGGCCGGGCCCTGCTGGCCCGTCAGCACCTGCTCGCCCGCACCGACCTGACACCCGCCGCGATGGTCCGCCACCTCGGCGGCCTCCAGGCCCAGGCAGCGCCCCAGCCGCCCTACCTCGGGCTGCTCGCCCGGCTCGACGGCTTCACGCCCGAAGCGCTGAGCACCCTGCTGGAGGAACGGGCGGCGGTCCGGATCGCCCTCCAGCGCGGCACCATCCACCTCGTCACCGCCCAGGACTGCCTCACCCTGCGCCCCCTGCTCCAGCCCCTCCTGGACCAGCAGCTGCGCACCACCTACGGCAAGCGGCTCACCGGGCTCGACCCGGCCGCGCTCGCCGCCGAGGCCCGGGAACTGGTCGAGGAACGGCCGCGGACCTTCCAGCAGCTGGGCGCGCTGCTCGCCGGGACCCGCCCGGACCGCGACCCGGCCGCGCTCGCCCAGGCGGCCCGCTGCCTGCTGCCGCTGGTCCAGGTGCCGCCGCGCGGCCTGTGGGGGCGCGGCGGCCCGGCCGCGCACACCACCGCCGAGGCCTGGCTCGGCCGCCCGCTCGACCCGGCGCCCTCCCTCGACGACCTGGTCCTGCGCTACCTCGCCGCCTTCGGTCCGGCCACCGCGGCCGACGTGAAGAAGTGGTGCGGCCTCAGCGGGCTCACCCCGGTGCTGCGCAGGCTCGCGCCGCGGCTGCTGACCTTCCGGGACGAGCAGGGCCGGCTGCTGTACGACCTGCCGGAGGCGCCCCGGCCGGACGGGGACACCTCGGCGCCGGTGCGGCTGGTCGCGCCGTTCGACAACCTGCTGCTCTCGCACGCGGACCGCACCCGGGTGCTGCCCGAGGAGTACCGGGGGCGGGTCATGACGCAGAACGGGATCGTGCTGGGCACGCTGCTGGTGGACGGGCTGGTCGCCGGATCCTGGCGACTGACGGACGGGGAGGGCGTCGTCGTGCAGCCCTTCACGGCGCTGCGGCGGGCCGACCGCCAGGCGGCGGAGGCCGAGGCGCAGCGGGTGCTGGACTTCGCCGGCGGGGGCGCCGGCGGCAGCGGGACCGTACGGGTCGAGGCGGCGGAGTAGCCGGGGCGGGGGCGCAGAACGGGCGGACCGTCACATTCTCTGCTGAGATGGGTCGGTTCGGACCCGAAGACGATCCCCCGCGGAGGTGGCCGTGTCCGTGGAGCGCCCGCCCGGTCCGCAGCCCGACCGCCGCAGGCCGTACCAGATGCTGCCGCCCGCGCTGCGGCAGGCGGCGGCCTGGTCGGCGGCCGTCATCCTGCTGATCGCCGTCGCCTCGCTGGTGGTCTTCGCGCTGGTCGAGCTGCGGGCCGCGACCGTGCCGTTCATCCTGGCGCTGCTCGGCGCCTCACTGCTCTACCCCGTGGTGCCGTGGCTGGTACGACGGGGCGTCGGGCGGGGGCTGGCCGCCGGACTCACCTGCGCGGTGCTGGTCGTCGCCGCCGGCGGGGTGATCGCCCTGCTGGTCAACTCCCTGGTGCACAGCGCCCCGCAGATCGCCGAGGCACTGCCCACGGCCGGGCGGCGGCTGGAGCAGTGGCTGGGCCCGCTGGGGAAGAAGGTCCAGCACGCCCTGAGCAACGCCAAGGGCGAGACCAACTCACTGGTCTCGACCCTGACGAACAGCGTGCTGTCCGGCCTCGGCCTGCTCACCCAGCTGATCACCGGCGGGGTGCTGGCGCTGGCCCTGGTCTTCTTCTTCCTCCGCGACGGCCACCGCACCGGCGAGGCCATCCGCTCCTACCTGCCCGGGCGCAGCGCCGACACCGTCATCGCCTGCGCCGAACGGGCCTTCGAGGCGATGGCCGGCTTCATGCGCGGCACCACGCTGATCGCCCTGATCGACTCGGCCTTCATCACCATCGGCCTGCTCGCCCTGGGCGTGCCCGGCGCGCCCGGCCTCGGCGCACTGGTCTTCATGGGCGCCTACATCCCCTTCGTCGGCGCCTTCCTGTCCGGCACCGTGGCCGTCCTGGTCGCCCTCGCCGACGGGGGCCTCGGCACGGCGCTCTGGGCGCTCGGCGTGGTCCTGACCGTCCAGATGATCGAGGGCAACATCCTGCAGCCGGTCATCCAGAGCCGGACGGTCGAGCTGCACCCGGCCACCATCATGGTCGCCGTGGTCGCCGGTTCGGGCATCGCGGGCATCATCGGCGCCCTGCTCGCCGTCCCGGTCTGCGCGGCGGCCACCGGCGTCGTCTCGGTCCTGCGCGGTCTCCCGGGGCGGGGTGCGTAATCGGCTTGCCGTGGCCGGTCGGGGCGTGGCAGCATCACTAATGCGACCAGGGTCGCGATAGTGCTCGGAGGGGTAGACGTGGAACTGTTCGAGGTGGCGGGCGAGGGTGCCGGGCCGTACGGGGTCGCCGTGGGGGCCGACGGGGCGGTGTGGTTCACGCTGGTGCACGCCGGGGAGATCGGGCGGCTGGCGGCGGACGGCACCGTGGAGCGGTACGGGCTCGGGGCGCCGGAGTGCGGGCCCGCCGTGATCGCGGCCGGCCCCGACGGGGCGATGTGGTTCAGCCGGATGCGCGATCACCGGATCGGGCGGATCGACGCGGACGGGACGGCGAGCTCCTTCGCACTGCCGGGCGAGGGCGCCGGGCCGTACGGGATCGCCGCCGGGCCGGACGGGGCGGTGTGGTTCACCGAGATGACCGCGAACCGGATCGGGCGGATCACCGTGGACGGAGACGTGACGGAGCATCCGCTGCCGGTCCCCGGGGCGTTCCCGTCGCTGATCACCGCCGGGCCGGACGGCGCCCTGTGGTGCACGCTCAACCAGGCGGACGCCGTCGCCCGGATCACCGTGGCGGGCGAAGTGACCGTCCACCGGCTGCCCACCGGCGGCACCGCGCCGGTCGGGATCACCGCCGGGGCGGACGGCGCGCTCTGGTACGTCGGCATCGGCGGCGGGCTGGTCGGGCGGATCACCGTGGACGGAGACGTGACGGAGCACCCGCTGGCCGACCGGGCGGCCAAACCGCACGCGATCGCGGCGGGCCCGGACGGCCGGCTCTGGTTCACCGAGTGGGGCGCCGGCCGGATCGGGGTGCTCACCCCGGACGGGCGGCTCGACGGCCACCCGATCCCGGGCGGGGGCGCCGAGCCGCACGGCATCGCCCTCGGCCCGGACGGCGCGGTGTACGCGGCGCTGGAGCGCGGTCAGATCCTCCGCCTCGACCCCGCCCGGGGCTGACGACACCGTCCGGGGCTGACGACACCGTCCAGGGTTGACGGCTCCGTCCGGGGCTGACGGCTCCGCTCAGGGCTGACGGCGCAGCAGCTCCTCCAGGTCGGCGAGGAGGCCGAGGGCGGCGGCGCGGTCCGGGGCGGGCTCCGGGGCCGGGGTGCGGTCGGCGATCACCCGCAGGGCGGCCGCGGCCTGGCGGGCGAACATGGCCAGCAGGTCCAGCTCGGGCAGGCTCGCGCGGGCCTGCGGGGCCGGGTCCAGGACCTCCAGCACGCCGAGGACCCGGCTGCCGTGGGTGAGCGGCGCGGCCATCAGGGCGTCGGGGACGTACGCGGTGGACTCGGCGAAGTCCCGGTCGAAGGTGCGGTTCGCGCCCAGGTCGTCGACCACCATCGGCTCGCCCGAGGCGGCGACCCAGCCGGCGATGCCCCGGCCGGCCGGGAAGCGGCGGCCGACCAGGGACTCCTCGCCGCGCCCGGAGACCGCCTGGAACACCAGCTCCCCGGCCGTCTCGTCGAGCAGGCAGACCGAGCCGGCCTGGGCGCCGAAGATCGCCCGGGCGACGTCCACCACGGACTGCAGCAGCTCGCGGGCCAGCGGATCGACGGCGGGGTCAGTGCTGAGGGTCATCGGGCGCCTCCGGGGTGGGGGTGGTCGGGACCTGGACGTTGGCCGCGGTGAGGTAGAGCGCGCTCTTCAGCTGGAAGGTGGTCAGCCTCGGCCGCCGGGACAGGAAGCGGGCGCAGAGCCCGGCCACGTACGGGGTGGCGAAGCTGTTCCCGGTGGTGCGGATGGTCGCCCCGCCGAGCCAGGGCACCCGGACGTTCTGGCCGGGGGCGAAGAACTCGACCGGCGGCGCCGGGTTGTACAGGTGCAGCGCCGGGTCGTCCTCCTGGTGGCTGCCCACCGAGATGACCGAGGAGAACCGCCACGGGAAGCTCTCCACCGGGGTGTTGTGGGCGGAGGCGACGATCGCGGTGCGGGCGAAGAAGGCGTCGTCGGCGATCGCGTGCAGCTCCTCCAGGAAGCGGGTCCGGGTGGTGGAGAGGCTGAGGTTGACGACGTCGAAGCCCTGCCGGACGGCCCAGCGCAGGCCTTCGATCAGCATGTCGCCGGTGCCGGTGAAGCGCTCCCCGAGCACCCGGACGCTGTAGAGCTCGCAGTCCGGGGCGGTGCGGCGGATGATGCCGGCGCAGGCGGTGCCGTGGCCGCAGGTGTCGCCCGCGGTGTCGGGGCGGACGGTCAGCTCCCGGGTGACCGGGTCCTTGACCACCGCCCAGGAGCCCTGCAGCGGGCCGACCAGCGGGTGGTCCGGCTCGACCCCGGAGTCGACCACGCAGACCCGCACGCCCTTGCCGGTGCCGTCGCCGTCGTCACCGCCGTCGGCGAGGCGGTCGGCCAGGACCGGCAGGTCGGCGGGGCCGCGGTCGCGCAGGCTCCAGGTGAGGCCGGCCGGGCCGCTCACCGGGTGCCCCCGAGCCGCTCGGCCCGCCGGACACCCGGCAGGTGGCCCTTGGCGGCGAAGTGGTCCCGGGCGAGGGCGGCGGCCACGGCGGCCTCGGCGGGGCGGTCGAGCAGCAGCAGGGCGTGCGCGCGGTCGAGCGCGGTGAGCGCCCGGAGCAGCAGCGACTCGGTGGCCTCGGCCGCGTCCAGGGCGGCCGCGGTGAGGTCCAGCGCCGGCAGGGCCTCGCCCCGGGCGGCGGCGAGCCGGCCGCGCAGCGCGTCCAGCTCGACGGCGAGCACCGGCGGCAGCGAGGCGACGGCGTCCGCGCCGTCCAGGTGCCGGGCGGCCTGGGCCGGGCGGTCGGTGTCCAGCAGGACCCGGGCGGTGGTGAGGGCGAGGCGCGGCAGCGGGGCGGCGGTGCCCTGGTGGCGCGCGATCTCGGCGGCGTCGGCCAGCAGGTCCAGCGCCTGGCCGGACTGGCCGGTGGCGGCGGCGGCCTGGGCGGTCAGAGCCGGCAGAGCGACCATCGCCTCCGCCAGGGACAGTTCGCCGGCCAGCCCGTTGGCCTCGGCGAGCAGCAGCTCGGCCTCCTCGGGGCGGTCCCGCAGGGCCAGCAGGACGGCCAGCGGGCCGTTCAGCGCGACCCGGACGGTCCGGCGGCCGGTACCGTGCTCGGCGAGCAGGGCCCGCAGCCGGAAGGTGGCGTTCGGCACGGGCTCGGGGCCGGCCAGCAGCGAGGCGGCCAGCGCGGCCAGCACGGCGGCCCGGTCCAGCTCGGCGTCGGTGCGGGAGACGTGGTCGAGCGCCTGCTCCAGCAGCTGCTCGGCCTCGGTGTGCCGGCCCGCCAGCAGGCGCTCCTCGGCGAGGCGCAGCCGGGCGCGGGCCTGGCCGAGGTCGTCCCCGCTGTCGGTGAACAGGGGCAGGACGGCGCGGGCGGTGGCGGCGGGCTGGTCCTGGCCGGGCGGCAGGCCGCGGGCGGCCAGGGCGAGCCGGGCGTGCGCGGCGTCCAGCGGGTCGGCGGCCGCGTCCCGCACCTGGGCGAGGACGGGCAGGGCCTCGTCGGCGCGCCCGACGGCGAGCCGGGCCTCGCCGAGGCGGCGCAGGACGGGGCCGGCGGCGCGCTCGTTGGGGTAGTGCAGCCGGACGGCGCGCTCCAGCAGGTCGACGGCGGCGGGCAGGTCGGCGCGGGCCAGGGCGCCGGCCCCGGCGGCGCCGAGGGCGGCGGCCGCGCGGGTGCGCAGGGTGTCGGTGCGGGCGTCCAGCAGGCCGAGTTCCAGCCGGTAGCGGTGGGCGCGCTCCAGGTGGCCGCCGACGGCGCCGTCCCCGGCGGAGCGGACGGCGGGCAGGTCGGCGGCGCGCTCGTGGCGCTCGGCGCGGGCCCGCTTGGACATGGACTGGTAGACCGACTCCTGGACCAGGCCGCTGCTGAACCGGTAGCCGGGGCCGGTCGGTTCGACCAGGCGGCGCTCGGCCAGCCGGGCCAGCGCGGCGTGCAGCCGCGGCGGGGTATCCGCGCCGTCGGCGGCCGGGCCGGCCGGCAGGCCGTCGATCGGGCCGGTGAAGACGTCGTCCTCAGGGTCCGCGAAGGTGTCCTGATCGCTGCCGCCGTGGGCGAGTTCGGCCAGCTCGGCGGCGGTGAAGGCGCGGCCGAGCACGGCGGCGAGGTCCAGCGTGGCGCGCTCGTCGCGCTCCAGCCCGTCGATCTGGGCGCTGAGCAACGCCCGTCCGGTCGGCGGGAGTTCGTCGTGCGCGGGGCCCTCGGCCTCGGTGAGGGCGGCCAGCAGCTCCTCCAGGTGCAGCGGGTTGCCCTCGGCGCGCTCCAGCAGCCGGGACGGCACCGTGTCCTGGTGGGCGCTCAGCTCGGTCAACTGGGCGGCGAGCAGGGCGGACTCGTCCCAGGACAGGCCGCCGACCGGGAGCGCCGGCAGCTCCGGGCGGGCGGCCGGGAGCTCGGGGCGGGCCAGGCAGAGCAGCAGCACGGGGGCCGTGCCGAGCGCTTCGGTCAGCCGCTCGGCGGCGTCCAGCAGGGCCGGGCCGGCCCACTGGCAGTCGTCCAGGACGAGGACGGCGGGGCGCTCCACGGTGCGTCCGCGCAGGATCGCGGCCAGCAGCTCCAGCGACTGCCCGGCGCCGACGCCCGGCGCGGTCGCCTCGTCCAGCCGGGCCAGCGCCTCGGCCGGGGCGGCGCCCTCGGGCTCGTCCAGCAGGGTGCGGACGGCCTCCGCGAGCGGCGCCAGCACGCCCTGCTCGCCGAAGCTGCGGCAGCGGGCGGTGCCGCAGCGCGCGGTGCGCCGGCCCACCCGCTCGCGCCACTCGCGCACCAGCCGGGTCTTGCCGATCCCGGGCTCGCCCACCACCAGCAGCAGCTCGGCGCCCGAGCCGCCCGCCACCCGGGCCAACGCGGCGTCCAGCTCGGCCAGTTCGCGCTCCCGGCCGACCAGCGGGACGTCGAAGCGGCGCAGCAGCTCCGGGTCGTCCTCGTCCAGGCCGACCAGCCGGTAGGCGGTGACCGGTTCGGCCTTGCCCTTGAGCTGCAGCGGGCCGACCTCGTCCACCTGGGCGGCCGGGCCCGCGGCCCGCAGCGTCTGCGGGCCGATCAGCACCTGGCCGGGGGCGGCCCGGGTCTGCAGCCGGGCGGCGATGTTCACGGTCTCGCCGGAGATCAACGCCTGGCGCGCCGAGGCGTCCGAACCCGCCACCACCTGGCCGGTGTTGACGCCGATCCGGACGTCCAGACGGACCCCGAGGGTGGCGTCCAGCTCGGTGTTCAGGTCCTCCAGGTCCTCCAGCATGGCGAGCGCGGCGGCCAGCGCCCGGTGGGCGTCGTCCTCGCGGATCACCGGGACGCCGAAGACGGCCATCACGGCGTCCCCGATGAACTTCTCCAGGGTGCCGCCGTGCGCCTCGATCTGTCGGTGCATCCGCTCGAAGTAGCGCAGGATCACCTCGCGCAGCGTCTCCGGGTCGAGCGCGCCGGACAGGGCGGTGGAGTCGACCAGGTCGCAGAACACCACCGTGACCAGCTTGCGCTCCTCGGCGGCCAGGTCGAGGGCGGCGGCCCGCGGGGTGCCGCAGGAGGGGCAGAACTGGTCGTTCGTGGCGACGAGTTGGGCGCAGAGTGGGCAGGGCATGGGGCCGTCCTTCGGTCGTCCTCCGCTGTGCGGGGCGTACGGGGCGCGGGCGCTGCGGGTGCTCGGGCGAGGCCGGTGCCGCGTGCGTGGGCGTTCGGGCGTTCGGGCGTTCCGGGTCAGGGTCGCGGGGGTGGCTTCGGGCCCGGTTCGGGAACGCCTGGCGGCCGGTATGGCCGCAGGTGGGGCCGGGTGCGGGGGCGTCGCGCGGCGCTGCGGAGGCCCGGCCGGCGGTGTCGGCGGCGCCCCGGCCTGCGGCCATACCGGTACCCAACCGGCTCCGAAGCCGGGCGCAGCCGGCCGCGCCCACCATGGTCGGCACGGCGGCCGGCAGTCGGTCACGACGCCGCCGTCACCACCGCGACAACCCACCTGTGGAAGGGAGTTCGACCATGGCTGAGAACATGGACCAGAACCTCGGCGAGAACGGCGAGGAGACCCCGGAGGTCGAGGCGCACGCCGCCAACGTCCTGGACCTGCAGTCGATGAAGGTGCTCTCCGAGGCCTCGGACGGCAACTGCTTCAGCCTGATCAGCTACGTCGCCGGCGCCGAGACCTCCGCCTGACACCGGCTGTCACCGGGCCGGCCTCCGGACCGGTCATCAGGCCGAGCGCGGGGGCGGGCGCACCACCGTTCCCGGCCGCCGGCCGTAGCGCAAGGCTTCCGGGGCGGTCCCGTCGCGACGGGACCGCCCCGGCCCGATGCCACCACCCACCACGGAGGACGGCCATGGAGCCCACCCCGCTCGCCCGCAACCGGGACTTCCGGCTGCTCTGGGTCGGCGGCCTGCTGGCCTCGCTCGGCTCCCAACTCGCGTCGATCGCCCTGCCGTTGCTGGTCCTGCGGGAGACCGGATCGGCCGCCCGGGCGGGCGCCATCGGCACCGTGTCGGTCGGTGCGCTGCTGCTCACCATGCTGCCCGGCGGCGTGCTCGCCGACCGGATCGAGCGCCGCCGGCTGATGCGGATCTGCGACGTCGGCAGCCTGCTGGCGGTCAGCGCCCTGGTCGTCGCCGTGCTGCGCGGGCACACCCCGCTGCCGCTGGTCCTGCTGGTGGCCGCCGCCGGGGCGCTGATCTCCAGCGTCTACGGACCCGCCGCCGGCGCCCTGCTGCGCGCGGTGGTGCCGCGGGAGCAGGCCCGGGAGGCCTCCTCCCGGATGCAGGCGCGCGGCGCCGCGGCCCGGCTGGTCGGACCGCTCGGCGGCGGCGCGCTGTTCGCCTGGCACCCGGTGCTGCCGTTCCTGGCCGAGGGCGTCGGACTGCTGCTGTCGACGGTCTGCGTGGCCCTGATGCGGACCCGCTCGACGCCCGCCGAGAAGAGCGGATCGGTGTTCAGCAGACAGGAGTTGACCGCCGGGCTGGCCTTCATCTGGCAGCAGCCCTACCTGCGGACCCTGCTGCTGATCTTCGGGCTCGGGATGAACTTCGCCTTCAGCGCACTGATGTTCGCCACCCTGGCCGTCGCCTCCGACGGCGGGCACTCCGGGATCGGCGGCGGCACGGTGGTCTCCTGCACCGCGGCCGGCGCCCTGGCGGGTGCGCTGCTCGCCCCCCGGCTGGGGAGCAGAGCACGGGACGGCAGCCTGGTGGCGCTGGCCTGCTGGGCCTCCGCGCTGACGGCCGGGGTGCTGACGGTGACCAGGGCGCCGCTGGTGATCGGGCTGCTCTGCGCCGCCTGCATGTGCCTGTCCACCGTCGCCAGCATCGGCTTCGTCTCCGGCATGCTGCTGGCCGCGCCGCCGGACCGGATCGGCCGGGTGCAGAGCGCCGCCGGCTTCCTGTCCACCCTGATCCAGCCGTTCGGCCCCCTCGTGGGCGGCACCCTGCTCGGCTCGGTCGGCGGCACCCGGACCTTCGGCCTGCTGGCGCTCGCCATCGCGCTCTGCGCGGCCGTCGTCACCTGGGCGCCGCCGGTGCGGCGCGGACCGGCGCCGGTGCCCGCCGTCTGACCCACCCCGCACCGCTCGCCCCGGAGTGACCGGAAGAGGAGGCGCGCCATGGCCGGCGCCCACGAGACCCAGCTGTACTGCCTCGCCGACCCGCTGTACTACGACACCCCGGGGCGGCTGCGCGACCGGGCGAGCCGCTACGCGCCGGGGCTCGGTGAGCCGCCCGAGGGCTGGCGGCGCGAGCAGCGGGGCCTGTGGACCGTCCTGCGGCCCGACGGCGTCGTGCTGCCGGAACAGGGCTGGAAGCTGCACGTCTCGGCGGTGGAGGACGGCGCCGAGGAGACGCTGGCCGTCGTCGCAGGGATCTGCACGGCGCGCCGGGTGGCGTTCAAGTTCCAGCGCAGCGCGGCGGCACTGCGGGTGGCGAACGGCAAGTTCATCGGACGCGGGAGCAGCGGCAAGTTCGTCACCGTGTACCCCGTCTCGCCGGAGCAGTTCGTCGAGCTGGCCGAGGAGTTGGCGGCCGCGCTGGACGGGCGCCCCGGGCCGTACGTGCTGACCGACCTGCGGATCGGCAATGCCCCGGTGTACGCGCGCTACGGCGCGTTCGTCGAGCTGTGGTGCGAGGACGGGGCCGGCCGGCCGGTGCCCGCGCTGCGCGATCCCTCCGGAACGCTGGTCCCGGACTCGCGCGAGCCGGTGTTCCGGCTGCCGGAGTGGGTCGAGCCGCCCGCGGCGCTGCGCCCGCACCTGGCCGCGCGGGAGGCGGCCGCCGGCCACCTGCCGTACCGGATCACCGAGGTGCTGCAGTTCTCCGGCGCCGGCGGGATCTACCGGGCCGAGCGGGCGGACACCGGGGAGCGGGTGGTGCTGCGCGAGGCCCGCCCGTACGCCGGGCTGGACTCCGCCGGGGCGGACGCGACCACCCGGCTGCGGCGCGAGCAGTGGGCGCTGGAGCGGCTGGCCGGGCTGGAGTGCGTGCCCCGGCTGCACGAGGTGCGCACGGTGTGGGAGCACACCTTCCTGGTGCAGGAGCACATCGAGGGCGTCCAGTTGTTCGCCGAGGCGATCCGGCGCTACCCGCTGGTGCACCAGGACTGCACGGCCGAGCAGCGCGCCGAGTACGCGCAGTGGGTCGCCGGCGTGGTCGCGGGGCTGGAGAAGGCGCTCGGCGCGCTGCACGAGCGGGGCGTGCGGTTCGGGGACCTCCACCCGGCCAACGTGGTGCTCCGGCCGGACGGCTCCGTGGTGCTGGTGGACTTCGAGTACGCGGCGGAGCTGGACGACCGGCGGGTGCCGACGGCCGGCCCGGCCGGGCTGCGGATCCCGCCGGGCCTCGACGGCGCCGAGGCCGACCGGTTCATGCTGTGGGCGACCTGGCTGATGCTGCTGATGCCGGTGCTGGAGCTGGCCGACCGCGACCCGGGCAAGCTCGCGGCGCTGGAGCGGCGGGCACGGGAGTGGTTCGGACTCGGGCCGGAGGAGGGGCCGGTGCGCCCAGGCGTGTTGACGGCGCGGACGGACTCGGTGAGCGAGCGGCGGGGCCGGGAGCTGCTGGCCGGCCCGTCCTGGACTGCGGCGCGGCGCGAGCTGGTCGCGGGCATCCACGCGGGCGCCACCCCCGACCGGCCGGACCGGCTCTTCCCCGGGGACGTGGCCGGGTTCGCCGACGGCGGTACGGGCGTCGCGCACGGCGCGGCCGGGGTGCTGTACGCGCTGCACCGGGCGGGCGCCGACCGGCCGCAGGAGTACACGGACTGGCTGGTCGCGGCGCTCCGCCGGCGCGGAGCCCGGCCGGGCACGGGCGGGCTGTACGACGGCCCGCTCGGCGTCGCCGTGGTGCTGGCCCGGCTGGGGCGGCCGGAGGCGGCCGAGGAACTGCTGGCCGGGGCCCGCGCGGCGCGGCCGGCGCGTCAGGCCGGCCTGTTCGGCGGGCGGGCCGGCGCCGCGCTCGCCCGGCTGCGGCTGGCGGACGCGCTGGGCGGCCGGCGGGAGGAGGCGGCCGCGCTGGCCGACGCCTGCGAGCTGGCGGCGGTGGTCCGCGGCGAGCCGGTGGACGGCCTCGACGCGCCCGCGGCGGCCGGGCTGCTGTACGGCCTGGCGGGCATCGCGCTGCTGCAGCTGCGGCTGTACCGCCGGACCGGCGAACGGTGGCTCCTGGACTCGGCGCGGCTGGCGCTGGAGCGGGCGACGGCGCAGTGCGTCCGGGTGCCGGACGGCTCGCTGCAGGTGCTGGAGGCCGGACGGCGGCTGGCGTACCTGGACCGCGGGAGCAGCGGGATCGCGCTGGTGCTGCGGGAGTACCTGGAGACGGCCGAACTGCCCGGCGGGGAGGCGTTCCTGGCGGACGTGCGGAAGGTCTGCGCGCCCGGGTTCATCCGGGAGCCGGGGCTGTTCCGGGGGCGGGTCGGCCTGACGCTGGCGCTGGACCGGCTGGGCGGGGCACCGGAGGCGGTGGCCGGGCAGGTGGCGCGACTGCAGTGGCACCTGGTGGCGCGGCCCGAGGGGCTGCTCGTCCCCGGGATGCGACTGCGGCGGTTCTCGGCGGACCTGCACACCGGGGCGGCGGGCGTGCTGCTGGGGTTGTGGGGGCTGGAGGAGGAGCGCGGGGGCGTGCTGGACCTGCTGACCCTGGGGTGAGGCCCCGCTCGGCGGCCGCAGGGCCCCGGCAGAGAGGCCCGGCGCGGCGTCAGGAGGCGGCGGTGAGCGGATCCGCGGTGCGTTCGCGGGCGTGCAGGTGGGTCAGCCGGGGCAGCGCGTAGAGGGCGGCGTGGGCGGTGACCTCGCCGGTGGGCGAGGTGACGGCCCCCGTGTCGGTCAGCGCCTCCAGGGTGCGCAGGGCCAGGCGTTCGGGGCGGCCGAGGGCGGCGGCGGCCTCGGGGAGGGTGAAGAGCAGCGACAGCGGCAGCGCGGCGAGCCGGGCGAGGGCCAGGCGGCCGTGGTCGGTGAGGTCCCGCCAGCCGGAGTCGAGGCGGGCGCGGACGGTGACGTCCCCGGCGACCAGCTCGTCCAGGGCGCCCGCCGGGTCCTCCAGCCGGGCCGCGTACTCGGCGAGCGGGAGGTGGCGCAGCACGGCGAGCCGGGTGCCGGCCACCCGGATGGCGAGCGGCAGCAGCCCGCAGGCGGCCACGATCCGGGCGGCGGCCGCGCGGTCGGTGCCGATCCGGCCGGTGCCCACGATGCGGCCGAGCAGTTCCAGGGCCTCGGCGGGCGTCAGCGGCGGGACGGTGATCCGGTGCACCGAGGCCAGACCGGCGAGCTGGCTGCGCGAGGTGACCAGGACGGCGCTCGGGCCGTGGCCCGGCAGCAGCTCGCGGACCACCGACTCGTCCGGCGCGTCGTCCAGGACCAGCAGCATCCGGCGTCCGGCGAGGGAGGCCCGCCACAGGGCGGCGGCCTGGCCGGGGTCGGCCGGGGCGGGGTCGGCCGGGGTGGTGCCCGGTCGGCCGGTGAGGGCGGCGAGTTCGGACAGCACCTCGGGCAGCGGGCGCGGGGCGCCGTCGGCGGTGCGCAGCCGGACGAGCAGCCGGCCGTCCGGGAACCGGTCGGCGAGCAGGTGGCCGGCGTGCACGGCGAGCGCGGTCTTGCCGCTGCCGGCCGGGCCGGAGAGCACCGTGACACCGCCGCCCGTACCCGACTCGTCCACCAGCTCGCGCAGTTCGGCGCTGCGACCGGTGAAGTCGGCGGTGTCGGCGGGCAGCAGGACACCGTGCGGGGCCGCGCCGCGCTCGGGGCGGGCCGAGGCGGGCCCGGAACGGCCGCGGGCGAGCAGTTCGCGGTAGCGGGCGGTCAGGGCGGGGCTCGGCTCCAGGCCCAACTCGCGGGCGAGCAGCTGGCGGTGGGTGTCGTAGACGGCGAGCGCCTCGGCCTGCCGGCCGCACAGGTGCAGGGCGTTCATCCGGGCCGCCTGGAGGCGCTCGCGCAGCGGGTGGCGCTCGGCGGGCTCGGCCAGCTCCTCGGCGACGGCGGCGGCGTTGCCCAGCTCCAACTCCGTCTCCGCCCAGTCCTCGTGGACGCCCAGGCAGCGGGTCTCCAGCCGCTGGGCCTCGGCCGCGACGGCGGGGGAGGAGCGCAGGTCGGCGAGCGGCGGGCCCTGCCACAGGTCGAGGGCCTGGCGCAGCAGCCGGGCGGCCGGGGCGAGCGCGCCGCCGTCGGCGGCGGCCCGGCCGGCCCGGGCGAGGGCGCGGAACTGCAGGAGGTCCAGCTCGGGTTCGGCCGCCCGGAGCAGGTAGCCGCCGGCCGAGTGGACCAGCCGGTCGGGCCCGTACTCGCGGCCCAGCAGGGTGCGCAGGGTGCAGATGTAGACCTGGAGGTTCTTGCGGGCGGTGCGCGGCGGCTCCTCGGGCCAGACCGCGTCGGTGAGCAGGTCGACCGGGACGGCGGTATTGGCGCGGCTCAGGAGGACGGCCAGCACCAGTCGCTGCTTCAGCGGGCCGAGGGCCAGCGGGCGGCCGTCGGCGGCGCCGTCGAGCGGGCCGAGGACGGAGAAGCGCAGCAGCGTGGGGGCGGCGGGCTGGGCCAGGGGCATCGGCGTACCTCCGGGGCGAGAGCGGTTCTGCGGTGGTTCTGCGGCGGTTCCGGGGCGGTGCCGGCGGTGCGGAAGCGTGCGGGCGTGGTGCCGGGCGGTGCGGCGGCGGTGCGGGACGTTCGATCGTGGTCGTCGGTGGGCGCAGGCTACTTGACGGTCGATCGGCACTGAAGGGCACGGGATCGGGCGGGTTCGCGCACGCCGCCCTCACAATCCGGGCGTCCCGGGGTGGGATCGGCGGGTGGATTCGCACCGCTGTACGGATGGCGTTCCGGCAGGTCGGGCGGGCTGTGCGGCAGGGCCGGCACCCGGCGCGGCGGCGGCCCGCCGTCGTCCGCCGGCCGCCCGCCCGGGGGCGTGGGGAACGCGCCGTTCCGGTGGTTCTCGACCGGGCCTCCGCGGCCGGGTGAGCGCGGCCCGAGCGGGACGGGGGTGCCGGGAGGTCCCGGTCCGCCGGTCGGGAGGTCCCGGTCGGGGCCCGGGAACTCGGGCCCAGCGGCCCCGGCCGGGCGGGCCCAAGGGCCCTGGGGCGGGGAGCCGGCCTGTTCGGATCATGGAGCGCCAATCATTCGCACGACGTTCCTAAGGAGCGGGTCCTTGAGCGCCACCCAGGCACAGGGCGACCCCGTACGACCGCCGACGGCCGTACCGGCCACGGCGGTTCGGGCCAGGCGGCCCGGTTCGGCCCTGGTCAGGCTGCTGACCACCACCGACCACAAGACGATCGGCACCATGTACCTGGTGTCGTCGTTCGCGTTCTTCCTGATCGGCGGCATCCTCGCCCTGGTCATGCGCGCCGAACTCGCCCGGCCGGGGACGCAGATCCTCTCCAACGAGCAGTTCAACCAGGCCTTCACCATGCACGGTTCGGTGATGCTGCTGCTGTTCGCGATGCCGCTGTTCACCGGCTTCGCGAACTGGATCATGCCGCTGCAGATCGGCGCGCCGGACGTCGCCTTCCCGCGCCTGAACATGCTGTCCTACTGGCTGTTCATGTTCGGCTCGCTGATCGCCGCCGCCGGCTTCGCCACCCCGCAGGGCGCCGCCGACTTCGGCTGGTTCCTCTACGCGCCGCTGTCCGACGCCGTCCACTCGCCCGGTGTCGGCTCCGACATGTGGATCATGGGTGTGACGCTCTCCGGCTTCGGCAGCATCTTCGGCGCCGTCAACTTCATCACCACCATCATCTGCATGCGCGCCCCCGGACTGACCATGTTCCGGATGTCCATCTTCTGCTGGAACGTGCTGCTCACCTCGGTGCTGGTGCTGCTGGTCTTCCCCGTGCTGGCCGCCGCGCTGCTCGCCCTGGAGGCCGACCGCAAGTTCGGCGCCCACGTCTTCGACCCCGCCAACGGCGGGGCGATGCTCTGGCAGCACCTGTTCTGGTTCTTCGGCCATCCCGAGGTGTACATCCTGGCCCTGCCGTTCTTCGGCATCGTCTCCGAGATCATCCCGGTGTTCAGCCGCAAGCCGATGTTCGGCTACGCCGGCCTGATCGCCGCCACGGTCGCCATCGCGGGCCTGTCGGTGACGGTCTGGGCGCACCACATGTACGTGACCGGGCAGGTGCTGCTGCCGTTCTTCTCCTTCATGACCTTCCTCATCGCGGTGCCGACGGGCGTGAAGTTCTTCAACTGGGTCGGCACCATGTGGAGGGGCTCGCTGAGCTTCGAGACCCCGATGCTGTGGACGGTCGGCTTCCTGGTCACCTTCCTGTTCGGCGGCCTGACCGGCGTGCTGCTCGCGGCGCCGCCGATCGACTTCCACGTCTCGGACTCGTACTTCGTCGTCGCCCACTTCCACTACACGCTGTTCGGCACCGTGGTGTACGCGATGTTCGCCGGCTTCCACTTCTGGTGGCCCAAGATGACCGGCAAGAAGCTCGACGAGCGCCTCGGCCGGATCACCTTCTGGACGCTGACGGTCGGCTTCCACGCGACCTTCCTCGTGCAGCACTGGCTCGGCGCCGAGGGCATGCCCCGCCGCTACGCCGACTACCTGGCGTCCGACGGCTTCACCACCCTCAACACCGTCTCCACCATCGGCTCGTTCCTGCTCGGCCTGTCGATCCTGCCGTTCCTCTACAACGTCTGGAAGACCGCCAAGTACGGCGAGAGGGTCACCGAGGACGACCCGTGGGGCTGGGGCCGCTCCCTGGAGTGGGCCACCTCCTGCCCGCCGCCGCGGCACAACTTCGTCAAGCTGCCGCGGATCCGCTCCGAATCCCCGGCCTTCGACCTGCACCACCCGGACATCGCCGCCCGGGACGTGCTGGAGAACAGCGGCAAGCCCGCGACGTACCTGGGCGACGTGGAACCGGCCAAGTACGACCGGCCGCTGAGCCGGGCGGACCGCGCCCGGGTGGCGTCGGCCGCCCCCGTCCCGGCGCCGGCCGCCGGTGCGCCGGCCGACGCTCCCACCGGTTCGCCCACCCCCGGCGGCTGAGGCCGCTCCCCGGAACGCCGTCCCCGCCCGCGTCGCTGCCCCCGGGCGGGCGGGGACGGCCCGTCAGCTCCCTCCCCTCACCCCTCTCACCCCTCTCACCCCTTCGTGACCAGGAAGGCCGGGTCGTGAACCACACCGTTCTCGCCATCGGCACCGCTGCCCTCACCGCGAGCGGCTGTGTCTGGTACCTGCCCGCCATCGCCGACCTCCAGGCCGGCGCCGACCGCCCCCGCTCCACCCGCACCGCCGCGGCGGCGTGCGTGCTGTGGTGGGCGGCGCTCGCGCTGGCGGGCGGACTGCTGCTCGTCGTACCGGACTGGCAACCCGCCGCGCAGATCGCGCTGGCCGGCCTGGTCGGCGGTGCGGCGCTGCGGGTGCGCGCGCAGTGGGACCGTCGGCAGGAGGTGCGGGAGACGGCGGCGCGGTGGGCCGCGCTGGACACCGGCCCCGCCCCGCGCACCGGCCGGCCGCTCGCCGTCGCCCTCGCGGGCTGGCTGGTGGTCGGCGCCGCCGTCGGCTCGCTGGGCGCGGCGGCGATCCTGCTGTCGGGCGACGGCGGGATCGGCCCGCGCGTGGTGCCGGCGGGGGTCGGCGGCGCGGCCGTCGCCCTGGGGTTCCTGCTGGTCGGGCTGGGGAACGCGAGGCGGCAGGGCCGCTGACCGCGAGGACGGAGGACGCGCGCCACGCCGCCGGCGCGAATGGGGCCGTTCGGCCCTGGGAGGCGGCCGCACGGTGGGCGATGATGCCCTGGGCCCCGCTGGGAGTGTGCGGGGGTGACGAAGGTGGAGCCGAGTGATGGCGACCAAGACGGAGGGTGCCGGGGCCCCGGCACCGGTCCGGGTGTTCCTGCTGGACGACCACGAGGTGGTGCGCCGCGGGGTGCACGACCTGCTGGACGGCGAGCCCGACCTGGAGGTGGTCGGCGAGGCGGCGACCGCCGAGCAGGCGCTGGTCCGGGTGCCCGCCCTGCGGCCCGACGTCGCCGTGCTGGACGTCCGCCTGGGCGACGGCGACGGCGTCACGGTCTGCCGCGAACTGCGCTCCCGGATGCCCGACCTCGCCTGCCTGATGCTCACCTCCTTCGACGACGAGGAAGCACTGCTGGACGCCGTGATGGCGGGCGCCGCCGGGTACGTGCTGAAGCAGATCAGCGGCACCGACCTGGTCGCCGCCGTCCGCACCGTCGCCTCCGGCCGCTCGATGCTCGACCCCGGCGCGGCGACCCGCCTGCTCAACCGGCTGCGCAGCGACGCCGAACCCGCCCAGCCGGTCACCACCGGCCCCGGGCTGACCGTGCGCGAGCAGGAGGTGCTGGCGCTGATCGGCGAGGGCCTGACCAACCGGCAGATCGGCGAGCGGCTCTACCTCGCCGAGAAGACGGTGAAGAACCACGTCTCGCGGCTGCTCGCCAAGCTCGGTGTGGAGCGGCGGGTGCAGGCCGCGCTGATCGCCACCGAGCTGCGCCAGGCGTCCGCCGCCGCCCAGCCGTCCCCGCTGCGCGGCGGCCGGGGCTGACGGCGGGGGCCCGCGCTGACGGACAGGGGCGGAGGGACCGGGGCTCAGGGGCTGACGGACAGGCCTGACGGGCCGGGGCGGAGGGGCCCTCGGCGGGCGTCGCCGGGACCATCGGCCCTCGTGAGCGGGCCCCGGGCCGGGCGAGCATCGCCGGTATGAACCGCGACCACGTTCCGGCCCCCCGGCCCTCCTCGTACGACCGGCCCGCCCTGCCCGGGCTCCGTGAACTCGACCCGAAGCGGGCCTTGGAGCTGCTGGCCCGGGCCGCCGTCGGCCGGGTGGTCTACACCGTCGGAGCCCTCCCGGCCGTCCTGCCGGTGCCCTTCCGGCTGGTGCCCGCCGGCGTGCTGGTCTCCGCGCCCGCCGACTCCGAACTGGCCCGGGCGGTCGACGGCGCCGTGATCGCCTTCGAGGCCGACGAGGTGGACGGCCGGGACGGCTCCGGCTGGTTCGTCACCGTCCTCGGCCACGCCCACGTCCGCCGCGCCACCGCGACCGCCCCCGACGCCCTGCGGATCCGCATCCGCCCGGAGCTGGTCATCGGCCGCTGCCTGGCGTAGCGTCCGAGGGCGCCGGACCCGGGCTGGGCCGGACATCGCCGACGGAGGGACCGCGACGCCGTGTTCGACCCCGTGATCGCCGCACTGTACGAGCGGGACGAGACCAGCCGGTCGCTGGGCATCGCCCTGGAGGAGGTGTCCGCCGGGCGGGCGGTGATGCGGATGACGGTGGCCGCGACGATGGTCAACGGGCACGGTACGGCGCACGGCGGCTTCCTGTTCCTGCTGGCCGACGCGGCGTTCTCGTACGCCTGCAACAGCCACGGCCCGGTGACCGTCGCCCAGGCCGCACAGGTGGCCTTCCTGGCCCCGGCGGCCGTCGGGGACGAGCTGGTCGCCGAGGCGGTGGAGCGTTCGCGGGCCGGGCGCGGCGGGATCTACGACGTGACGGTGCGCCGGGTGGACGGCAAGGTGATCGCCGAGTTCCGGGGGCAGAGCGTGACGATCGGGGGCCGGCCGCAGCCGGCGGCCTGAGTCGGGGCCTCAGTCCTTCGGGCGCTCGTCCAGGACCTGCTGGAGCTTGCCGGTCCGCGGGTTGGTGACCAGCTCCGAGCGCGGCACCCACTCCACCGCGAGGTCGTGCAGGCTGCCGAGGGCGACCTCCGAGGGGTAGAGCGGCAGGGCCGCGTAGACGGCCTCGACCAGCCGGTCGCCGAGGTCGGCGGGCGGCAGGCCGAGGTGGCCGAGCCGCAGGATCAGGCCGTCCCGGCCGTCCCAGCGCCGCTGCACCAGCTGCATCCCGGCGATGTGCCGGTCCGGGTCGGCGGCGATCAGGACGGCCCGGACCTCCTCGGTGGGCAGGGTGACGGTGCCGACCCTGGCGCCCTCGGCGGAGCGGCCGAGCAGCCGGAAGCGGCGGCACCCGCTGTCCGTCCACTCGGCGCGGTCGCCGGTGGGGTAGCGCAGGATCGGCATCAGGGTGCGGAACAGGTTGGTGACGACGACCCGGCCGGGCCTGCCGGGGGCGGTGATCGCCTCGCCGGTGGCCTCGTCGAGCAGTTCCACCACCGTGCGGTCGGCGAAGGCCTCGTGGACCCGGACGTCGTCCCCGGGGACGGGGGCGCCCACCAGCCCGGCGTCGTTGGAGGCGTAGCCGACCGACGCGACGGCCGCCTTCGGGAAGGCCCGGGACAGCAGCGGGCGGAGGTCGGCGAAGAGCAGGTCGCCGCCGAACAGCAGGAGTTCCACCCCGTCGGCGCGCTGCCCCCGCTCGATCAGGCACTCGGCGACGGCGCTGAGCTTCATCGGTTCGCCGGCCAGCACCTGCACGTCGAAGCCGGCAATCAGGTCGGCGATGTACGGGTTCGGGGCGGCGCCGCCCACGCCGAGCCGGACGTTGTCCACCGGCGCGTGGTGCAGGGCGTTCTCGATGTAGAGGAAGCCGCCGTAGAGCTCGCCGGCGGTGAAGAGGTTGGCCACCCGGTGTCCGGGCCGCAGGCCGGCCCGGACGAGCCCGGCGCCGAAGGCGGTCACCGAGTCGGCGTGTTCGGTGCGGGTCCACGGCGAGAACTTGGGGACGCCGGTGGTGCCGCCGGTCTTGTAGACGCCGGCGTCGGTGAGCGGGCCGGTCAGCACCCGGTTGTCGGGCCAGGTGTTGGCGGCCCAGAACGCGGCCTGGTCGATCACCGGGAGCAGCTCGATCCGGTCGGCGTCCGGGGGCAGGTCGCGGTAGAGCTCGGCGTAGAACGGGGAGTTGGCGCGGGCGAACCGGATCAGCTCGGCCAGGGGCTTCGCGGGCATGGGGGCTCCGTGGGCAGAAGGCGCGGCGGGCGACAGGCAGGCAGACGGGCAGGCAGACAGGCAGACGGGCGGGCGGGCTCAGGCCGGTCGGAGGCAGCAGGCGGGTCAGGAGGCGGCGGGTGCGGGCTGCCCGAGCCAGGTCCGGGCGAGGGCCTGGACGGCGGAGCCGTCGGGGTCGGCGAGCTTGGCGGCCAGGTACCCGGCGGCCCACGGGTCGGTGGGCACCCGGAACGGCGGCCGCCGCTCGCGCAGGGTGCGGACCACGACGTCGGCGACCTCCCGGGCGGGCCGGCCGGCCGACTCCCAGCCCTGGCCGCCGACCCAGTCCAGGTAGCCGGCGAAGGTGGGCGCGTACGGGCCGGAGGCGGCGTGGATGGTGGTCCGGTCGATGTCGGGGAAGACGCCGAACGCGGTGTCCGGGACGAAGCCGGGCACCACCACCGAGACCCGGACGCCGTGCGCCGCCGCGACCGGGGCGAGCGCCTCCATGAACCCCTCCACGGCGAACTTGGCCGCGCAGTAGGCCTCGTTGAACGGCTGGCCGACCACTCCGTGCACGCTGCCGACGGTGACCAGCCGCCCGCTGGCGGCGCGCAGCAGCGGCATCGCGGCCCGGCTGACCGCGGCGACGCCGAAGAAGTTGACCTCCAGGTTGGCGCGCAGCGCCGCGTCGGTGGACATCTCCAGGGTGGGGTCGGAGTTGGACACGCCCGCGTTGTTGACGACGGCGTCGAGCCGCCCGTACGAGCGGTGCACGGCGTCCAGGCAGGCGGTGACCGAGCCGGGGTCTGTGACGTCCAGCCGGCGGACGTCCACGGTGACCCCGGCGGCCCCGGCCGCGCTGCGCAGCGCGGCGGCCCGGTCGGGCTCGCGCATCGTCGCGACCGTGGTGTAGCCCGCGCGGGCCGCGGCGACGGCGGTGGCCAGGCCGATGCCGGAGGAGGTGCCGGTGATCAGCAGGACCCTTCCGGCCGGGTCGGCGAGTTCCTCCCCCTCGGGCGCGTTCATGCTCTCCTCGGGCTCGCTCGTGGTCTCCTCGGGCTCGTTCATGCGGTGCCGCCCTCCGTCCGCGGTTCGGCGGCGTCCAGCAGCGGCTGGAGGCCGAGGGCGGGGAGGAAGGAGCAGGCGGCGAGCAGGGTGCCGCCGGCCATCACCGCCCGGGCGGCGTCCAGGATTCCGAGCGGCCCGGTGAGCAGCGAGACGGCCAGGCCGCCGACCAGTGCGGCGAGCGGGATCACCCCCCAGGTGACGGTCCGGAAGGCGGCGTGCATGACGCCCTGGTTGTGGGCGGACATCCGGGACTGCCGGCACGGGGCGCTGCACACGTTGATGCAGGACATGAAGAAGCCGTAGCAGCCCATGGTCACCGCGATCACCGGTCCGGCGGGCAGGGCGGGCGCGGCGAGCACGCCGAGGCCGACCAGGCAGTGCAGCAGCAGCGACCAGGCCATCGTCCGCCCCAGGCCGAACCGCCGGGAGAGCCGGGGCGCGACCACGGCTCCGGCCAGTGCGCCGAGCGCGGCGACCGACATGGCCGCACCGAAGACGCCGACCTGCACGCCCAGGCCGCGGTAGGCGAGGACGGGCAGCACGGTGACGAAGACCGGCCCGCCGCAGTTGAGCGTGACGGCGGCCAGGACCACCCGGCGCAGCACCGGGTCGGCCCAGTTGAGCCGGAAGCCGCGGGCGAGCCGCTCCCGGATCGAGCCCTGCTCCACCGTCCGTTCGCCCCACGGGCGCATGGCGCGGAAGCAGACCGCCGAGACCAGGTAGCTGGCCGCGTCGACCAGCAGGGCGGCCACGCCGAGCGCGCTGTAGAGCGCGGCGGCGACGGACGGCCCGGCGACCTCGGCGACCGAGCCGCTGCCCTCCAGCCGGGAGTAGGCGCGGACCATGCCGTCCTCCGGCACCACGGCGGGGACGGCGACGAGGTAGCCGACGTTGAAGAAGATCGTCGCGCCGCTGATCACCGCCACGCAGCCGAACAGCAGCGGGGTGGAGAGCGCGTCCAGGGCGTAGGCGAGCGGGATCACCGCCACCGCGACCAGCCGGACCAGGTCGCAGACGAGCATCGTGCGGCGCTTGTCCCAGCGGTCGACCAGCACCCCGGCGACCGGCCCGAGCAGCGGGATGCCGAGGTACTGGGCCATCGCCACCACGCCGACCTGGAGGGCGGAGGCGTGCAGCACGAAGATCATCAGGGTGGGGACGACGAAGACCGTGACCTTGTCGCCGACCAGGCTGACGGTCTGCCCGGCCCAGAAGAGCGAGAAGCTCCGGCCGAGCGGCGCCGGGCGGGCCGGGTCCGCGGTGGCGGCACGGGCGGAGTCCGCCGTCACGACTCCTCCCGGACGACCAGGGCGGCGGTCTTGCCGGTGCGGCCGTTGCTGACCAGCTCCGCCACCGGGCGCACCCGGAAGCACCCCGGGTCGTGCTGGAAGGCCGTGCTGAGGGTGAAGGTGGCGGCGAACAGCTCCTTGCGCAGCCGCTCGACGTCCGGGGCCGCCGTCGGGTCGGTGGCCAGGAGCAGCAGCTCCACGGCCGTCGCCCGGCCGCCCCGCTCGGTGAGCACCACCTGGGCCCGGGCCACGCCCGGTTCGCGTTCCGCCCGGGCGATCAGCTCGTCCACGTCCAGCCCGAGGCCGCGGACCTGGACGACGCTGTCGCGCCGGCCCAGGACGCGCATCGCCGGCTCCGGGCGGCCGCACGGGCAGGCGGTCAACTCGCCCGCGTCGCCGGTGCGGTAGCGCAGCACCGGGTTGAGCACCGCCGGGTCGAGGCAGGTGAAGTCCAGCAGGCCGTCGGCGTCGGCGTGCACCAGCTGGGTCGGCAGCGGGTGGAAGACGTCCGCCGGGCAGTCCGGGGTGTTGGTGCCCACCACCCAGGTCTCGGTGCTGCCGAACATGCCCCAGCGCCGCGCCCGCGGGGCCACCACGGCCAGGTCCTCCGCCAGCTGGTCCTGCCAGGCCTCGCCGAGCCACAGCACCTTGCGCAGCGACGGCAGTTCGAGGCCGGCGGCGCGGGCGTGGGCGAACCAGAGCCGCAGCACGCTGGGCGTGCCGCCGATGGCCGTCACCCGGCGGGCGGCCAGGAAGTCCAGCCAGTCGCCGTACTCCTCCGCGGCGACCGAGCCGAGCGCGATGATCCGGCAGCCGGAGAGGTCGGCGAGTGCGGCGGCGAGGAAGTGCGCGCCCCACATCCGCCCGGCGCCCCAGGCGTTGACGAAGACGTCGGTGCGGTCGAGGGGCTGCCAGTGGGCGTGCACGCCGGCCATGTAGAAGCCGGTGGGGGCGTAGCCGACCTTGGGGGCGCCGGTGCTGCCGCCGCTCTGGAACAGCCAGGTGGCGGACTGCTCGGCGGCCGGCTCCAGGTGGGCGAGGGCGGTGTTGAGGTCGTCCTTGGCCAGCGGCGGGAGTTCGGCGAGCCGGTCCAGGGTGTCGGCGCCGAGGCGGTCCGGGTAGCGCGCGGCCAGGTCGGGGACGCTGCGCAGCCGCTCCAGGGTGTGCCGGGCCACGTGCAGCCGGGGCCCGGCGGCCTCGGGGGACAGCGAGAAGGCGGTCATCGGGGGTCCGTCCGGTGGTCGGTGGAGGTGACGGGCGAGGCGGGGGCCGGGTCGGGTGCGGGTGCGGGTTCGCGGACGTCGGTGCCGCCGGAGAGGTCGAGGGTGAGCGGGCGGGCGCCGTCGGCCAGCCACTTGGCGTGGCCGTCCCGGTAGGCGGCGAACCGGGCCCGGGTGACGTCCCGCTGGAGGGTGCGGTCCGGGTCGGTGAGGTCCGGGGCGATCACGCCGTCCGGCTCCAGCTCGGAGAACCAGTACCGCTCGCCGTCGTGCAGGAAGTCGACGCAGAAGAACGGGATCGGCAGCCGTTCGGCGAACCAGGCGGTGGCGGCGGCGAGTTCGGGCGGCACCGGCGGGAACTCCATGGCGCCGCCGCGGCTGGCGTTGGCGACCGGGGAGCCGGGTTCGGGGGTGCGCTTCATCACCGCGTACGGCCGGCCGTCGACCACGTAGACCCGGTAGTCGACGGTGCCGTCGCCCAGGTACGGCTGGATCACCAGGGTGGTGTCGCCGCCCTGGGCGAGGCTGGCCAGGCCCCGGACGTCCTCCGGGCCGCGGGCCAGGTTGATCCCCCCGCCGCCGCACCAGCCGGCGGGCTTGACGATGGCCGGGTAGGTCATGTTCCCGAGCGCGACCTCGTAGCCGTGCTTGGCGGTGTCCCGGCCCGTCCCGATCCGCACGGTCGGTACGGCCGGCACCGGGGAGCCGGCCAGGAACAGCAGGGTGGCCAGCTTGTCGTTGCCGATCAGCGACACCTGCGGCGGGAACGGCAGGTAGAAGCCGGCCTGTTCGAGCACCGCGTACAGCGCGTACTGGTTGAAGACGTCCATCGACTGGTACGGCAGCGAGTAGAGCGCGGTGATGAAGAGGGTGTCCTCGGGGGTGACGGGCTCGTCGTCCACGTACACCCGGGGCCGGCCGGGCGTGGTGGCGTCCACGGTGACCGCGTCCGGGGCGTGCCGGCTCCAGCGCAGCCCGAGGTCGGCGGCGCTCTCGGCGTAGAGGTCCCAGAAGAAGCCGTGCCACATCTGCGCCATCCGGGAGGACTCCCGGTCGGGGAAGATCCAGCACATCCGGCGCAGGCCGTCGGCCGGGGGACTGCTGCTCATCGTGCTCCTCGGGCTGCTCGGGGCGCCTGCGCCGCGGCGGGTTCCGGTGCTGCGGCGGGGTCCTGTGCTACGGGGCGTGTCGGTGCCGCGGGGGGTGCGTGTGCTGCGCGGGGCGCCGGTACGGCGGGGGGTGTCCGTGCCGCTCCGGGCGGGGCGGAGGGCCCGGCCCACCAGCGGCGGCCGGCCTCGGGGAGGGTGTCCACCGGGTCGTAGTAGGGGTGGCGCCGGTCGAGCGCGGCCTGCGGGGCGCCGCCGGCCTCCAGACTGGTGCGGTAGTTCTTGGTCCAGTACGAGATGCCGCGCTCGCGGTCGTACTCCACCGCCTGGTGCACCCAGCGCTTGCCGACGTGCGGGACGTCGCAGACCAGCCGCGGGGTGGCGTACCCGGGCAGGTAGCCCATGATCGCCTCCTGCAGGTGCTGCGCCCGGTGCAGCGGGGTCCGCCAGTGCTCCGCGCCCGGGACGAGGTCGCAGAGGTAGAAGTAGTACGGCAGGACGTTCGCCTCGCCCTGCAGCGCGAAGCAGAGGTCCAGCAGGTCCTCCGGGGTGTCGTTGACGCCGCGCATCAGCACGCCCTGGTTGCGGACGTCCCGCACGCCCGCGTCCAGCAGCGCCCGGGCCGCCTCGGCGACCAGCGGGGTGACCGAGCGGACGTGGTTGGCGTGGGTGTGCACCGCGAGGTTGACGGCGCGGCGGGCGGCGACGGCGGCGACCCTCGCCACGCCCTCCAGCACCGCGGGCTGCAGCCAGTGCTGCGGCAGGCCGACCACGGCCTTGCTGGCCAGCCGGATGTCGCGCACCGAGCCGAGGTCCAGCAGCCGCAGCAGGAAGGTCTCCAGGCGCGGCCAGGGCACGTTGGCGAGGTCGCCGCCGGAGACCACCACGTCGCGCACCGCGGGGGTGCGCTTGAGGTAGTCGAGCATCTGCTCCTGCCGGTCGGCGGGGCGCAGCCGCAGTCGGGCCTTGGTCACCTGCGGCGTGGAGGTGCCGACCAGGTCCATCCGGGTGCACTGGCCGCAGTACTGCGGGCAGGTGGCGGTCAGTTCGGCCAGCACCTTCGTCGGGTAGCGGTGGGTCAGGCCCTCCACCGCCCACATGTCCGTCTCGTGCAGGGAGTCCCGTTCGGCCAGCGGGTGGCTGGGCCAGCGCGGGTGGCGGTCGCTGCGCACCGGCAGCATGTAGCGGCGCACCGGGTCGGCCAGGAACGCCTCGGTGAAGGCCTCCGGGGTGGTGGGCGCGCCGGGTGCCATGGTGTTCAGCACCTGCGGCGGCAGCAGGATCGGCATGGTGGCGACGTCGGCCTGGTCGGCGGCGAGTTCGTCGTAGAAGCGGTCGGTGAGCAGGTCGCCGGCGACGGCCCGCAGCTGGCGGGCGTTGCGGACGGAGTGGGCGCGCTGCCACTGGGCGTCGCGCCACTGCGCCGCGGTGACCTGCCGCCAGCCGGGCAGCCGGCGCCAGTCCGGTTCGACCAGCGCCGTCCGCACGTACTGGTACGGCTGGCGGATCACGGGGTGGTCCACGGGGTGGTCCACGGCGCGCTACCGGGCGGTGAGGAGGGCGGCGTGACGGGTGCGCAGTTCGCGTTTGAGTACCTTGCCGGTCGGCCCGAGCGGGAAGTCCTCGGCCGTGCGGGCGATCCGGACGGCGGCGAGGGCGGCCAGCCCGGCGTCGGCCAGCGCCGCGTTGGCCGCGGCCCGGACCTCCTCGGCGGTGGCCTCGGCCGCGTCGGCCTGCAACCGGACCACGGCGACGGGTTGTTGGCCGGGGCCGGAGCCCGCGGGGACGCCGACGACCGAGCAGTCCTGGACGAGGCCCGCGCAGTCGGCCAGCAGCACTTCCTCGATCGGCAGGCTGTAGACCGGGCCGGTGGCGGTGTCGATGACGTCCACCGTGCGGTCGAGGTGGTAGTAGCGGCCGTCGGCGTCGCGGCGGGCGACGTCGCCGGTGAGCCAGTAGCCGGACAGTTCGAAGCTCGCGGTCAGCCGCTCGTCGTTCCAGTACCCCGGTGTCAGGGAGGGGGCGTCCACGGCGAGCAACCCGACGGCGCCGTCCGGGACTTCGGTGCCGTCGTGGTCCAGGACGGCGGCCCTGCGGACGACCTCCAGCGGCTTGCCGACGCAGCGGTCGTCGCGGTCGCTCTCCGGGGTGGTGACCTGGCCGAACAGCGCCATGCCCATCTCGGAGGAGCCCAGGCCGTCGATGAACTGCGAACCGGGCAGGGCGGGTTGCTCGGCCTTCTCGTGCGGCAGCAGCCAGGGGCGGATCAGCCCGGCGGGCCGCTCCCCGAGGGTGACCAGGCGGCGGATGTGCCCGTGGTGCGCGCTGTCGCCGGTGTTGAACCAGGAGTGCACCCGGGCCGCGCCGCGCACCGGCAGCTCACCGGTGGCGAGTTCGACGAAGGTGCGCGGGAAGGAGGCCACCATGGTCGGCCGGAAGGCCTCCATCACCGGCTCGACGACGGCGCGCCGCCAGTCGGACATCACCACGGTCGGCAGGCCGAGCAGGACGGCGGTGAGGAAGTAGCTGAGACCGCCGGCGTGGGTGTGCGGCATCAGCGACATCAGCCGGTCGTACGGCTCGGCGGGGAAGCGCACCATGCGCGGCTGCTTGCCGTCCCAGAAGGCGCGGTGCGCCAGCATGGTGGACTTGGGCGTGCCGGTGGTGCCGGAGGAGTGGATCAGCGCCACCACGTCCTCGGCGGCGTGCCGGTACGGGTGGGCGGCGGGCAGGGCGACGGCGGCGGCGTCGAAGGCCCGCACCTCCGCGGCGAGGGCCAGGAAGCGCGGGCGGCGCTGCGGGTCCTCGCGGTAGGCGGCGGCCAGCCGGGTGGTGTCGTCGGCGACGACACCGACCACCCCGACGTGGTCCAGGTAGCGGACCATCACGTCGTGCCGCATCGCGTCGTTGACGAGCGCGGGGACGGCGCCCAGCGAGGTGAGCGCGAGGAAGTGCAGCAGCGGCTCCAGGCCCTCGCCGATGACGACGGCGACCGGCTCGCCGGGGCGCACCCCGTTGGCGTGGTACCAGGCGGCGTAGCGGTCGCGCAGGGCGACCAGGTCGAGCAGGCTGTGGCCGCGCAGCACGACCTCGCCGCGGTGGTCGGTGCGGTGGGTGAAGACGAACGGGACGGACCGGTGGGGGTTCGCCGCGACCGCGTGGTCGAGGAAGTTGCCCGCCCCGAGGTCGGGTTCGGTCATCAGTCGCTCGCGGGCGGCGAGGGGCGCGATGGGACTCTGGTCGCTCATGGCGGTCTCCGGGCGTGGGGTGCCGGGCGCGGGTTCTCGTGGAACGGCGCCTGGGAGGGGGTGAGGGGGTGCCCGCGGGCCCGTCGGGGCGTGCGGGCGGAGGGGAAGAGCGGGGACGGCAGGACGGTGGTGACGCGGGGCAGGGGCGTTCCGGGTGACGGGGGACGGGGGACGGGGGACGGGTGACGGGTGACGGAGTGACGCGGGCCGGGTGACGGGTGACGGGTGACGCGGGCCGGGCCGGTGGCGGGGTCAGGCGCGGTCGAGGATCTCGGCGACCACCCGTCGGCCGGAGCGGATCGCGCCCTCCATCAGCCCGAAGAACGCGGTGCTGGTCTCGGTGCCGGCCCAGTGCACCCGCCGGTGCGGCGCGGTCAGCGTCGGGCCGAGCCGCACCCAGTCGCCCGGCCCCAGCAGGGCGGCGTAACACCCCTGGCTGTACGGGTCGTTGAGCCAGTCGGTGACGTGGAAGCCGGTCGGCTCGGGGAGCATCGGGAACAGCCGCGCCGCCTGGGCGAGGGCTTCGGCGCGCTGCTGCTCCGGGGTGAGCGCGCCGAAGCGGTGGGCCTCGGCGCCGGTGACGAAGCCGGTCAGGACGCCGATCCCGCTGCCGGGGGAGTCGTCCACGGTGGAGAGCAGCGGCCCCCGGGCGTTGACCGACCAGCCGGAGAGGCCGTGGTCGCGCCAGAGCGGCGCGGGGTAGACCAGGTGGACCTTGACGGCGCAGCCGCGGGCGGTGCGCTCCCCGGCCCGGGGTACCGGCGGGGCCGGCTCGTGGGCGATCGCGTCGGCGAGCAGCGGCGGCAGCGCCAGCACCGCGACGTCCGCCCGGTACGCGCCGCGCCCGGTGTGCACCGTCACCGCGTGGTCGTCCTGGTGGACGGCCCGGACGGCCTCGCCCAGCCGGACCCGGTCGCCGAGGCGCTCGGCGAGCCGCTCGCACAACTGGTGGGCGCCGCCGTCGATCCGGTCCTGCTGGGCGCCGCCGGCGAAGGCGTTGAGGTAGCGCAGGCCGCCGCCGGAGCGCAGGTAGAAGGCGAGGTGCAGGACGGAGACGTCGGCCGGATCGGCGGCGCACATCTCGCCCAGGAAGAGCGGGAAGAACAGCCTGGCGTCCGGGTGGGCGAGGTGTTGCTCGGCCCAGTCGGCGGCGGTCAGGGTGTCCAGGCGTTCGGCGTCCGGGGTGAGCCAGGGGGCTTCCGGCCGTACGGCGGCGGTGAGTTCGGCCAGCCGCTCGAACAGGTCGCCGAGGGCGACGGCGTCGAGCGGGGGGAAGCGGCCGTCCCGGGTGGCCGCCGTGGTGCCCTTCGACGCAGGGGCGGCCGGGGCGTCGTCGGCAGTCGGGTCGAGCGCGAAGCGGCTGGCGCCGAGCATTGTGGTGGGGATGGTCTTCAGCCCCAACTCCGTGATCAGCGCGTGCAGTTCGGTGTGCTTGTCGCCGAGGTAGGCCGCGCCGGCGTCCACCCGGGTGCCGGGGGAGGCCTCGATGCCGTGGGTGCGTCCGCCGACCCGGTCCCGGGCCTCCAGGACGGTGACGTCGATCCCGTGGGCCGCCAGCCCGTCGGCGGCGGTGAGGCCCGCCAGGCCGGCACCGACCACGACCGCCGATCTTCGCCGGCCGTCGGCTCCGCGACCGTCGGGTCTGAGGCCGCCTGGCCCGCGGCCGTCGCGTCTGCGGTCCTCGCTCATGCGGAGGCCGTGATGCGCTGCGCGAGGCGGGTCGGGGTGGGGGCGAGCAGGAAGTCGTCGAAGCCCAGCTCGACGCCGTGGGCGCGGGCGACGGCGCTCAGCACCCGGGTGGCGACCAGCGAGTCGCCGCCGAGGTCGAAGAAGTCGGAGTCGGCGGTGACGTCCTCGCGTTCCAGGACGCGCCGGAAGACGGCCACCAGGGCCTCCGCGGTGGCGGGTGTGGTGAGGTCAGTGCTCAAGGGAGGTCTCCTTCGACCTGTTGGGGGCAGCCGCGTAGCGCAGGTGGCAGCCGGCCCGGTCGATCTTTCCGCTCGGGGTGTGCACCAGGTGGGGCACGACGGTGATCCGGCCCGGAACGAGGTGGCCGGGCACCCGGTCCCGCAGGTAGGACAGCAGGTCGCGGTCCAGCCGTCGGGCCGGGGGTTGCGGGCGCGCCACCACGTACGCGACCAGGGTGGTGCGGCCGGCCGCGGTGGCGCCGGTGACGGCGGCGGCGGTGACGTCGGGATGCCCGGTGAGGTGCGCCTCGACCTCGGCCGGGTCCACCCGGATGCCGCGGACCTTCAACTCGCCGTCCAGGCGGCCCTGGTGGGTGAGCAGTCCGTCCGGATCGCGGCTCATCCGGTCGCCGGTGCGGAAGAACCGCGCGCCGTCCAGGGCGGTGAACCGCGCCGCGGTCGCCTCCGGCAGGCCGAGGTAGCCGAGCGCGACGGCGGGGCCTCCGATCAGCAACTCGCCCTGCTCGTCGAGCCGTTCGACGACGTGCGGCAGGGCGTGGCCGATCGGCGCGCGGGTGGTGCCGTCCCAGGTCCGCCCGGGTGCCCGTGGGCCGGCGAGGTCCACGGCGTGGGTGATCTGGGTGGTCTCGGTGCAGCCGTAGGTGTTCAGCAGCCGGATCGCCGCGGTGGGCAGCCGGGCCCAGTCGGCCAACCGGGCCGGACCGGCCGCCTCCCCGCCGATCACCAGCAGGCGCAGGCAGGACGGCAGTCGGTCGCCCGACTCGACCAGGTGGTGGACCAGTTCGTGCCAGAAGGCGGTCGGCAGGTCCAGCACGGTGATCCGCTCGCGCTCGACCGCCCGCAGGAACCGGGGGAACGAGCCGCTGTGCGCGTCCCGGTCCATGACCAGGGCCGCGCCCGTGGTGAGCGTCGGGAGGATCTCCTCGAAGCAGGTGTCCCAGTTGAGCGAGGCGAACTGGAGCACCCGGTCCTCGGGGGTGAGGTCGAACAGTCCGCCCAGTGCGCGGGCGGTCGCCGCGACCGCGCGGCGCGGTGTCACGACGGGTTTCGGCTGCCCGGTCGAACCCGACGTGAAGAGAATGTAGGCCGGTCGGTCCGGGTCGTGTTCCGGACCGCTCCCGACGGGGTTCGCCGGGAGGGTTCCCGGGGGGTCCCCGGGGATTTCCGTCGGTTCGGGTAACCCCCTTGACGGAAGGTCGAGTCGGAGGATGTCACCGGTGCTGCCGGACACCGCCGTACGGCACCGGGCGGCCGCCGCCATGGCGTGCCGGCGGGCCGTCGGGAATGCCGGATCGACGGGGCAATAGGTGCCCCCGGCGGTCAGCACGCCGAGAAGTGCGACCACCGTTTCCGGCGTGTGGAGCGCCGGCACGGCGACCGTGCCGGGATCCGGGCCCAGGCGGGTGGCCAGGGCGTTCGCCGACTCCAGGAGCCGGCCGTAACTCAGGGCGTGTCCGTTGTGGACAATCGCCGGACGACGGGGATTTCGACGTGCGATATCGCTGAACACGTCGAGCAGGTCGGGGACGACCCGGAGGGAACCACGATTAATTGACATGCCCGCCCCAAATGGCGCTGAGAAGTGCTCATCCGTGCTCGGCGAACGGCGACTCTACCTTCGAACATGCGTGGCGACAATGGATGTTGAGGGTGTTCTTCCAAGGGGTCGTGGCAGAACTGTGAACCACCCTCGGGCGGTACGGTCGTTCGGGTAAGGACGGCGCAGGAGAACGACTCTGACGTCACATCAGCACCGGCGGGCGGTACTTGCCCGCCCTTGGTGTCCGTCACCGCCCACCGGTGTCCGTCACCGCCCACCGGTGTCCGGGGCGCGACAACCACACGCGGGTCCCGTCGCGTGTAACCGGCGGGGACCGCAGGTCCGTCACCGACACGAGGGAGAGGAGCCTCATGGCGTCCGTCAAGGAGAGACTGAGCACCGCACGGGGCCAGGCGTTCATCGGCCGGGAGGAGGAGGTCGCGTGCTTCGCGCGGGCCCTGGCCGGGGATCCGCAGTCCCCGTTCGTGTTCTCCGTGGTCGGTCCGGGCGGCATCGGCAAGTCCACGCTGCTGCGCCGCCTGGCGGACCGCGCCCGGGCGACCGGACGGCTGCTCCTGGAACTGGACGGCCGCTTCGTCAGCCGGGACCCGGCGGACTTCGAGCGGGTCGCCGCGCCGTTCCTGGACGTCCCCGGCACGGTCCTGTTCGTCGACTCCTTCGAGCACTGCCAGTGGCTGGAGAGCTGGCTGTGGCAGCGGTTCCTGCCCCGCGCCGCCGACGACACCCTGGTGGTCCTGGCGGGCCGGCAGGCGCCCCAGCCGCAGTGGACCGCCGATCCCGCCTGGGCCGGCCTCCTGCACGTCCGTGAACTGCAGCCGTTCTCCGCGGAGCAGGCCCGGAGCCTGCTGACCACGGCGCAGGTGCTGCCCGAACTGCGCGAGCGCGTCCTGCGGTTCGCCGGGGGCAACCCGCTGGCGCTGTCGCTGGCCGCCGCCGCCCGGGTGTCGGACTGGAGCCGCGAGGACGTCTGGGCGCCCTCGGCCGACGTGCTGCGCACCCTGCTCTCGGGCCTGATCGGCGAGGTGCCGAGCGCGGCGCACCGCCGCGCCCTGGAAGTCGCCGCGCAGGCCCACTCCACCTCCGAGGAACTCCTCGCCTCGGTGCTGCCCGGCGAGGACGCCCACGTGCTGTTCGCCTGGCTCCGGGGCCTGCCCTTCATGGAGTCCACCCACCGCGGACTCCACCCGCACGACGCCGCCCGCGAGACGCTCGCCGCCGACCTGCGCTGGCGCGCCCCCAACGCCTTCGTGACGATGCGCGGACGCCTCGCCGAGGAGTACCTGCGCCTGCTGCGCGAGGCCCCGGAGGAACGGGTCTGGACCGTCACCGACGAGCTGTTCTACCTCTTCCGGGACGGCGAGATCGTGGCCCGGACGCGCACCTGGTCCCGGGAGGAGGAGGTGCACGACCGGCCGCTGCACCCGGACGACCTCGACGCCGTGCTGCGGATGGCCGAGCAGACCGAGGGCCCGGCCTCGGCGGAGCTGGTCCGCTACTGGGCGCAGCGCCAGCCGCAGGCCTTCAGCGTCTACCGCCTGGTGAGCACCGGCCGCGTCGTGGCGTTCACGGCCCGCCTCGCGCTGCCCGCCCCCGCCGACCCGCAGGACGTGGCCACCGACCCCGTCGTGGCCGCGGCGTGGGCGTACACCGAGGCCACCGCACCGGTGCGCCCGGGCGAGCACATCGGCATCAGCCGTTTCACCGTCTACCCCGAGCGGTACCAGGTGCCCTCGCGCGTCATCGACCTGAGCAGCTCCCGCGCCCAGGCCGAGTCCGCCCGGGCCCGCGCCCGCGCCTACGGCTTCGCCGTCTGGCGGGACGCCGAGGCGTGGTCCGCGCGCGTCAGGGGCAGCCTCACCGACACCGGTGCACGGCCCCGGGTCGGTGAGCACACCTACGGCGTGTTCGGGGTCGACTGGCGCCAGGTGCCCGTGGAGGCCTGGCTGCGCCACTTCATAGCGGCCACGGCCGTGCCCGCCCAGGCGGGCCCGTCCGGGGTCTCGCGCAACGCGTTCGACCAGGCCGTGCGGGAGGCCCTGGTGCACTGGCGCGACGCCGGTGCCTTCGCGGCCTGCGCGCTGCTGCGGGCCCGGCTGGCGGCGGACCTCGACGATCCGGTCGAGCAGCTTCGCGCCCTGCTGCGCCGGGAGGTGGACGAGCTCGCCCGCGACCCGCGCGGTGCGCGGGCCCGGGAGGCCCTGACGGCGGGCTACTTCTCCGGTGCGCCCACCCAGGAGGCCGCGGCCCGCCGCCTGGGTCTGCCGTACGGCACCTACCGGCGCCACCTGCGCCAGGGCCTGGACCTGCTCTGCGAGGCGCTGTGGCAGCAGGAGCTGTTCGGGCCGCGCTGAGCCGGCGGGCCCGGGCCACGCGAGGCCGCCGTCCCTGTTCCTGCTGAGCCCGCGGGAGCGGGTGGACAGGTGCGGACAGCGGTGGACAGTCCTCGCCCCGCCCGGGCCTGGCAGGTGGACAGCGCCCGGTCCGAGTCTGTGCGGCATGAACGTTGCGTACGGACACAACGGAGCGCGCCGGTCCGCCCGACCGGGGGCGGCGCTCGGGGCGCTCGCCGCGGCCCAGTTCACGGTCATGGTCGCCACCTCGATCGTGAACGTCGCGCTGCCGCAGATCCGCGCCGGCACCGGCCTCTCGGACGGCGGCGTCACCTGGGTGGTCAACGCCTACGGCCTGGCGTTCGGCGCGCTGCTGCCGGCCGGCGGGCGGGCGGCCGATCTGCTCGGCCGCCGCCGGCTGCTGACCGCCGGGCTCGCGCTGTTCGCGGCCGGCTCGCTCGCCGCGGGACTGGCCGACTCCGCGGGCCCGCTGATCGCCGCCCGGGCCGTTCAGGGCCTGGCCGCGGCGGCGATCGCCCCGGCCGCGCTCGCCCTCGCGGTGGAGCAGTTCCCCTCCGGCCCCGGGCGCGGCCGGGCCCTGGGGGTCTGGGGCGCGGTCTCGGGCGCGGGCGGGGCGGGCGGCGTCCTGCTGGGCGGTGTCCTCACCGAGGCGTGGGGCTGGCCCTGGGTCTTCCACGCGGTCGCGCTCGGGTCGGTCCCGGTGCTGGCCGCCGTGGTGGCGCTCGTACCGGCGGAGCCGCCCCGGGCGGCCCGGCGCGGGGCCGGGCGGTTCGACCTGGCCGGCACCGTCGTCGTCACCCTCGCCCTGACCGGCCTGGTCTGGGGTCTGACCACCGCACGCGGAGCCGGCTGGGGCGACCGGCGGGTGGTCGGATCCCTGGGCGCCGCCGTCGTCCTGCTCGCGGCCTTCACCGTGATCGAGCGCCGCCGGCCGAACCCGCTGATCCCGCCGCGGCTGCTCACCACCGGACGGGTGGCCGTGGGCAACCTCCTGATGGCGCTGCTGGGCTCGGTGTGGATCGCGCTGTTCTTCTTCCTGCCGCTCCACCAGCAGCAGGTCCTGGGATCGGGGCCGCTCGCCACCGGGGCGGCCCAACTCCCGCTCGCCGCAGCCAACATGCTCGGCGCCGCGCTGGCACCGCGGCTGTCCCGGCGGGTCGGGGCGACCACGACGCTGGTCGCCGCGCTGCTCACCGAGGCCGCCGGCCTGCTGTGGCTGGCCCGGATCAGCGCCGACGGCAGCTACGCCACCGACGTCCTCGGCCCGAGCCTGCTGGTCGGGCTGGGCCTCGGCACCGCCTTCGTCGGGCTCACCGCACTCGCGGTGGACGGGGTGCCGCCCCGGGACTCCGGGCTGGCCGGGGGACTGGTCAACACCACCCGCCAGGTCGGCGGCGCGATCGGCCTCGCGGTCCTGACGACCCTCGCCGGGTCCGTCACCGCCCACGCGGCCGCCCACCAGCCCCACCGGGAGGCCCTGGCCGCCGGCTTCCGCGCCGCCTTCGCGCTCTCCGCCGGCGTGCTGGCCGTCACCGCGCTGCTGGCCGTGCTCCTCGTGCGCCGCACCGGCGGGAGGGTCGCGACGGCCGGGCCCCCGGTGCCCGAGCCCCCGGCACCCGGGCCCGAGCCCGGGTACCAGCCCGAGCCCGAGCCCGAGCCCGAGCCCGAGCACAAGGGCGGCCGGGCCCGTGCCGAACTGCCCGGCTGACACCGGGCCACCGACCGACCGACCACCCGACCGACCATCCACCCGACCGACCATCCACCCGACCGACCGACCGTCCACCCGACCGACCGTCACACCCATCGAAAGGGCTCTCGGCATGACCGCCAAGCCGTACCTGACCGGCCACTACACCCCCGTCGCCGACGAGATCACCGCCACCGGCCTGACCGTCGAGGGCACCCTGCCCCCGGAGCTCAGCGGCCGGCTGATCCGCAACGGCCACAACCCCAAGCCCGGCGTCACCCCCACCCACTGGTTCAAGGGCAGCGGCATGGTCCACGGCATCCGGCTGCGCGACGGGCGCGCCGAGTGGTACCGCAACCGCTGGGTGCACACCCCCGCCCTGGACGGCGCGCCGTACCTGACCGAGCACGGCCCGGACCTGACGGCCAGCGTCGCCGGTACCCACGTCATCGAGCACGCCGGGCGGCTGCTGGCGCTGTGCGAGGCCAACCTGCCCTTCGAGCTGACCCCCGAACTGGAGACCGTCGGCGCCCACGACTTCGGCGGCAGGCTGCGCACGGCGATGACCGCGCACCCGAAGGTCGACCCGGTCACCGGCGAGCTGCACTTCTTCGGCTCCTCGCCCGTCCCGCCGTTCCTGACGTACCACGTCGCCGACGCCGGGGGCGAGATCATCCGCAGCGTCGAGGTCCCCGGGGCGAGCGCCGCCCTGAAGCACGACTTCGGCCTGACCCGCCACCACGTGGTCTTCATCGAGGGCAACGTGACCTTCGACCCCGCCGAGCACTCCGGCATCCCGTACGGCTGGCGGGACGAGCAGCCCGCCCGGATCGGCCTCATGCCGCGCGCCGGGGACGGCGCCGGGCGGATCCGCTGGTTCTCCATCGAGCCGGGCAACCTGCTGCACGTCGGCAACGCCTACGAGGACGGCCTGGGCCGCGTCGTCCTGGAGGGCCCCACCGTGGACGCGGAGGGCTTCCGCCGCTCCTGGAACTGGTGGGTCGGCGCGCCCGGGCGCGGCAGCGAGCCGCTCTCGCGCTCGTTCAACCGCCGCTGGGTGGTCGACCCGGCCGCCGGCACGGTCGACGAGCAGATCATCGACGACCTGCCGGTGGAGTTCCCCACCCTCAACGAGGAGTACCTCGGCGCCGAGCACCGCTACCAGTACGCCGTGTCCTTCCCCGACGACGAGGGCTACGGGGAGTACGGCATCGTCAAGTACGACCGGGTGACGGGCGCCCGCCGGATCCGCCGGATCGGTGACGCCCGACTGCCCAGCGAGGCCGTGTTCGTGCCCGCCGCGGGTGCGACCGGCGAGGACGACGGCTACCTGCTCACCGTCGTCTCCGACCTCAAGCAGGACGCCTCCCAGCTGCTCGTGCTGGACGCCTCCGGCCTCGACCGGGTGGCCACCGTGCACCTGCCGCGCCGGGTCACGGCCGGCATCCACGGCTCCTGGATCCCCGACCACGGGCCCGACGCCGACGCGGACCGGGGCTGATACGGGCCGGGGCTGATACGGGCCGGGGCTGACCCGGACCGGGTGCGGAAACCCGCTGCCGGGCCGCCGCCCCGTCGCCGCCCGGTCACCCTCGGGTGGCCGGGTGGCCGGGTGGCCGGGCGGCCCGTCGGTCGGCGGAGGGCGACCGGCCCCGGCGGGTGCGGGCCTCAGGACCCGATCGGGGCCTCCCAGGCCAGCCGGGTGCCGCCGCCCTCCGCCGGTCCGACGGCGAAGGACCCGCCGACCCGCTCCGCACGCTCGGCGAGGTTGCGCAGGCCGCTGCGCCGCCCGCCCTCGGGCACGCCGACACCGTCGTCCGTGACGGTCAGCACCACCCGCCCGGCGAGGGCGCGCAGCGTCACCTCGACCCGGGAGGCCTGCGCGTGCCGGGCGGCGTTGCTGAGCGCCTCGCCGAGGACGGCCACCACGTGCTCGGCCAGCTCCTGCGGCACGTCGGTGTCCAGCAGGCCCTCCATGCTCAGCCGGGGCGCCAGGCCGAGCGGCCCCTGCGCGTCGGTGACCACCCGGGTGGCCCGGGCGCGCAGGCCCCGGTCGGGCTCGCTGTGGGCGCGCAGGCCGAAGATGGTCGAGCGGATGATCTTGATGGTCTCGTCCAGGTCCGCCACCGCCCGGGCCACCCGGTCCGCGGCGGCCGGGCTCTCGATCAGCCGGCCCGCGCTCTGCAGCGTCATCCCGGTCGCGAACAGCCGCTGGATCGCCAGGTCGTGCAGGTCCCGGGCGATCCGGTCACGGTCCTCCAGCAGGTTCAACTGCTCGGCGTCACGCCGCCGTTCGGCCAGCTCCAGGGCGAGCGCGGCCTGGTCGGCGAAGCCCAGCAGCGGGCCGGTCTCCTCCGGCCCGAACGCCGGCTGCCCCTGCGCCCGGGCCAGCAGCAGCACGCCCCGCCCGTACCCGGAGCCGGTGCCCAGCGGCACCGCCACCGCCGCGCCCAGCCCGTCGAACCGGCCCGCCGGGCCGGCCGGGAACCGGGCGTCGCAGGCCAGGTCGTCACTGGTCACCGGCGAACCGGAGGCGTACGCGGCGCCGGACAGCGTGCCGTCCACCGGCACCGTCACCCCCAGCCGTCCCGACGGCACGCCGCCCAGGGCCACCTCCACGGCCAGTTCCTCGGCCCGCTCCTCCGGACCGGCCAGCGCCACCGACACGTCCGCCAGCTCGGCGCCGGATATCTCCCGGGCCCGCCGGGCGATCAGCTCGACCACCTCCAGGCGCGGCGCGCCCGACAGCAGGCTGCGGGTGATCTCGGTGCTGGCCCGCAGCCAGCGCTGGCGCAGCTGCGCCTCCTCGTACAGCCGGGCGTTGTCGATCGCCACCCCGGCCGCGACCGCCAGGGTGGAGATCACCGCCTCGTCGTCCTCGTCGAAGTCCAGCCCGCCGCGCTTGTCGGTGAGGTAGAGGTTGCCGAACACCTCGCCGTGCACCCGGACCGGCACCCCCAGGAAGGTGTGCATCGGCGGGTGATTGGCGGGGAAGCCGACCGAGGCCGGGTGGTCGGACAGCACCGGGCAGCGCAGCGGCTGCGGCTCGCGGATCAGCTCGCCGAGGATGCCCCGACCGGACGGCGGCGGCCCGATCGCGGCCATCTCCTCGTCGGTCAGACCGACCGTCAGGAACTGCGACAGCGAGTGCCCGTCCGGACCGATCACCCCCAGTGCGCCGTAGCGGGCGTCGACCAGGTCCGCCGCCGCCTCGACGATCCGGTGCAGCGCCTGGGCCAGATCCAGCTCACGGCCGACCGCGAGCACCGCCTCCAGCAGGCTGTGCACCCGGTTCTGCGTCCCGCGCGCCGCGTCGATCCGCCACTGGAGCTCCTCCAGCAGCTCGTCCAGGCGCAGCCGGGGCATCCGCGCGCCGCCACCCGCCGCGCTGCCGTCCGCTCCGCCCACCGCTGTCCTCCTCGTGTTCCGCCCTGACCGGCCGAGCCCGCCCCCGGCCCGGCTCGGGTGCCGTCCGACCAGCGGGATCTCCCCGTTCACGGTAGTGCCCGCGGGGCGGTGAGCGGTACGGCGGGGTCGGATCCGGGCTCCGCCGGATCGGGCCTTTGGTCCCGAGCCCGGGGGCCCTGCGGCCCCTGCCGCCGGTACGGTGCGGCTGACAGGGTGGGGACGGAGCGGACGGGGCGTCAGCACGCGCCCGTATCCTGCGCCCGAACCGCCGAACGCGACACCGTGGAGGACGCTCATGACCGAGCGGAACGAGTTGACGTCAACCGTACTGGCCGGGGTCGACGGCTCGCTGCAGAGCACCGCCGCCGTGCACTGGGCCGCCGAGGAGGCGGTGCGCCGGGGCGCGTCGCTGCGGCTGGTGCACGCGTGGCCGTGGCTGACCGACGGCGTCTCCTCGTTCGCCGAGCCCGACGACCTGCCCGACGTCGTCCAGCGGACCCTGGCCGAGGCGGCCGAGGACGTCCGCGGGCGCCACCCGGAGCTGGCCGTGCAGACCGACGCGGTACTGGACGCGCCGGTCGACGGCCTGGTGGCCGCCGCCGCGGACGCCGAACTGCTGGTGCTCGGTTCGCGCGGCCGCGGCGGCTTCACCGGGCTGCTGCTCGGCTCGGTCGGCATGGCGGTGGCCGGCCGCAGCGGCGTGCCGGTGGTCGTGGTGCGCGACGCCCACGAGGGGGTGCAGGACACGGGCGAGGTGGTGGTCGGCGTCGACGCGCACGGCGCGGAGGAGGAGGTGCTCGACTTCGCCTTCCGTGCGGCCGTGCTGCGCGGCGCCCGGCTGAGGGCGGTGCACGGCTGGGACCTGCCGCCGGTGTTCGGCTACGCGGGCGGGGCCGTCCCGGCGGGCGAGATCGAGCAGCTGGAGGCGCTGGAGGCGAAGCTGCTCTCGCTCGCCCTGGCCGGCCCGCGCGAGCAGTACCCGGGCGTCGAGGTGGTCGAGGACGTCCGGCTGGGCGACGCCCGCGCGCTGGTCGAGGCCTCGGCCGGGGCCTCGCTGGTCGTCGTCGGCCGGCGCAACCGCCCGGTCGACTTCGGCCCCCGGCTCGGCCGGGTCGCGCACGCGGTGCTGCACCACGCCGAGGCCCCGGTGGCGGTCGTCCCGCACGGCTGACGGCTGACCGGGGCCCGAGGACGGGCCCTTGGGCCCGGCGGACGGGGGGCCGTACGGCTCTGTCGTCCGCCGGGCCGGGAGCGCAGGCTCGGTAGCAGTGAGGACCACGCGGTCGCGCCAGTGGACCGCTCTCCGGCCGAAGGAGTGGATCGTCATGACGCGCACCCAAGCACCGACCCCGGTGCCGAACCCGAACCCGACCCCGGCACCGGCCCCGCTCGCGGCACTCGGCCCGGCCGAGCTGCGGCTGCTCGCCGCCGCCGGCGGAGCGGCGCCGTCGCTGCACAACAGCCAGCCCTGGCGCTTCGCACCGACCCCCGACGGCCGCGGCCTCGCCGTGCACGCCGACCCCGGCCGCTCGGTGCCGCTGGCCGATCCGGTCGGCGCCGCGGTGCACATCGCGGTCGGCGCGGCCGTGTTCAACCTGCGGGTGGCCGCCGGGCGGCTCGGCCGCGAGCCGGTGGTCCGGCTCCTCCCGGACGCCGCCGACCCCGGCCTGCTCGCCGTGCTCGACCTCTCCGGTCCGGCCCGGGAGCGGACGCCCTTCGGCCGCGACCTCCACCCCGCCGTCGCCGCCCGGCACTCCAGCCGCGAGCCGTTCGCCCAGCGCGACGTCCCCGAGGCGGTGCTCGGCGAGCTGATCGCCGCCGCCCGCGAGGAGGGCGTGGCGCTGGCCGCCCTGGAGGAGGACGGCGTGCGGCGGGTGCTGGCCCTGACCGCCGAGGCCGAGCACCGCAACACCGCCGACCCGGCCCGCACCGCCGAGTCCCGCGCCTGGCTGCGCACGGACGGCGCCGCGGCCGGGGACGGCATCCCGTGGTCCGCGCTCGGCTCGCAGGACCACGACGCCCGGGTGCCGATGCGCGAGTTCGCCGGCCGCCCGCCGCTCGCACCCGCGCAGCCCTCCCAGCGCTTCGAGGCGCTGCCGCAGCTGTGCACCCTCACCACCCCCGGCGACGGCCCGCCGGACTGGCTGCGCACCGGCCAGGCGCTGGAACGGGTGTGGCTGCTGGCCACCGTGCACGGCGTCCGGCTGACGGTCTGGCACCAGGCCGTCGAGTGGCCGGACACCCGCTGGGCGTTGCGCGATCCGGCGGAGGGGCCGGGGCACGTCCAGGTGGTGCTGCGGGTCGGCTACGGCCCACCGGGTGCGGCCACGCCCCGCCGCCCGGTCACGGAGACGCTGGACGGGCCGGCGGGGGACTGAGCGGTCCGGCGGGCCGCTCGGTGCGCGGCAGCTCGGTACCCGGCTACTCGGTGCGCGGCCGCTCGGGTACCCGGCTACTCGGTACGCGGCCGCTCGGCGCGCGGCCGGTCGGACGGCGCCAGCACCTGTGCCCTGAGCCGCAGTTCGGGGCTGCGGCGGAAGGTCAGGGTGAACTCCACCCACTGGCCGGCCCGCAGCGGTGGCGGGTCGGCGATCATCAGGTCGGCGTCCTCCGGGGACATCGCCAGCTCGCCGCCGCCCGGGACGGCCAGCGACGACGCGGGCTCCCAGCGGCCCGCCGCGCCCTGGTGGAGGTGCCGCTTCGGCGTGATCCTGCCGCCGAACTCCCAGCGGGCGCCGATCAGTTCGTCCGGAACGTCACCCGGGTTGCGGACCGTGAAGAAGGCTGCCGTCGCGGCCGAGGCCGCGCCCGCCGCCGGGAGCAGCACCCAGCCCGGCCCGGCCTCCAGCGGACGGGTGCGGCCCGCCCCGCCGACCGCCGTCCACCCGGTGAGCAGCACCAGCGCCAGCGCGGCCGCGCCGACCGGCGGTCCCACGGCCGCCAGCCGCTGCCGCGTGCGCACCGACAGACCTCCGCCGCGCCGCCCGGCCGTCTCCCGCGCGCTCACCGGAGGCCCCCCGTCCGGCCGCGCGGGCGCCCCCCGCGCGCCGGTCCGCCCCGCCCCGGCTCCCAGGTCCGCAGCCGCAGGCTGTTGCCCACCACGAGCAGTGAGCTCAGCGACATCGCCACCGCCGCCAGCATCGGGTTGAGCAGCCCGACCGCGGCCAGCGGGATCAGCACCAGGTTGTAGCCGAAGGCCCACAGCAGGTTGGCCCGGATCGTGGCGAGGGTCCGCCGCGCCAGCCGTACGGCGTCCACCACCGCCTCGATGTCGCCGCGCACCAGGGTCAGTCCGGCCGCGCCGATCGCGGCGTCGCTGCCCGAGGCCAGCGCCACCCCCAGGTCGGCCGAGGCCAGTGCGACCGCGTCGTTGACGCCGTCGCCGACCACCGCCACCGTCCGCCCGGCGGCGCGCAGTTCGGCCACCACCTCGGCCTTGTGCTCGGGCGAGGCCGAGGCCACCACCCGCTCGATGCCCAGGTCCCGCGCCACAGCGCGGGCGGCTCCGGGGCCGTCCCCGGTGAGCAGGACGGCCTCCAGGCCCATCCCGCGCAGCCGGTGCAGCGCCCGCCAGCTGCCCGAGCGCAGCGTGTCGCCGACCGCCAGGACGGCTGCGGGCCGCCCGTCCAGCTCGACGGCGACGGCCGTCCGGCCCGCCTCCCCGGCCTGCGCCACCGCCTCGGCCAGGTCCGGGGGCAGCGCGGTGTCGTCCGGGCGCACCACCCGGACGGCCCGGCCCTCGACGGTGCCGGACACCCCGAGCCCGGCGGCGGCCGCGAAGCCGTCCACGGCGGGCAGCTCGCCGCACCGCTCCCGGGCGGCGGCCGCGACGGCCCGGCCGATCGGGTGCTCGGAGCGGTGCTCGACCGCGCCCGCGAGCCGCAGCGCCTCCTGCGGTGCGACGCCGTCGGCGGCGGTCACCGCGGCCAGTTCCATCCGGCCGGTGGTCAGCGTCCCGGTCTTGTCCAGCACCACGGTGTCCACCCGGCGCAGGCTCTCCAGCACCTCCGGGCCGCGCACCAGCACACCCAGCTCCGCGCCCCGCCCGGTCGCCGCCAGCAGCGCCGTCGGCGTCGCCAGCCCGAGCGCGCACGGGCAGGCCACCACCAGCACCGCGACGGCCGCCGTCACCGCCGCCTGCGGGGCGGCGCCCGCGCCCAGCCAGAAGCCCAGCACGGCGGCCGCGATCGTCAGCACGCAGGGCACGAACACCCCGGCCACCGCGTCGGCCAGCCGCTGCGCCCGCGCCTTGCCGGCCTGGGCGTCCGCCACCAGGGCGGTGATCCGGGCCAGTTGGGTGTCCGCGCCGACGGCGGTGGCCCGGACCACCAGCGCGCCGCCGACGTTCACCGTCGCGCCCGCCACCCGGTCCCCGGGGCCGACCTCGACCGGCACGCTCTCCCCGGTCAGCAGGCTCAGGTCGAGGGCCGAACCGCCTTCGACCACCACCCCGTCGGTGGCCACCCGCTCACCCGGACGCACCACGAACTCCTGCCCGGGCAGCAGCAGTTCGATCGGCACCGGGCGCTCCTCGCCGTCCGCGCCGCGCAGGCACACCTGCTTGGCGCCCAGTTCGGCCAGCGCCCGCAGCGCGGATCCGCTGCGCCGGCGCACCCGGCCCTCCAGCAGCCGCCCGGCCAGCACGAACAGCGGCACCCCGACCGCCGCCTCCAGGTACACGTGCGCCGCGCCGCCGCCGTCGGCGGTCAGCGAGAACGGCATCCGCATGCCCGGATCCCCGGCCCCGCCGAACACCAGCGCGTACGCCGACCAGCCGAAGGAGGCCACCACGCCGAGGCTGACCAGGGTGTCCATGGTCGCCGCCGCGTGCCGCAGCCCCTGCCACGCCCGCCGGTGGAACGGGGCCGAGCCCCAGGTCACCACCGGGACGGCGAGTGCGAAGCACACCCACTGCCAGGCGGTGAACTGCAGCGCGGGCACCATCGACAGCACCAGGACCGGGACGGCCGCCAGGGCGGTGACCAGCAGCCGCCACCGCTCGTCCGGCTCCTCCGCCGGCCCCCCGACCGGTGCTCCCCGCGGCGCCAACTCGGCGGTGTAGCCCGCCCGTTCGACCGCCGCCACGAGATCCTCGACCGGCACCCCGGCCGGGTGCAGCACCCGGGCCCGCCCGGTCGCCAGGTTCACCCCGGCCGTCACCCCGTCGATCCGGCCCAGCCGCTTCTCCACCCGGCCCACGCACGCCGCGCAGGTCATCCCGCCCACCGCGAGGTCGGTGGACACCAGGGCGTCGGCGCCCGCGACCGCGCTCACCGCGTCCCGCCCATGCCGTGCCCGTCCATGCCGTGCCCGCCCGTCCCCGGCGACGCACCGCCGCTGCCCGGCCGCAGCCCGGGCGCCACCGGCCCCACCTGCCGGCCCACCCCGTAGGCCACCACGAACACCACCACCAGCAGCAGGGCGAACCCCGCCAGCACACTCGACGGCCGGACACCCGGCGATTTCGCACTCACCCCACAGCAGTCGGACGCGCCCCGCGATCGGTTCCCGTACGCTCCAGGAATCCCGCGCGCAGGCCTCGGAAATAATCGGATGACGGGCCGGGCCCGACGGAGTAGCGTCCGGGACGGCGCCTCCCGATGCGCTCGGCCCCGGTTACTTCATCTGACAAAAACAAGTGCCCCCGGTGCCACTTCGATCCCGGGAGGCGCCCGCCTCGGCGTGCGCCCGCACCCTCCCTTCCCCAGCCTGACCACCCACCAGGGGGACCTCTGCATGACCCGGTTCAGCCGCGAACGGACCAAGGCCGACACCAGGGCCGAGATCCGGCGAGAACTACCGGGACTCACCAGGCGCGGGGTGTCCTCCCCGCTCGCCACCGACGGCCAGTGGCCGGTCCCCGAGGTCGCGCACCTGCGGTCGGCACCGCCGCCCTTCCTCTCCCGCAAGCCGGTCGCCCCCAGCAGGGCCCCGGGCACGGCGGTCACCAACCACCAGGGCGGAACCGGGTACGTCCGCGAGCCGAAGTCCGAGCTGTTCCTCCTCGCCGTCACCCACCTGTTCGGCCAGGAGAGCTTCTACGAGGCGGCCGCCGAGCGCGACGAACGCTACGTCCGGCTGATCCGCGAGCACGCCGTGAGCGACCCGCAGTGGACCCTCGGCCTGCTGCGCTGGCTGCGCGCCGAGGCCCGGATCCGGACCGCCGCGGTGGTCGGGGCGGCCGAGTTCGTCCACGCCCGGGCCGCGGCCGGCGCCGCCGGACACTCCCGGCAGGCCGTCGACGCCGTGCTCCAACGGCCCGACGAACCCGGCGAACTGCTCGCCTACTGGACCGGCCGGTACGGCCGCCGACTGCCCCAGCCGCTGCGCCGCGGCATCGGCGACGCCGCCCGCCGGCTCTACACCGGCCGCGCGCTGCTGAAGTACGACACCCCCTCGCACGCCTTCCGCTTCGGCGACGTCCTGGAGCTCACCCACCCCGCGCCCGACCCGGCGAAGCCCTGGCAGGGCGCGCTCTTCCGGTACGCCCTGGACCGCCGCCACCGCCCGGAGCACGCCCTGCCCCCCGCCGACGAGCGCCTGCTGACCGCCCACCACGCCCTGGTCGCCGTCCCGCCGGCCGACCGCCGGGCGCTGGTCACCGAACCCGGCGGGGTGGAGCGCCTGGCGGAGGCCGGGATGACCTGGGAGGCGCTGGCCGGCTGGCTGCAGGGCCCGCTGGACGCCGCCGCCTGGGAGGCCGTCATCCCCTCGATGGGGCCGATGGCGCTGGTCCGCAACCTGCGCAACTTCGACCAGGCGGGCGTGGCCGACGAGGTGGCCGCGGCGGTGGCCCGCCGGATCGCCGACCCGGAGGAGGTGCGGCGCTCCCGGCAGTTCCCGTTCCGCTTCCTGGCCGCCCACCGGGCCACGCGCCCCTCGAAGTCGTCGCACTCCTCCCGCTGGTCGGACGCGCTGGAGACCGCCCTCGGCCACTCGCTGGCCGGGGTGCCCGCGCTGCCGGGCCGCACCCTGGTGCTGGTGGACCGCTCGGGCTCGATGTTCGACCAGCCGTCGGCCCGGAGCCGGCTCAACCGGGCCGACACCGCCGCGGTCTTCGGCACCGCGCTGGCCGTGCGGGCCGAGCAGGCCGACCTGGTGCAGTTCGGCACCGGCAGCGGGGTCGTCCAGCCGGAGGCGTCGGTGCTGGAGACCCTGCGGCGCTTCCGCAACCTGGGCGGCACCTCCACGGCCGCCGCGGTCCGGGCCCACTACCGGGACCACGACCGGGTGGTCGTGGTGACCGACGAGCAGGCCCACTGGCCGTCGCAGAACGTCTTCGCGCCCGTCCCCGAGGGTGTCCCGGTCTACACCTGGAACCTGGCGGGCTACGCCGCCGGCCACAGCGCCCCGGGCCCGCACCGCTACACCTTCGGCGGCCTCAGCGACGCGTCCTTCGCGCTGATCCCCCTGCTGGAGCGCGGCGACAGCGCCGCCTGGCCCTGGGACTGACCGCCCGGCCCCGGGGCGGATCGTCCGGCCCCGGGGTGGATCAGGGCCGTACGCTGCGCGGCCCGGTCACCGCGGCGCCCAGCGCGCCGACGCGGGCGCGCAGCTCGCGGTCGGCGGTGGCCACCAGGCAGTCCCGCTCGGGGTGCTCGGCGCGGGCCGTCCGGACCAGCTCCACGATCCGGTCGTCCCCGCTGCCGCTCGCCTCGACCACCCGCACCGCGGGCAGCCCGGCGACGCCCCGGGCCGCGCCCTCCACGACCAGCACCACCTCCAACGGGCCCGGCCGGTCCGGCAGGCCCCGCTCGGCGACGGCGACCAGCGCGTCCCGCAGCCGCTCGGCGGCGCCCCGCCGGTCCCGCCACCAGCCGTCGGGCACCGACCCGACCACGTTCGCGCCGTCCACCACCAGCAGCGTCGGCCTGCTCTCGTGTCCCATGACCGCCAAGCCTGCCACCCCGCACCGCCCCCGGCCGAACCGGCGCCGCGACCGGCTCCGTGACGTAGCCGTAGCCGTAGCCGGTGCCGTGACCGGCCCGTCCGGCGGTGCTTGCGGCGAGCTGGGTACATTGCCTTCATACGGGGTGGACGAGCCCCACCGGATCCGACCAGGGGCGGGACAGCGATGGACGACGAGAAGGAACCGCTCGACGGCGAGGACGCCGGGCACGAGGCGGACCCGGAGGCGGAGCTGCTGGGACGACGCGTGGAGTACCTGTTCGAGCACGTGCAGCCGCTGGGCCGACGGTTCACGCTGCAGGAAGTCGTGGACGGCATCCGGCAGAGCGGCCCCAACGCACCGAAGCTCTCGGTCGGACGCCTGTGGACGCTGGTCAAGGGCAAGGCGTCGAACCCCACGGTGTCGACCCTGCGGGCGCTGGGCGACTTCTTCGGCGTGCCGCAGGCCTACTTCATCGACGACGAGGTCGCCGCCAGGGTCTCCGCCCAGCTGTCGCTGATCTCCGCCATGCGCGCCAACGACGTGCGGTCGGTGGCTCTCCGGGCCGCCGACCTGGCCACGATGTCCAGCCAGGGCCTGGACATCGTGCGGTCACTCGTCGAGCAGGGCGGCGCGCTGGAGCGCGGGGCCGAAGAGGAGGGACCCGGGAAACGGGCGTGACCTGCGTTTCGTCAGGCCGTTCCAGAGCGGTCCGCCATAATGATCACGGCTGACGGGAGGTCAGCTCGTCGGATCCGGGGGGAACGGGTATGGACGTCGATGAATGTCAGGACCAGGCGGGCAGGTTCGCGGAGCTGCTCCGGCGCTTCGACCTTCCGAGGCCGTTCCGCCTCGCCGACCTGTGTGAGGCCGTGGCCGCGCTTCGGGGCCGGCCGCTCCGGCTGCTCCCGATGCCCCGGCCGGCGGACGCCGGAGTGTGCGGCCTGTGGGTGGCGTTCGGGGCGGTGGACCACGTCTACTACGCGCCCGTGGCCAGTGGCGTCCACCAGACCCACATCATCCTGCACGAACTGGCGCACATGCTGCTCGACCACCGCCAGCCGTCCGGCGCCGCACCCGAGATGCTGGCCCAGCTCTTCCCCGACCTGGACCCGGCCATGGCGGTGAGGCTGCTCGCCCGCAGTCGGTCCGGAGCGGCCGACCGGCAGGAGAGGGAAGCCGAACTGCTGGCGTCCATGATGTGGCAGCACTTCAACGTCGCACCGCTGACCGCGCCGACCGCGCCGACCGAGGACGCCAACACGCTCAGGCGGGTCATCGACGCCTTCACCCGCTCGGGACGCGGAAGGTCGTCATGAGGCTGTTCGACCTGATCGTCGTTCCGCCGATCTCACTGATCGCCCTGTGGAAGGCCAGGGGTCTGGCGTCGGCGGACCGGCGCGATCGGGTGCTCTGGGCGATGTGGGCGATGTTCGCCGTCTCGTTCGTGATCGGCGTGCCTGCCGTCCGGAGGGTGATCGACGAGGCCGTCGGGGTCCGGAGCGTCACCAACCTCCTCGTTCACATCCTGGCCCTGTGCGCCGTGACGGCCTTCTTCGAGTTCGTCCGGGAAGCCACCGAAGCCCCCGGTCGACTCTCCCCGCTCCGCTGGGCCTTCCTGGCAGGCTCGACGCTCGGTCTCACCGGCCTCTTCGCGGCGATGCCGCGCCCGGACGGCGAGGCGGACCTGCTGACGGCCAACGTGGGCCAGCCACTGACGGACGCCTACTGGGCGGTCTTCCTCGGATACATCTCCATCGGCTGTGTGATCGGAACCAGGCTGTGCTGGCAGTACGGTCGGCACGCGATGCCGGGGTCCTCGCGAACCTTCATGACGCTCGTGGGCCTGGCCAAGCTGGCCGGATTGCTCTATGTCGTCCAGCGCTCGGTGTACCTGCTGCTCGGCACGCTGGGGTGGCGGAACCTCGACCCCGCACTCGCGGTGGCCACCACCCAGGTGCTGTTGGCCGCCTGCGTCCTCCTGATGATCACCGGGATGACGTGGCCGTCACTCTCCGAACTGATCCGGCGCCGACGGGCATGGCGGCAGGTGCGTGCGATCCGACCCCTGTGGAACATGGTGAAGGCGGCGACGCCCGAGACCGTGCTCCCCTTGCCCCGGAAGCTCCGGTCGGAACCTGACCTCGTCCTCTACCGCTACGTCATCGAGATCCACGACGGCGTTCTGGCGTTGGACCGGCACCTCTCCCCGTCCGACCGGGACGAGGCCGAACGCATGCTGTCCGCCACCATGCCGTCGGGGACGGATCTGGACGCCGCCGTGGAGGCCGTCCTGCTCTCAGTCGCACTGCAGGCGAACCTCGTGGGTGCAGCACCGCGGGGCACCGGGAGCGCGCTGACGCTCGGGAGCAAGGAACTCACCGACGAGATCGACTGGTGCCGGAAGGTGGCGGCGAAGGTCAGGTCCGAGCGGGTGACCTGCGCCGCGCGGAGCCTGCGACCCGCCGGCGACCGGCTGTGCCCGTGAGCCGGAACGCGCGCCGGGGCCCTGTGCCGCAGGGCCCCGGCGCGCGTCGCCCCCCGAGGATCAGCCGGGAATGGCTGCGGCGGAGATGTTGGTGATCTGGCCGTTGTCGTCCAGCAGGGCTGCGCCGGTCCAGGTGCCGTTGGTGTTGCGCTGGTTGTCGTAGACGTTGCCGTTGGCGAGGGTCTGGACGTGCATGGTGCCGTTGGTGAGGCCGGTGGCGGAGACGGCGGTGATCTGACCGTTCCCGTCGAGGAGGGCTGCGCCGGTCCAGTTGCCGTCCGGGTTGCGCTGGTTGTCGTAGACCTTGCCGTTGGCGAGGGTCTGGACGTGCATGGTGCCGTCGGTGAGGCCGGTGGCGGAGACGGCGGTGATCTGACCGCTGCCGTCGAGGAGGGCTGCGCCGGTCCAGGTGCCGTTGGTGTTGCGCTGGTTGTCGTAGACCTTGCCGTTGGCGAGGGTCTGGACGTGCATGGTGCCGTCGGTGAGGCCGGTGGCGGAGACGGCGGTGATCTGGCCGTTGTCGTCGAGGAGGGCTGCGCCGGTCCAGTTGCCGTCCGGGTTGCGCTGGTTGTCGAAGACCTTGCCGTTGGCCAGGGTCTGGACGTGCATGGTGCCGTCGGCCAGACCGGTGGCCGAGACGGCGGTGATCTGGCCGCTGCCGTCGAGGAGGGCTGCGCCGGTCCAGGTGCCGTTGGTGTTGCGCTGGTTGTCGTAGACCTTGCCGTTCGCCAGCGTCGTCACGTGGAAGGTGCCGTCCGGGAGGGCGGTCGTGGCCGTCTGCGTGATCTGACCGTTCCCGTCCAGCAGCGCGGCGCCCGACCACGAGCCGTCCCTGCTGCGTTGGTTGTCGAAGACGGAACCGCCCTTCACCGTGTCCACCCGCATCGGGAACGGGTCCGATCGGTCGGACCCCAGCCGGTACTTCGGTCCGCAGCTCGGCCAGGCACCCTCTCCCTGGACGGCCAGGACCTTCTCCGCGATCACGATCTGCTGCGCCTTCGTGGCGAGGTTCGCGGTGGGCGCGTACCGTTGACCGCCGTACGCCTTCCAGGTGCCGTAGTCGAACTGCAGGCCGCCGTAGTAGGTGACTCCGCCGACCACGGCGACGATGCTCCAGTTGCCGCTGCTCTCGCAGGACGCGACCTTGTCCCACGTGCTGATGGACGCCGCCTCCGCCGTGCCGGCCGTGACTCCGAGCCAGGCGGTCGACGCGAAGGTGGTCGCGAGCGCGCCCGAAAGGAAGCGCCGACGGAACAACGTTGACACGAGTTCACTCCGTTCGTTGAGGGTTGCGGTCACTTGAGGAAGCCGGCGGCGGAGATGTTGGTGATCTCGCCGTTCCCGTCCAGTAGGGCTGCGCCGGTCCAGGTGCCGTTGGTGTTGCGCTGGTTGTCGTAGACGTTGCCGTTGGCGAGGGTCTGGACGTGCATGGTGCCGTCGGTGAGGCCGGCGGCGGAGATGTTGGTGATCTGGCCGCTTCCGTCCAGCAGCGCCGCGTTCGACCAAGTGCCGTCCGGGTTGCGCTGGTTGTCGTAGACCTTGCCGTTGGCGAGGGTCTGGACGTGCATGGTGCCGTCGGTGAGGCCGGTGGCAGAGACGGCGGTGATCTGGCCGTTGTCGTCGAGGACGCTGGCGCCGGTCCAAGTGCCGTTGGTGTTGCGCTGGTTGTCGTAGACCTTGCCGTTGGCGAGGGTCTGGACGTGCATGGTGCCGTCGGTGAGGCCGGTGGCGGAGACGGCGGTGATCTGGCCGCTTCCGTCCAGCAGCGCCGCGTTCGACCAAGTGCCGTCCGGGTTGCGCTGGTTGTCGAAGACCTTGCCGTTGGCCAGGGTCTGGACGTGCATGGTGCCGTCGGCCAGACCGGTGGCCGAGACGGCGGTGATCTGGCCGCTGCCGTCCAGGAGGGCTGCGCCGGTCCAGGTGCCGTTGGTGTTGCGCTGGTTGTCGTAGACCTTGCCGTTCGCCAGCGTCGTCACGTGGAAGGTGCCGTCCGGGAGGGCGGTCGTGGCCGTCTGCGTGATCTGACCGTTCCCGTCCAGGAGTGCCGCGTTCGACCAGCTGCCGTCGGGGTTGCGCTGGTTGTCGAAGACGGAACCGCCCTTCACCGTGTCCACCCGCATGACCGGCGGGTTGGTGCTGCCGGATCCGGCGGCGACGTCCAGGTAGTTGCGGTCGATGTCGATCGTGACCCCGCCGTAGGTCTCGGCCGCGCCCTTGTCGCTGAAGTACTGGTGGATGCGCTGGTGGTTCGCCCACAAGGAGGCCGGGACCACTTCTTCATCGGTGTTCGCCACGCCGTTCCACCTGGCGATCCAGATCACGTCGGGCATGGTGTAGCCGCTCACGTTGTCGGCGAGGTCCTGGATGCCGGAGGTGGCGCCCGCGTAGACGCCGGAGCGGTACCCGCGGGCGTGGAGCTGCGCCGACCAGGCGGAGAGGTAGGACAGCACGGCGCCGCGGTAGCCGGAGGCGTAGTTCTCCATGTCGACGTACAGGGTCGAGCCGGGTCCGAAGCCAACCCCGGCGGCCGCGGCGACCGCGCTGTTCGCCGCCTCGACACCCTGGCTTGTCGGGTTGCCGAGCGAGGCGGCCTGCGGACCCGCCCAGATGGGCATGAAGTGCCACCCGGCGCCGGCCTGCTGCTGGACCCAGCCGGCCGACAGGTTGGGCTGGCCGCAGACCCGGGTCGGCCCACCGATGTAGATGCCCACGGCGCGGTACGGGGACGACTGCATCCAAGCCGACATGGCGCTCGAACTCGGGGCGGTACAGGCGTCGAAGCCGTACCCGGTGAAAGCGGTGTCGGCCGCGCCGGCGGCGGTGACCGAGGGCGCCAGCGGAGCGGCGGCGGCCCGGGGTCGGCGGATGTCGGCCGTCACCGGGGCCAGGCCCGCCTTCCGCAGCACGTCCTCGACCACGGACCGGTGGTCTCCGTAGGCTGCGGTGACCTTGATCTTCGGTGCGACCGCGTGGAGTTCGGCGGCAGAGGTGTCATCCGTGGTCACCCTGTCGGTGGCCGCGGTGTCCTGAGGCTCGACCAGGAGGGCCTCGGTACGGCCGGACGGATGGCTCGGGCAGGCCTGGTCCGTTCCGGGGGTACCGACGTAGACGGTGTGCCGATCGAAGCGCACACAGGCCGACGGGTCGCTCGCGAGGTCGACGACCGACCAGTCGCGGGGCACCTGGAAGTCGTACCCCCGGACGGACACCGTCCTGGTGGCGGCACCGGTGTCCGCGTGCGCCGTGCCGGGCCCGGAGGCGATCGACACCAGGGCGGCGCCCAGTGTCAGGGCCGCACGCAGGCGTTGGGCGTTCAACGTTCGATCTCCTTGTACGTAGTCACATGGCAGTTCGCGGTCGGTCGGAGCGGAGGGTGCTTGTCGGCCGCGCGTCATTCGGTAGGGGCCCGGGGCGGAGCTCGACCTGCCGCGCCCGGGCCCTTGGATCCGTCGTGCCGGGTTACTTCAGGAAGCCGGCGGCGGAGATGTTGGTGATCTCGCCGTTCCCGTCGAGCAGGGCCGCGCCGGTCCAGGTGCCGTTGGTGTTGCGCTGGTTGTCGTAGACCTTGCCGTTGGCGAGGGTCTGGACGTGCATGGTGCCGTCGGTGAGGCCGGCAGCGGAGACGGCGGTGATCTGACCGCTGCCGTCCAGCAGTGCCGCACCGGTCCAGGTGCCGTTGGTGTTGCGCTGGTTGTCGTAGACCTTGCCGTTGGCGACGGTCTGGACGTGCATGGTGCCGTCGGTGAGGCCGGCAGCGGAGACGGCGGTGATCTGGCCGTTGTCGTCGAGGACGCTGGCTCCGGTCCAGTTGCCGTCCGGGTTGCGCTGGTTGTCGTAGACCTTGCCGTTGGCGAGGGTCTGGACGTGCATGGTGCCGTCGGCCAGACCGGCGGCGGAGACGGCGGTGATCTGACCGCTCCCGTCCAGGAGGGCTGCGCCGGTCCAACTTCCGTTGGTGTTGCGCTGGTTGTCGTAGACCTTGCCGTTGGCCAGGGTCTGGACGTGCATGGTGCCGTCGGCCAGACCGGTGGCCGAGATGGTGGTGATCTGGCCGCTCCCGTCGAGCAGGGCTGCGCCGGTCCAACTTCCGTTGGTGTTGCGCTGGTTGTCGTAGACCTTGCCGTTCGCGAGCGTCGTCACGTGGAAGGTGCCGTCCGGGAGGGCGGTCGTGGCCGTCTGCGTGATCTGACCGTTCCCGTCCAGCAGAGCCGCGTTCGACCAGCTGCCGTCCGGGTTGCGCTGGTTGTCGAAGACGGAACCGCCCTTCACCGTGTCCACCCGCATGACGGGTGAGTTCTGCTGCTGCTGCAACCCGACCGGGCTGGCATAGCCCTTGAGGTGCACGTTGTAGCCACCGCTGACCCATCCGACGGCGCCGACGGCGCCGGAGCCGTGGTTGCGTGAGACGATCCGGTGCTGGTTGCCCCCGATCCAGTCGATCGTTCCGTCGGAGTACACGGCGGTGACGATCGCGACGTGGTCGTAGTCCGTGCCACCGAAGGACTGCGGGTGGAAGAAGACCGCGTCGCCGACGTGCGGGGTCGGGGAGAGCCCCCCGTCGTACTTGTTGGCGTAGGTCTCGAAGCTGTTGGCGAGGTCGTTCAGCACGCCGAGGCCCTGCACGCCGTTCTGGGACCAGACCCATCCGGCGAAGTCGGCGCACCAGGCCTGCCCATTGCAGGAGTTGTGCTGTGCACTGCCGGGGGCGTAGTAGCCGTTGCCCTCGTTGCCGCACTCTCCGCTGCCGAGCTGGCCGGCGGCCGTGCTGACGATTCCGCTTGCACTTCCGGCGTGGGCCACACCGGACGCGAGCATGCTCAGGCTTGCCACGGCCAGTGCGGTGGTGACACCGATCGATGCGAAGCGCTTGGCCATCTCGGACATGTCTGTCCCTTTCGGATTGATGGAGCTGAAGTGGAGGTGGAGAGGTCGAGGTGCTTCGGCCCGCTTTCGGCGTGGCGCCGAGCGGTACCGGTCAGCCCGCGGTGAGCGCGACGGACTGCGTGGCGGCTGCCAGTTGGGAGCCGTCGGCGCCGACGACGGAGAGGGACGTCCGCGACTGCTGCGGCCGCGAGCCGGCCGATACCGCGATCCGGTACCGGATCGTCAGGGAGCCGCCGGCCGGGACGGCATAGGAAGCGGCGGTCGGATCGACACCGATCGGGGCGGCACCCGTGTCGGTTGCCGAGTCCGGCAGCCAGGTGCCGGTCGCCGGGTCGAGGCGGGACAGGGTGCTCGTGATCCCCCGGCCGGAGAGCACGAGCGAGGGGGAGGCCGCGGCCAGCGCCTTGCCGGTGCGGTCGGTGAGGATCACGGAGAACTCGACGGGCGTCCCGCCGGTCTTCAACTCGGCTGGCAGCCCGCTGAACTGGGCATCGAGTCCGGTCTTCCTCGGAGGGTCGGCCGGTGCGGCGCCGTTGTCGGCGGGCATCGCCGGCGGTGGTGCGGGCGGTGCGGGCTTCGGTGCCGGGTCGGCGCCGGTCCGGGGGCCGGCCGGCAGGGAGCTCGGTGCGACGAACGCCGGCGCTGCGGGAAGAGCTGATGGAACATCAACTGCGCTGTCAGAGGCAGACGGTGGTGTCGGTGACGCCGGAGCGGTCGCCGACGGAGGCGCCGTGGTGGCGGCGCTCCCCGCCGGGGGGCCGGAGGCCGCCGCGGTGCCGTGTCCGGCCGGTGTGGCGGCGCACCCGCCGAGGCCGAGGGCAACGAATGTCATGCCCATGACTAACAAGGGGGCGGTTCTCCGGGTGGATTCGGGCATGACGGTTCTTCCTCGGGTCGGTGGAGGGGTGATCCGCGGCGGCTGGGCGTGCCGTGCCGTGTCGCGCGCGGAGCGGGGTGAACGTACCTGTGCCGCCGCATCCGGGGGAGCGTTCGGGGCGGCGCCCGGTGTGCGGCGTGCCCGCTGTGAAGCCCGGGCCCGAAGGCCCGGCGCCGCGGAGGTGCGGTCACATAGTCATCCGCAATCTGATCTGCTGTCAATCATTGATTGAAAATGCCGGTGCTGGAGTGACGGCATTTCGCCAACAAAATCCCGACAAATGGTGCCAAAAGTTGGGCTGCGTGACTCCGCCTCCGGCATGAGGTTTCACTTTGTTGAACGGTCCGGAGATCCGCCCGCGGGCATGGCAAAGCACCGATCCGCCGGGTCGGTCGGATCGGTGCGATGGGGGAGTGGTCGGGTCGCGGTGATGAGGCCGGTGCCGTCAGGTGACGTCGTCAGGCGGTGTCGTCAGGCCAGGGTGATCCGGATGCCCACGGTGCCGCGCTCGCCGCGGCGCAGCCGGCTGCCGAGCAGGGTGAGCACGCCGAGCAGGCCGTACTTCTGACGCAGCAGGGTGCGGTAGGCGGCGGTGCGCTCGGGGCCGAGGATCTCGGCGGTCGCCGGGTACTGGTCACCGGTCGGCCGGCCCTTGACGTCGCACGGGCCGACCAGCACGTCGGCGCGGTTGCGGATCCGCTTGACCTTCCAGGAGTCCGCGACGGTCCAGATGCCGAGCGCCTCCCCGTCACGGACCACCCACACCGGGGTCGGCACGGTCGTGCCGTCCTTCTTGTACGTGGTGACGAGCAGGTAGCTCCCGGAGGAGAGCTGGACGATCCGGGCGAGCCGGTCCGAGGCGGAGGGGTCGGGCGTGGTCATGGCCGGAATTCTAGAGGGGATCGGCCGTCGGCCGTGCCGACCGGCCGTGGACCGCGCCGCAGGTCAGCGTCCTCAGCGCGGCCGGCGGGTGCGGCCGGTGTGCAGCAGCGCCCGGGCGCGGCGGGTCAGCCGCCGGTGGCCGCGGCCGCCGACGCCGGTGGCGCCGCCCACCGCGGTCGCGCCGCCGCCGCGGTGCGCCGCGCCGGCGCCGGCCGGGGCGTGGGCGGGTGCGGTGCGGCGGAGCGCGGCGGTGCGGACGCCGGCCCAGACGGCGAGGGCGGTGCCGAGGACGGCGGCCGTCCAGACGGCGGGGGCGGCACCGGGGTCGTCGCCGCCGATGACGGGCGGCTGGGCCCAGGGCGGCAGCTGGGAGGCGGCTGCGGCCTCCGGGGCCCCGGGGGCCTCCGAGGGACCCGCCGAGGCGCCTGCCGACGGGCCCGCCGACGCGGCCGGTGCGCCGGTGTCCTCGACGAGCTGCCCGACCGGCTGGACCTTCCCGAGCGCCCCGAATCCCCAGTCGAGCAGGGCGGCGGCCTCGTCGTAGACCTTGCCGTTCGCCTCGGGGTGCATCACCGTCACCAGCAGGGTGCGGCCGCCCCGTTCGGCGGCGCCGGTGAAGGTGGCGCCCGCGTTGGTGGTGTAGCCGTTCTTGACGCCGATCAGGCCCGGGTACTTGCCGAGCAGCTTGTCGGTGTTGGCGATGTCGAAGCTGGTGCGCTGGCCGGTGAGCGTGTCCAGCCCGCCGGGGAAGCGCGCGGTGCGGGTGGCGCAGTAGGAGCGGAAGTCGGCGTTGCGCAGCCCGGCGCGGGCGAAGAGGGTGAGGTCGTAGGCGGAGGAGACCTGGCCGTCCATGTCGTAGCCGTCGGGGGAGACCACCTTGGTGTCTCCGGCCTGCAGCGTTCCGGCGCGGGCCTGCATCTCGGCGACGGTCTGCTTGACGCCGCCGTTCATGTGGGCGAGGACCTGCACGGCGTCGTTGCCGGAGGCGAGGAAGACGCCTCGCCAGAGGTCCTCGACCCGGTACGACAGGTTCTCCTTGACGCCGACCAGGCTGCTGCCGGCGCCGACGTCGGCCAGTTCGGCCGGGGTGACCCGGTGTTCCAGCGAGCGGTCGAGCTTGGGCATCACGGTGTCCGCGAACAGCATCTTGAGCGTGCTGGCCGGCGGCAGTTGCAGATGGGCGTTGCGGGCGGCGAGCACCTCGCCCGTCCCGGCGTCGGCGACCAGCCAGGACCGGCCGCTCAGCTCGGACGGCAGCGCGGGCGCTCCGGCGAGCGGTGCGACCTGGACGTCCGGGCTGCCGAGCCGCTCCCCGCCGACGACGCCGACGAGGCCGGTGCCGCCGCCGCCGCGTATGAGGGCCGCGAGGGCCATCGGCGTGCCGGCGGCCAGAACCAGCACCGTGGCGGCGGCGCCGGCCGCGGCCCGGGTGACGTACGGGGGCTTCTGCTGCACACACTTGGGCTGCACATACTTGGGCTGCACACCGCGAACGTACCCGGGCCGCCGTCCGGCCGCCGTGCCTGCTGCTCCGTCCGGTGCCTTCTCCCGGCGCCTTCTCCCGGCGCCGCCGTGCGCGACTTTGGTGGTGCCGGGCCGCGCCGAAAGTCGGATGACCGTGCGGTGGCGGATTCCTAGGCTCGGGGGTATGAAGACCCTGCTCGGCTACCTCGGTTTCGTGCTGATCCTCGGCGGCGCCTCCGGCCTGCTGTCCGGTTGGCTCGGGGGTTTCCGGTTGTTCGGCTTCGTCCGCCTCCTGGTGCCGCACGGCCACGAGACCGCCGGGTACGCCGTCCTGCTGGCGCTCGGCGTCCTGCTGGCGATACCGGCCGCCCGGCGCGGCTGAGGCGGTGCCGGCGTCCCGGGGCCCGTCCTAGCTTCCCGCCGTCGGCCGGACGTCGACGGTGAGCGGGCCGCCGTCCCGCGGGTGCAGCGTGCAGTAGGCGAAGCGTTCGGCGCCCGAGAACCAGTCGGCCTCGGACGGGCCGAGCACCGCCCGGGCGAGGTGCTGCCCGGGGTGGGCGGACTCGGCGTCCAGGGCGACGCCGGTGCAGCCGGCGCCGAGCACGGCCAGGGCGGTGTTCCACTGCGACGCCGACGTCGGCCGGGTCATCGTGAGGACCTTGCCGACCTGCGCCTGGTGCGGTCGGCCGCAGTCGACCGCCTGCCAGCCGACGGGGGTGTTCAGGTTGACCTCCGCCGGGCCGACCGGGGCGGTGTAGTCGATGCAGTCACCGGGGTTCAGCTGCGCCGGACGTGCCGAGGCCGTCGGGTGGTTCGGGGTCCGGACCGGGGCCGCGGAGTCGTCGGACGAGCCGAAGGGCGGGTCGGAGACCAGCCGCATCGCGATCACGGCGACCACCAGGACACCCGCGCTGAACAGGACGGCGTTCCTGGCCTGCTTCCTCTGCTTGGGGACGGGCCCCACGGTCTGCGGGGCCTTGCGACGGCCGTGGCGCCCGGCCACCTTCCACAGCTGCTCGGCGACCGCTGCGGCCCCGGCGGGGCGGCGCGCCGGGTCGCGCGCCAGCAGGGAGCCGATCAGCAGGTCGAGCTCCCTGGGCACGTCGGGCCGTTCGTCCCGCAGGCGCGGCGGAGGGGCGGGCTGCACCCGGTCTGCCCGGCCGCGGACCGGCGGGTGCCCGACCAGCAGGGCGTACAGGGTGCCGCCGAGTGCGTACAGGTCGGCCCGGGCGTCGACGCTCCGGCCGAGGTACTGCTCGGGGGCCATGTAGGCGAGGGTGCCGGCGGCGATGGTGTGGTCGGCCTGCTGCGGACCGTCCTGGGCGGGCTGCGGGCGCTCGTGCACGAGGCCGAAGTCCAGCAGCTTGACGCCGCCGTCCGCGGTGAGGAAGAGGTTGCTCGGTTTGACGTCCCGGTGGACGAGCCCGGACGCGTGGGCCGTCGCCAGCGCCTCGGCCACCCGGGCGCCGACCTCGGCGACCCAGCCCACGGTGACCGGGCCGTCGTCCGGGCGGGCCTCCAGCGAGCGGCCCTCCAGCAGCTCCATCACCAGGAAGGGCGCGTTCTCGAACTCGCCGAAGTCGTGGACCACGACGATCCCCGGGTGCTGCAGCCCCGCGGCCGCCCGGGCCTCGCGCAGGAAGCGCTCCCGGCCGTCCCCGGTGGTCCGGTGCAGCAGCTTCACCGCGACCCGCCGGTCGAGCAGCTGGTCCTGGGCCGCCCAGACCTCGCCCATGCCACCCGCGCCCATCGGGCGGTCCATGACGTACCGCCCCGCCACGATCGTGCCGCTCAGCACCGCGTCCGCCTTCCCATGAGTCCCGGAAGCACCACAGGCTAGGGCCACGCGCGGACGCTCCCGCCACGGGGGTTGACGTTCCGTCGTCGGCCGCTGCCGGAACCGGCGTCGGCCGCACACGATCGAGGGCGGTGCCGGAGCGGAACGCCCCGTGCTCCGCCGGCCGGCGCGCTCGGGCGGCGGGCGGCGGAGCACGGGGGTCGGAGCACGGGGGTCGGTCCGGTGGGTCAGAAGGTGAGGTTCCAGGCGTCGATCGTGCCGGTGTCGCCGGCCGCGCCGTCCTTCACCCGGAGCTTCCAGGTGCCGTTCGCCGTGCTCGCGGCGGCGTTGACGGTGTAGGTCTTGGCGACGTCGTCGGTGCTGTCGTTGTTCGGGAAGTCCTCCAGCAGGTAGACCGTGCCGTTGGGGGCGACGAGGGAGAGGACGAGGTCACCGCGGTAGGTGTGCTTGATGTCCACGCCGACCTTGAGCGTCGCGGGGGCGTTGCCGGTGACGCCGGTGACGGTGATCGGGCTCTCCACCGTGGTGTTGTCCGGGATCGCCACGTCGGTGGTGTTCTCGAAGTACGTGCCGGTGGGCGGGGTGGTGCCGCTGACCGCCTTCAGCGCGTCGACCTGGCCCTCGCCGAAGAAGGAGTTGACGGCGGTGGTGCCGGTGCAGCGGCTGTCCGACGCGGGGCAGGCCAGGTCGTTGGCCTGGCTCGCCAGCCGGGCCCGGATGTCGGCCGGGGTGAGCGTCGGGTCGGTGCTCGCGATCAGCGCGGCCACCCCGGTGACGTGCGGGGAGGCCATCGAAGTGCCGCTCTTGGTGCCGTACTTGCCGCCGGGCAGGGTCGAGTAGACGCCGGTCGCGCCGTCGCCGCCGGGCGCCGCGACGTCGATGACGCCCCGGCCGAAGTTGGAGTAGGAGGCCTTGCCGCTGCCGCTGCCCGTGGCAGCGACGGTCACCACACCGGGGAGTTCGGTGGGGATGTCGAGGCAGGCGTTGCTGATGGTCCGGGTGACCTTGGTGGAGTCGTTCGGGCTCTCGGTGTCGGTGGTCTTGTTCGCCAGGTCGTAGTTCGCGTTGCCGGCGGCCGCGACCTGCAGCGACCCCTTGGCCTCGGCGTACTCCTGGGCGCGCTTGACGCCCTCGATGATGGCCGCCTGGTCGAGGTCGTCCGGGCAGTTGAACTGCCACGGGTCGGTGTAGTAGCTGTTGTTGGTCACCTTGAAGCCGTGGTCGCCGGCCCAGACGAAGCCGCAGACCGTGTTCTCGGCGTAGAACAGGGTGCTGGTGGGCTCGGCGATCCGGACGGAGGCGATCTTCACGCCCGGTGCGACGCCGACGACGCCCTTGCCGTTCTTCGCGGCGGCGATGGTGCCGGCGACGTGGGTGCCGTGGGTGTCGACGTCGCGCCAGGCGCCGGTGCGGGTGTCGGCCTTGCCGTACGCGCAGGAGGCCGAGTCGGCGGCGTCGAAGTTCGGCGCGAGGTCCTGGTGCTGGTCGTCCACACCGGTGTCGAGCACGCCGACCTTGACGGACGGGGAGCCGGTGGTGACGTTCCAGGCCTGGTCGGCCTTGATCTGGGTCATGTCCCAGCGGTTGGACTCGGTGAGCGTGGTGGCCGACTGGGCGGGGTTGGCGGGCAGGGCCGGGTTGTAGGCGTCGGCCGGCACGTCGGAGGTGCGGGTCGCGCCGACCTGCTGGATGCCGCTGACGGTCCGCAGCGCGGCGGCGAAGCCGGCGCTGGTCGAGTGGGCGACGATGACGCCGATCGCGTCGTAACTCGCGAAGACCGTACCGCCCTTGGCGGCGACGGCGGTCTTGGCGGCGGCGATGTCGGCGGGGGCGCTGATCACCAGGTAGGCGCGGGTGCCGGCGGCCCAGCCGGCGGCGGTGGCCGGGGCGGTGACGGCGGCGGGGGCCTGCGCGGCCGCCGGGGCGACGGGCGCCGTGACGCCGCCGGGGGCGGCGGGCGCGGTGTTCGCGGGGGCGGCGGTCGCGAGTGCCGTGGGGGTGGCGAGCGCCATGGCCGAGAGAACGGCGAGGGCGGCGGCCGGGCGGCCGAGCCGCCGGGATATCAGGGGTGACACGTGTCCTCCGATTCGACCCGTGGGTGTGAGGGGATCGCACGGGATTTGAAGGAAACATGCCAGATGGGGGAGGACTTGGGGAAGACTTTACGCCTGACGACTTTTCACGGAAACGTTACGTTTTGATGTCGTGGGGTGCAGGACTCTGGCCGGACCCCGGGCCGGACGGAAAACCCGTTGGCCGCCGGCATCCCTGCTGGAACGATCCCGGGATGACCGACCACCGTGACGCCGTCCTCCGCCTCTGGGGCCGCCAACTGTACGAGCGCCAGGGCACACCGCCGGCGTGGGCGGAGGCGGTGCTGGGGGCCGCCGGCCGTCCACCGGCCGCCGTCGCGGCGGCGATGTCCGGCCGGCTCGACGCCCTCGCCGACGACCCGTCGGGCGATGCGCGGCTCCTGTTCCGGACGGTCGCCAAGCTGGCCGCCAACCTGTGCGCCGACGGTCTCTACGACGCGGACGTCGGCACCCGGATCGGCCCCCTCGCGCTGCGGCTCGGCGAGTCCGAACCGCCGCTCGCCGGCCCGCTGGGGGATGCGCTCGGCCCCCCGCCCGACGGGCCGGCGTCCCTGGTCACCGTCCACGCCGCCGAGCTGCGCGGGGCCCGCGCGACGAGGCTGCGGGCGATCGACGCGCTGCTGGAGTGGGCCCAACTGGGCCATCCGCAGGCGCTGACGGCTCTGTCCGAGGTCGCCGCCGATCACCGGACCCAGGACGTCACGGTCTGGACCAAGGCACTCAACCGGATCGACCTGTTCGGTGACGAGAGCCTGGAACCCGGCCTGCTGCGCGCGCTCGCCGACACCGGGCACGGCGGGGTGCGGTGGTCGGCGCTCGCCTGTGCCGCACTCGGCTTCCACCGGGCCGTTCCGCTGGTGACGGCCCTGCTGGAGCACCCGGACCCGATGGTCCGTGAGGGCGCCTGCGAGGCGCTCGGCCTCCTCGGGGATCGGGCCGCCGTACCCGCCCTGGCGGCCCTGCTGGACGACGAGATCCACTGGGTGCGCAGCAGCGCCGCCCGGGCCCTCGGCGAGCTCGGCGGGGACCAGGCGCTCGCCGCGCTCTGGCTCGTCATGACGGAGCGCCGGAACCCGAAGGCCGGTCATCTCGCCTCGGCGGTGGCCGCTTTCGGCCCGCCGGTGGTGGACGACCTGATCGCCCTCACCGCGGACCCCGACCCGGACCTTCGGGCGCTGGTCGCCCGCGCCCTCGGCGCCACGGCCGACGACCGCGCCCTGCCGGTGCTGGAACGCCTCGTCGCCCACGACCGCGCCGGAACCAGCCTCGGCGGCCTGGTGGCCACCGCCGCCAAACAGGGGCTGCGCACCGCGCACCGCATCCGCGCGCGACGCGCGGCGCCGGGGCGCTCGTCCGAGGAGGAAGCCGTCTAGCCTGCGACGGCCGTCGCGTCGGCGGGCGGCCCCGAGGAGGCGATGCCGTCGAGCAGGACGGCGAGCCCGCTGTGGAAGGCCTCCCGGTGGCTCTCCTCCGGTGGGCCGCCGGCGGTGCTCTGCAGGGCGGTGAGCAGCGGGAAGCGCTCGGCGAAGTCCGGTGCCAGTACGGCCAGTTGGGTGGAACGCTCGATCCACCAGTCCTCGTCGGCGACGCCGGTGGCGTCCGCGGCGGCGCGGGCGTCGGCGGTGGCGGCGGCGAGGCCGCGGACGAACTGCCAGAGGGCGGCGACGGCTCCGCGCAGCGTCCGCGGGGGCAAGTCGGCCGGTCGCAGGGCGCGCAACAGGCTCTCCATCGCGGCGAGTTCGGCCGGGCCGAGCACCGGCCGGGCCTGTGAGACCTGGAGCACCCAGGGGTGGCGCAGGTAGCAGTCGTACAGGTCCCCGGCCCAGGCGGTGACGGCCTCCCGCCAGTCGCCCGTGGGCGGCGGACCGGCCGGGAGTTCGGCGAGCGCCCGGTCGTGCATCAGGTCGAGCAGTTCGGCCTTTCCCGGGACGTATGTGTAGAGCGCCATCGCGGTGCGGCCGAGTCGTTCGCCCACGGCGCGCATCGACAGCGCGGTCATGCCGTCGGCGTCGGCCACCGCGATTCCGGCGGACACGATCGCGTCCACACTCAGGCCCGGTTTGGGGCCGCTGCGCCCGGTGCGCGTTTCCGCGGGCGCTCCCCACAGCAGGACGAGCGACCGGTGGGCGTCGCCCTGCCCGGCGTAGACGGTCATCCGGCATCTCCTTATGACGTAAAGTATCGCTCCCGTGGCAACTCTTTATGCCGTAAGGTTACCAATCGAAGGGGTTTCCCGATGACACTGCCCGTCACGTTCGTCGAGGTCGTCGAGGTCCGCCGGGCCACGCCGCGCACCGCCCGGATCACCTTCGCCGCCGAGGAACTCGCCGACACCGTCGGCACCGCCCCGGACCAGCAGCTCAAGCTCTGCTTCCCGCGCCCGGGGCAGACCGAGCCCGTGCTGCCCGCGCGGCAGGACGACCCGATGGGCTGGTACCGGGCCTACCTGGCGATCCCCGAGGCCGAGCGCCCCCTGATGCGCAGCTTCACCCTGCGCCGCCGCCGGCCCGGCACCCGGCTGGTCGAGATCGACTTCGTGCTGCACGGCGACACCGGCCCGGCCGCCGCCTGGGCGCTGCGGGCCGAGCCGGGGGCGCGGCTCGGGATGGTCGGCCCCTCGGCCGAGTACGCCCCGCCGGTCCCGTACGCCGAGGCCGCCGCGGCGGCCGACTGGGTGCTGCTGGCCGGGGACGAAACGGCGCTGCCGGCGCTCGCGACGCTGGTCGAGGCGCTGCCGGCCGGGGTGCGGGCGCTCGCGTACGTCGAGGTCGCGGACGCGGCCGAGCAGCAGCCGCTGGAGAGCCGCGCCGACCTCGCCGTGCACTGGCTGCACCGGGGCGCCGCCGCCCCGGGCGCGGTGCTGGCCGCGGCGGTCCGGGCGGCCGAACTGCCGGGCGGCACGCCGTTCGCCTGGCTGGCGGGGGAGGCCGGGGCGGTGCGGGCGCTGCGCCGGCACCTGGTCGAGGAGCGCGGCGTGCCCAAGGCCTCGGTCGACTTCACCGGGTACTGGCGCCACCGGCTGACCCAGGACGACGCGCCCACCGCCGAGGACCTGGCGGACGCTCAGGAGCGGCTGGCCGGGTACTGATCCGGAGCGGGGGCGGGCCGGGCGGCGCGGCGGCTCCCCGGTCCGTCCCCGGAGGCCGCCGTGGTCGGCCCGGTTTCGGCCGGGGCGGAGCGGGAAGGGAACGTCGTGGTGTCGACAAATGGTCAACCCGGTGGCGGGGTTTCGCCAGTGTCCGGAGTTCGCCACGGGAATCCCCGGCGCAGCGGCATCCCGTTCCGCACAGGGCCGATCGGCTGAAAGATGCGGATTCGGCCCGATTTCCGCCACGAATTTTACTGAGTGATGGTCAACTTTACTTTCTGATGGGTATTTACCCCCTTGTCGTGATCGCGCTCAGCTGAGTTGGATTGCGTCAGCCATTCATCAGACGAAAGGATGTCCATGATCGGCTGGCGGAAAGCCCAGCTAACAGCTGCCGTCACGGTCACCGCCGCGTCCATGGTCCTGAGCCTCGGGACCATCGCCGACGCAGCGCCGAACCCGGATCCGCAGAACGCCCAGGCGGCGTCCGCGGACGGGGCCCCGGCACCGGTGATCGTGATCCTGAAGGACCAGATCGCGGACGCCCCGGCCGACCACGGCCACCTCGGCGCCCGTCAGCAGAAGACCGCCTCCGCGCAGGCGCCGCTGCTGAACAAGGTCAAGGCGGGCGGCGGCACCGACATCAAGACCTTCGTGGTCGGCAACGCCTTCTCGGCGACCGTCAGCCCCGCTCTGCGCGCCCAGCTGCAGGCCGACCCGGCCGTCGCCGCCGTGGTGGCCGACGCCCAGGTCCAGGTCGCCCCGGCGTCCGCCGGCAAGGCGAAGCAGGCCAAGGACGCCGCCGACTCCGCGAACGCCGCCGGCGCGAAGGCGCCCAAGGCCGCCGCCGCTCCGCAGGCCGTCTCGGGCAGCAACGGCCAGGGCGCGGAGGAGAACGCGACCAACACGGCGTGCCCCTCCGACCCGAGCAAGCCCCTGCTGGAGCCCGAGGGCCTGTACTCGGTCCGGGCCTACACCGGCAACGGCAAGCCCGGCGTGGAGAACCTGGCCACCGGCAAGGGCGTCAAGGTCGCCTACATCGCGGACGGCCTCGACCCGAACAACCCGGACTTCATCCGGGCCGACGGCTCGCACGCCGTCGTCGACTACAAGGACTTCGCGGGCGACGGCTGGGACGCGCCGACCGGTGCCGCCGAGGCCTTCGGCGACGCCTCGGCGGTCATCGCCCAGGGCCGCCAGGTCTACGACGTCTCGCAGTTCGTCAACCCCTCGCACCCGCTGCCGGCGGGCTGCAACATCCGCATCCGCGGCCTCGCCCCGGACGCCGACCTGGTCGCCCTGAAGGCCGGCGGCGAGCTGATGTCCAACTCGTCGATCCTGCAGTCGATCGACTACGCGGTGCGGGTCGCCCACGTCGACGTGCTGAACGAGTCCTTCGGCGGCAACGTCACCCCGGACAGCGGCGCGCACGACACCATCTCGCTCTTCAACGAGCAGGCCGTCAAGGCCGGTGTGACCGTCGCCGTCTCCTCCGGTGACGCCGGCATCAGCGGCACCGTCGGCACGCCGTCGACCGACCCGTCCGTGATCTCGGTCGGCGCCTCCACCGACAACCAGAACTACCAGCAGACCGGCTACGCGGCCGCCCAGTTCTCCAACAAGACCTGGAGCAACAGCCGCATCTCCGCGCTCTCCTCGGGCGGCTTCACCCAGGCCGGCCGCACCGTCGACCTGGTCGCCCCGGGCGAGTCGGACTGGGCGCTGTGCACCCCGGACACCGCCAAGTACGAGGACTGCACGGGCTTCAACGGCAAGCCCTCGCCGATCCAGCCCTTCGGCGGCACCAGCCAGGCCGCCCCGTTCGTCACCGGCGCCGCGGCCCTGGTCATCCAGGCCTACCGCGACACCCACGGCGGCGACTCGCCGGCCCCGGCGCTGGTGAAGAAGTTCCTCACCGGCACCGCCACCGACCTCGGCGTCCCGGCCGAGGAGCAGGGCGCCGGCCTGCTGAACGTCCGCGCCGCCGTCGAGGCCGCCCGCGGCTACGACGACGGGGACGGCACCGACGGCGCCAACACCGTCGTGGTCAACACCGGCCAGGTCGACATCGCCGGCACCCCCGGCTCGGCCCACACCGCCGACGTGTCCGTCACCAACACCAGTGACGAGCCCCAGACGGTGAGCGCCGCGACCCGCAGCTTCGCCCCGCAGGCGAGCAACCAGCAGACCGTCCAGCTGGACTCGGCCTCGACGGACACCTTCAAGTACGCCACCAACGGTACGGACTGGGTGCAGAAGCAGGTCAAGTTCACCGTCCCGGCCGGTGCCGACCGCCTCGCGGCGTCGATCGCCTGGCACGGCGCGCCCAACCCGGTCACCAACGGCCCGGTGGTCCGCATGACGCTGCTCGACCCGTCGGGCCGCTTCGAGACCAACACCCGTCCGCAGGGCGGCGCCACCCCGGCGAACTTCGGCCTGGTGGACGTCCCGCACCCGGTCGCCGGCGAGTGGACCGCGATCCTCTACACCCCGGCGGGCAAGGCCGGCTTCACCGGCCCGGTCCAGTTCGGCACCGCCACCCAGCGGGCCGTCCCGGCCGGCGCGGTGAGCCCGAGCACCGCCGAGCTGAAGCCCGGTCAGACCAAGACCCTCAAGGTCCAGCTGACCACCCCGGCGACCAGCGGTGACTCCAGCGAGGCGATCACCGTCTCCAGCTCCAACGGCAACACCACCAGCGTGCCGGTCACGCTGCGCAGCCTCGTCCCGGTCAACCAGGGCAAGGGCACCTTCACCGGCACCATCACCGGTGGCAACGGCCGCAGCGCCTCGCCGACGCAGGGCTTCACCTACGGCTTCGACGTCCCGAAGGGCCAGAAGGACCTGCGGGTCGGCGTCACCGTCGGCAAGGACTCCAACCTGCTCATGCAGGGCGCGCTGATCAGCCCGAACGGCACCCCGATCGACATCGAGGGCAACGGCCTGTTCGACGCCCAGGGCAACCTGACCGGCACCGCGGCCGGCGTCTCGGCCACCACCGTCAACCCGGCCGCCGGCCGCTGGCGGTTCGTCCTGAACGTGCTCGGCCCGGTCAGCGGCCAGCAGCTCGCCCAGGACTTCACCGGCACCGTCGCGTTCAACCAGGACCAGGCCACCGCGGCCGGTCTGCCGAACGACGCGCACACCAAGCTGGCGGCCGGCAAGCCGGTCACCGTCCAGGTGAACTACACCAACAACACCGTCGCCACCCAGAAGATCGCGGCCGACGGTCGCCTGGACCGCCGGGTGGACGTGCCGCTGGTGCCGCAGGGCGCCTCGGCGAACGTCAACCTGCCGCTGAGCCTCAGCTCCACGGTGCCGTCCTTCCTGGTGCCGCCGGGCACCGACCAGCTCAAGGCCGTGGCGGCGTCCTCGACGCCGGCGCAGATCGAGCTGAGCGCCACCACCGGCTCGCCGGACCTGTTCGGCGACCTGAAGAAGGCCCAGAACGGCTCCACCATCTCGGTCGTGACCGACAACGGCACCGCCGAGCAGCCGGTCGTCCCGGGCAACTGGAGCACCTTCGTCCAGCAGATCGGCCCGTTCGGCACCGGCGGCGCGCCGACCGGCACGTCCACCATCACGGCCACCGCGCACACCCAGGCCTTCGACCCGGCGCTGGCCTCCAGCACCGGTGACCCGTACGCCGCCTCGGTGAACGCCTCGGCCCAGGCCGCCACTCCGGTGACCGTCGCCCCCGGCGCCACCGGCTCGCTGCAGGTGACGCTGACCCCGACCGGCCCGAAGGGCAGCACGGTCAAGGGCGTGCTGTACCTGGTGTCCGGCCCGACCGGGGTGGCCACCACCAACAACGTCCTGAACACCACCGGTGCGGTGCTCGCGGCGATTCCGTACAGCTACACGGTGAACTGACGCTCCGTCACTGAACCGAAGGCCGAGGCCGTCCCGGATTCCCGGGGCGGCCTCGGCTGCTTCCCGCCGGAGGGTGGACGCGGGGTTCCGGGGCCGGGCGGCTGGGCAGGTTCGGGAACGGACGGACGTTCTTGAGGAATGGGGAACCACGTGTCGTACGAGGCCGTCAAGCACAGCGACGTCGAGGTGAACGGGGTACGGCTGCACCTGGCCGAGCAGGGGGAGGGGCCGCTGGTCCTGCTGCTGCACGGCTTCCCGGAGAGCTGGTACTCCTGGCGCCACCAGTTCGGGCCGCTCGCCGAGGCCGGCTACCGGGTGGTGGCGCCCGACCAGCGCGGCTACGCCCGCAGCGAGCAGCCCGCGAGCGTGGACGCCTACACCCTGCTGCACCTGGTCGGCGACGTGACGGCGCTGATCGGCGCGCTCGGGGAGGAACGGGCGGTGGTGGTCGGGCACGACTGGGGCGCCCCCGTCGCCTGGGCCACCGCGGCCCTGCGGCCCGACCTGGTGCGCGGCGTCGCCGGGCTGAGCGTGCCGCCGCTGCCGTCCGGGCCGACACCGCTGGCGCTGTCCCGGGAGCGGTTCGGCGAGGGCTTCTACCAGATCTACTTCCAGGAGCCGGGCCGGGCCGACGCCGAGCTGGCGGCCGACCCCAAGTCCTCCTTCCGCCGCATCCTCGGCGGGATCTCCCGCGACGGGGAACCGAGGGCGTGGGTCGTCCCCGAGGGCATGAAGCTGCTGGACACCGTCCCGGAACCGGCGCGGCTGCCGGGCTGGCTCACCGAGGCGGACATCGACGCCTTCGCGGCCGACTACGCCCGGCACGGCGAGCGCGCCTTCACCGGGGGACTCAACTGGTACCGCAACATCGACCGGAACAACGAGCTGATGGCGGCGTTCACCGGCCGCCGGATCGAGGCGCCCGCGCTGTACGTGACCGGTGAGCAGGACCTGGTCAACGCGATGGTCCCGCGCGAGGTGATGGCGTACCTGCTCCAGCAGGTGACGCCGCGGCTGCACCGGCACCTCCGGCTCCCGGACACCGGGCACTGGACGCAGCAGGAGCGCCCGGCCGAGGTCAACGAGGCGCTGCTGGACTTCCTCGGCTCGCTGGACTGACGGCCCGCTCCCGGGCGGCCGCAGGCCGGCCGCCCGGGCCGGGTCGGTGCCCCGGGCCGGGTCGGTGCCCCGGGCCGGGTCGGTGCCCCGGGCCCGGTCGGTCCGCCGGGCACGGACGCGGTTTTCAGGCATGGGCGGACCGCGGTCACGCCCCGGTGCGCGGCGCGGGCGGCGGAAGCTCGGTGAGCGGATCCTCGGCGAGATGGACGGGGTGCGCGAGCGCGTTCCCGTAGGCGGCCCAGGGGAAGACGAACGGTCCGATGGCGAGGTCGCCCCAGGCGGGGCGGTGGGGCTGACGGAAGCCGGACCACGCGACGGTGCCGCCGTCGGCGGTGATGCGGGTCAGCAGCGGCCAGCACTCCCAGATGCCGCACGGACAGCCCAGGACGGCGGTCGCCCCCGTCCGCCGGTCCCGGGCCTCCGGGAGGGCGGCGCCGAGGAAGTGGCGCACCGGGTCGCCCAGGTGCCGCTCCGTCATCCCGGCGTACTGGTGGAACAGGAAGTCCTCGGTGTCCTCCGGCGTCCGCTCGTCGTGGCTGTCCTCCCGCCGCCAGCAGGGGCGGACGGCGTCCGCGGCGAGGACGCGCAGGTCGGTCCCGTCGACGCGCAGGCCCCACGACCTCTCGGAGGTGTACGTGAAGAACTCGATGTCGTGCACGGGGCCATGATGGCGGTCCGGCCCGGAGGGCCGGGAGCCGGGGGCGCGGCTCAGACCGGCAGGAGGCGGGCGATGAGCTCGCCGAGGCGGCGGGCGTTGCGGCACGGGTGCATGTCGACGACGTCCGCGTAGGCGTGGGCGGCGGAGTCGCCGGTGGACCACAGGGAGGCCTGCTCGGGGTTGAGCCAGATGACCCGCCGCGCCCGGCCGGCGATCCGGCGCAGGGCGTCGAGGTTGGGGTCGCGGTGGTTGGTGCGGGCGTCGCCGAGCACCAGGACGCAGGTGCGCGGGCCGACGGCGTCGAGGTGGTGGTCGGCGAAGCCGCCGAGGGCGGAGCCGTAGTCACTGTTGCCGTGGTAGCCGGTGACCTGGGCCTGGCCGAGGATCCGGGCGGCCAGCCGGGCCGGGTCGTCGCCGTTCCGGAGCAGGTCGGTGACCTCGGCGGTGCGGTTGACGAAGGCGAACACCCGGACCTTGCTGAACTGTTCGCTCATCGCCTGCACCAGCAGCATGGTGAAGTCGGCGAAGCCCGCCACCGAGCCGGAGACGTCGCACAGCAGCACCAGCTCCGGCCGGGCCGGGCGGCGCAGCCGGTGGGCCGGGCGCAGCGGCACGCCGCCGGTGCCGAGGGAGCGGCGCAGGGTGCGGCGCAGGTCGATGTGGCCGCGGGCGGCGCGGCGGCGCCGGGCGGCCAGGCGGGTGGCGAGCTTGCGGGCCAACGGGTGGACGGTGCGGCGCAGTTCGGCGAGCTGGTCGCGGCCGGCGTAGAGGAAGTCGATCCGGTCGGCGGTCGGGGCGACGGCGCGCTCGGCGATCCGCTCGGGGCCGCGCAGCTCGGCGACCCGCCGGCGGGCCTCGCCGGCGACCAGGGCGCGGAAGTCGCGGATCCGGCGGCGGACCTCGTCGGCGAGGACGAGGTCGGAGAGGTCCGCCGTGCCCGGCCCGCTGCGCAGGGCGGCGAGGATCCGGGCGAGCAGGGTGTCCGGGTTGATCCGGCCGAGCGCCTGCTGGGCGGACCAGCCGTCGGAGCCGGGCGCGCCGCCGGCGCCGTACCGGCCGAAGGCCTCCACGACCTCGCCGGCGAGCCGGGCCTGGGCGGCGCGGTCGTCGGCGGCGAGGGCGGCGGCGAGGCGTTCGCGCAGGTCGTCGCGGAGCGGGTCGGGGCGGCCGAAGCGCGGTGGCTCGGGGTCCTCGGGCACCGGCGGCGGGTCGGTGCGGAAGGCTTCGGGCGTGCCGACGCCGAGGGGGAAGAAGAGGTCGAAGGTGGCGTCGAAGACGGTCCGCTGGCCGTCGGAGCGCAGCAGGGCGGCGGCCAGACCGGCCCGCATCTGCTCACGGTCGGCGAAGCCGAGGACGTCGAGGACGGCGGCGGCGTCGACGGTCTCGGCGGGGCCGATCCGCAGTCCGTGGCCGCGCAGGGCGCGGACCAGGCCGGTGAGGCGGGCGGCGGTGTCGGCGGGGCCCGCTGCTCCGGTCGCGGGCGCCGGCGTCGTGCCTGCTGTTGTGGCACCTGGTGCCGTCGTGCCTGCTGCCGTCGTGCCGGCTTCGGCGGGCTGCGGTGCGCCGGTCATGCCGGGGTGAGCTTCCGGGTGGCCTTCCGGATGTCGTCCTGGTGCTTGAGGATCACCCCGAGGGTGTCGCGGACGGCCGCCTCGTCGAGGGTGTCCGCGCCGAGGGCGAGCAGGGTGCGGGCCCAGTCGATGGTCTCGGCGACGGACGGCGCCTTGCGCAGCTCCATCGCGCGCAGCGCGCCGACGATCCGGACCAGCGATTCGGCCAGCGTGTCGTCCAGTCCGGGCACCTTGAGGCGGACGATCCGGCGCTCCAGCTCGGCGTCCGGGTAGTCGAGGTGGAGGAAGAGGCAGCGGCGGCGCAGGGCCTCGGAGAGCTCGCGGGTGGCGTTGGAGGTGAGCAGGACGAAGGGGCGGCGGCTCGCGGTGATGGTGCCGAGCTCGGGGACGGTGACCTGGAAGTCGCTGAGCACCTCCAGCAGCAGCGCCTCGACCTCCACGTCGGCCTTGTCCATCTCGTCGATCAGCAGCACCGTCGGCTCCTCGCCGCGGATCGCGGTGAGCAGCGGGCGGGTGAGCAGGTACTCCTCGCCGAAGATGTCGCCGCGGGCCTCGTCCCAGCTCTCGTCGCGGCCGGCGGTGATCCGCAGCAGCTGCTTGGCGTGGTTCCACTCGTAGAGCGCGCGGGCCTCGTCGATGCCCTCGTAGCACTGGAGCCGGACCAGCCTGGCCCGGCCGATCGCGGCGACGGCCTTGGCGAGTTCGGTCTTGCCGACCCCGGCGGGGCCCTCGACGAGCAGCGGCTTGCCGAGCCGGTCCGCGAGGAAGACGGTGGTGGCGACGGCGGTGGAGGCGAGGTAGCCGGTGGCGGCGAGCTGTTCGGCGGCGTCCGCGACCGAGGTGAAGAAGCCCGTGCCGTCGCCGTTCCCGCTGCTGCCGCTGGTCATCCGCCTGCCCCGTTCCGGTTCGCCGTCTCCGTGCGGCGCCACCCTACCGGCCGGTCACTTCCTTGTCGCGGGGGTCGGGGCCGTGTGGCGGGCGCCTCCGGGCGTGGCGGAGCGGCGTACGGCCTGCCGGGGCCGTACGCCGCGGGTCGAACCGGTGGGCCCGCTGCGTCAGTTGACGAAGATGACCGGGCTGCCGGCGACGGAGGTGTCGGTGACCGGGCCGTAGGTGGCGCTGAAGTAGCCCGTCGAGAAGCACAGGCCGGGGCCGGAGACCAGGGTGAACGGCTGGGCGGAGAATCCGATGGTGTTGCCGGTGTTCGAGGTGGTGCCGTTGATCCCGGTGGCGTTCTGGTAGTTGCAGCTGATGCTGCCCAGGATGGTGCTGAGCACCACGGTGGTGCCCATCGGGCCGGCTGCGCCGGGGGTGAGCTTGACCGGGTTGCCGGGGGCGTCGCTGACCGTGTTGGTGAACGGCAGGTTGGTGACGGTGATGCTCCTGACGCCCGTGACGCCGAGGACGTTGGAGGTGCAGGAGCCGAAGGTCTGGGTGTTGAGCTGCTCGACGGCGCTGCCCGGGGCGGCCGGGTTGGAGGTGACGGTCGCCGAGAAGGAGGAGGCGGCGCACTTGATGCCGCTCGTCCCGGTGGCGCTGTTGTAGAAGGTGGCGAAGCCGCCGGAGACCAGGTTGGCACTCAGGACGTCGCCGACGGCGACGGCCGGGCCGGCCGGGCTTCCGGTGGTGAGTACGGCGGTGGCGGCCTCGGCGGGTGCCACGGCCGCGCCGGTGAGGGCGAGTGCGGCGAGGGCGGCGGTGGCGAGGGTGCGGCGGATGCGCATGAGGGTACCTCTCTCCGTCCCGGGGACGGGTGGGGGGAATCCCGGCGTGCGGGTGTGGTGGTGTGCACGACGGGGGAGGTGCATGGCGTACCGGGGGCTCCGGCGGGGCCGCGGTGCGGGCGGGCCCGGCGCCACGGGCCCGCTCGTGCGGTACGGAGGTGTGTTCGGACGGCGGTGCACGACACAGCGGCGCTGAGGAGCGGCCCTGCGACGCGGCTCGGCGAAGTGGTCCTGCGAGGTGGCCCTGCGAAGTGGCTCTGCGCATCCGCTCCGCGAAGCCCACTGCGGAGCGTCATGTCGGAGCGGCACTGGGCAAAGGCGCTGCGCAGTGGTACTGCGCCGAGTCGTTGCGGACGTGCGGTGCTGTGGGGGTGCACGTCGGCGGCTGCCACCGCCGCGGGCCTGCGCCCGCCGTGGTCCCGTGGTCCGGGAGGTTCGCCCGGATCCTGGGAGCCCCTGGAGGTCGGCCGGTGGGGGCCTGCTCGCCCACCGGTTGGAAACCTGTCAGTGTTGTAAACCCGCTGTTGCGTCAATGTCAATACAGGACACAGGAGTTGGTGATGGATCGGAACTACCTCCGGAGTGCCGACGTGGTCCTGCTGCCCGGTGCGCGGACCGGCCGCGACCCCGCCCGGTCGATCAAGCCGGGCCCGCGCCGGCAGCCCGCCGGCGTGGTCGCCGCGACCCAGCGCGAGCGGCTGCTGGACGGGCTGGTCCAGACCGTCGCCGAACGCGGCTACCAGCACGCGACGGTGAGCGACATCTGCCGCGCGGCGGGCGTGACCAGGCCGGTCTTCTACGAGCTGTTCAGCGGCAAGGAGGACGCCTTCCTGGCGGCGCACCGGTACGGCACCGGGGTGGTGCTGCGGCGGATGGCGGGGGCCTTCGCGGCCGAATCCGACTGGTGCCACGGGATCCGGCAGGCGCTCGGCGCGATGCTCCAACTGCTCGCCGGGACACCGGCGTTCGCGACGATCGCGGTGATCGAGATCGAGGCGGTCGGCGCGGAGGGGCGGCGTGAGCGCGAACAACTCCTCACCAGGTTCCGGGCGTTCTTCGCCGAGGTCCCCCAACTGCCGGGCGGGGTACGGGTGGACGAGATGGTGGACGCGGTGGTTGGCGGCGTCTACAGCGCGCTCTACCGCGGGATCGCCTCCGGCCGGACCGATCGACTGCCCGAACTGTTGCCGGTGTTGAGCATGTTCTGCCTGGCGCCGTTCCTCGGCCCGGCGGAGGCGGCCGTCCGGCTGGGCCCGGCGGAGGAGGCCGAGGCCATCCGGCTGGGCCCGGCGGAGGCGGCCGCACGGCCCGGGGCGGCGGAGGCGCCGGTACGAACGGTCCCGGCGGAGACGGCCGAACGGCTCGGGGCCGGGATTGGTGAAGATCCTTCGTGCACCCGTATTGACCCGGCCAATACCGGGCAGTAGCTTCCCAGTTACTTACCGCGCTCCGAACCGGACCCGCCCCGCTGCCGAGGGGCGGGTGGCCCGGTCGGGCCGCGCAACGCTGTCCGCGCCAGGACAACGTGCCAGTGCCTGCACACCCAATCCACCCAGAGGGAGCACACATGGCCATGTCCGAGGACGCCGCCGCCGCGGCCGAGACCCCCCAGCCGGCCGCGCCGAGAAGAGGCCGGGTCCGGCTCAAGCGCACCGCTCTGATGGCCGTGCCGGCCATCGCGGCCGGGGGCGTCCTGATGGCGCTCACCGCCCAGGGCGTGCTCGCCGCCCAATTCTCCATCTCCGGAATGCCGTTCACCATCACCGCCGACAAGCTCGACGGACAGGGCTTCGCCCAGTTCGGCTCGCTGGACTCGATGATCCCCGACAGCCCCAACGCGGGCTCCACCGGCGGCCAGGTCCTGGTCGCGGTGTCGGCGATCAAGACCGCGCAGATCACCAACCTGTGCCAGAGCGTCGACCTCGGCGGCGTCAACCTGGTGATCCACGCGGGCGACGGCGGCACCCCCGTCTCCGCCACCAACCTCACCACCGACTCCGATCTGCTCTCCGGCGACGCGGAGTTCACCAACATCGAGATCGGCGGCGACGCCAGCACCTTCACCAAGGCCGGCCCGGTCGGCAAGGGCAACCCGGGCGTCTTCGGCCAGCAGGCCGACACAGTCCTGCTGACCAACCTCAAGCAGCACAACTACGCGAGCACCGCCGTCGGGTTCAAACTGCCCAACCTGCGGCTGAGCTTCAGCTCCCAGGGCTGCTGAGCATGACGGAGTCCGTACCGGAGCCGGCCGGGACCGGCGAGGGCACCGCGGCGCGGGCCGAGGAGGCGGTGGCCGAGGGGACGGCCGCCGCGCCCGGCACCGCCGCCGCTCCCGCCGCCGGGCCCCCCGCCCGCCCGGCCAAGCGCGACTGGCGGGGCAGGCGGCCGTTCTGGGGCGGGCTGCTGGTGCTGCTCGGCGGCGCCGAGATCCTGTTCACCCTGCGGGCCCCGCTGCCCGTCGTCCTGCACATCGGGATGCAGGGACTGGCCGGGTACCTGGTGCCGGCGGTGATGGTGCTGTGCGGCCTGCTGATCCTGTTCAACCCGGCGCAGCGGCTGTTCTACTCCATCCTCGCCGTGCTGGCCTCGCTGGGCAGCTGGGTCACGTCCAACCTGGGCGGCTTCCTGATCGGGATGCTGCTCGGGGTGGTCGGTGCCTGCCTCACCTTCGGCTGGCTGCCCGACCAGCCGCTGCGCCGGGGCCGGCAGCGGCGGCTGGACCGCCGCGAGGAGCGGCACGCGGCCAAGACCGCCTCGGTCTGACGCGGGGGCCCCGCGCCCTGGTGACGGGAGAGCACCGGGGCGCGGGGCACCTTCGCGCGGGGCCTTCGCGGCACTTTCGAGCGGAGGCGGCCGCGGACCGGACGGCCCCGACCCCCGGACCCCGGATCAGATGGTCGAGGCGTCGATCACGAAGCGGAACCGGACGTCGCCGGCCAGCACTCGCCGGTAGGCCTCGTTGATCTGCTCGGCCCGGATCAGCTCGATCTCGGCGGTGATGCCGTGCTCACCGCAGAAGTCCAGCATCTCCTGGGTCTCCGGCAGGCCGCCGATCATCGACCCGGCCAGCGAGCGGCGCCCGCCGAGCAGCGCGTGGGCGTTGACCGACACCGGCTTCTCCGGCGCGCCGACCTGCACCATCGTGCCGCCGGTGCGCAGCAGGCCCAGGTAGGCGCTGAGGTCGAGGTCGGCGGAGACGGTGTTGACGATCAGGTCGAAGCTGCCCGCCAGCTCGCCGAAGGTCGCCGGGTCGGAGGTGGCCCGGTAGTGGTCGGCGCCGAGCTTGAGGCCGTCCTCGCGCTTGCGCAGCGACTGGCTGAGCACGGTGACCTCCGCGCCCATCGCGTGGGCGAGCTTCACGCCCATGTGGCCGAGGCCGCCGAGGCCGACGATCGCGACCTTCTTGTCAGGGCCCGCGCCCCAGTGGGCGAGCGGCGAGTACAGCGTGATGCCCGCGCACAGCAGCGGCGCCGCGGCGTCCAGCGGCAGGTTGTCGGGGATGCTCAGCGCGTACGCCTCGTCCACCACCAGCTCGGTGGAGTAGCCGCCGTAGGTCGGCAGGCCGTCCTTGCCCGTGCCGTTGTAGGTGAAGACGGCGCCGCCCTCCCCGGTGCAGTACTGCTGGAGACCGGCCCGGCAGTTGTCGCACTCGCGGCAGGAGTCGACGAAGCAGCCGACGCCGACGCGGTCGCCGACCTTCCAGCGGGTCACGCCGGGGCCGACCTCGGCGACCACGCCGGCGATCTCGTGCCCGGGGACCATCGGGAAGATGCCGGTGCCCCAGTCCTCGCCGACCTGGTGGATGTCGGAGTGGCAGATGCCGGAGAACCGGATGTCGATCACGATGTCGTGCTCGCCCACGGCCCGGCGGGTGACGGTGGTCTTCGCCAGCGGGGCGTCGGGCTGCTGCGCCGCGTAGGCGGCGACGGTGCGGGTGGTGCCGGGGGTGTTCGTGGTGGTCTTCGTGGTGGTCTTCGTCGTCTCGTTCGTCATGCCCACAGACTGCGGCGCCGCGATCGGGCCAACCAGACCCGAGGTCTTCGTACGAAGCCGGGACGTAGGCGGGCCGAACGTAGGCGGGCCGGACCTACGCGGGCCGGACGTACGCGGGCCGTGCCTAGGTCGGCCGGGCCTACGTCTGCGGAGGGTACGCACGGCAGTGTCACCCTCGCCCGCCCCGGGGCGCCGGATCGCCCGCATACTGCAGACATGGACCAGCGCACCGAACTCAGCGAGTTCCTCCGATCCCGCCGCGCCCGGCTGCGGCCCGAGGACGTGGGGCTGCCGCACACCACCACCCGTCGCCGGGTGCCCGGGCTGCGCCGCGAGGAGCTGGCCCAGCTCGCCGGAGTGAGCACCGCCTACTACACCAGGCTCGAACAGGGCCACGGCGAGAACGTCTCGGTCGCCGTGCTGGACGCCATCGCCCGGGTCCTGCGGCTCAGCCCCGCCGAACGCGACCACCTCGGCCGGCTCACCAAGCCCGCCCGGCGCCGCTCCGGCCGGGCCGCCGCCCGGGTGCAGCGGGTGCGTCCCGCGCTGCAGCAGCTGCTGGACGCGATGGAGGGCGTGCCCGCGTACGTGCTGGGCCGCCGCCTGGACGTCATCGCCTGGAACCGGCTCGGCAGCGCGCTGCTGGGCGACTTCGCCGTGCTGCCGCCGGAGCAGCGCAACATGGCCTGGCAGGTCTTCCTCGACCCGGACGCCCGCCGCCTGTACGTGGACTGGGAGGGCAAGGCCAGCGACATCGTGGGCATGCTGCGGCTGGACGCCGGGCGCGACCCGGACGACCCCCACCTCGCCTCGCTGATCGGCGAACTCTCCGTCAAGAGCGAGGACTTCCGGCGCCTGTGGGCCACCTACGACATCCGGGACAAGGGCCACGGCACCAAGCGGCTGCACCACGCGGTGGTCGGCGCCCTCAGCCTGCAGTACGAGACCCTGCGCCCGACCGGTGACGCCGACCAGGTGCTGGTCGCCTACCACGCCGAACCGGGCTCGGCTTCGGCCGAGTCGCTGCGGCTGCTGGCGAGTTGGGCGGCGACCGAGTTCCAGGCCGGGACGGCGTCGGACGCGGCCGACTCCGCCACCGAGGCGTCCCGCTAGCGGCACCGGCCCGGTGGGGTGTGGGTTGCTGCGTGGCCGTCAGACCAACGCTTGGCAAGGGGTCGATGGTCCCGGGTCCGTCCGGGGCGATCGGCCCTTCTCGCGTTCGGCGGCCGCGCAGTTGACTGGACAGGACATGGACAACAGCAGCAGCACGCACCTTGCCAGCGGCACCGCCACCGCCGAGTACGACCGGCTGATCGCCCGTCACCACGCGATGCGCCTACGCCGTCGACTCCTCGCGCCGTCCGCCTCCTCCGGCGGCGACTTCGGCTACGCCGACCACGGGTCCGGTGACGGCGGGTACGACGGGTACGGCGGTGACGGCGGGAGCGGCGGGTACGACGGCGCCGCCGACCAGCACCTGATCCGGCGTGACCTCCACCTGGTCGCCCCGCTCTCCGAGCTGATCGACCACCTCTACGCGGTCATGTTCCGTCGCCGCCCCTACCTGCGCCCGCTCTTCCCCGACTCGATGGAGTTCCAGCAGACCCACCTGGAACGGATCTTCCACCACCTGATCGAGCATCTCCACCAGCCCGCCGAACTCGGCCACACGCTCCGCCAACTCGGCCGGGACCACCGGAAGTTGGGTGTCCGCCCGGTCCACTACGAGGCCTTCGAGGAAGCCCTGTGCGCGGCGATCCGCCACCGCGCCGGCGAGTACCGGACGGAGGAGCTGGAAGCCGCCTGGGTGCGGATGCTCCGCTTCGCCGTCGGCGCGATGGTCGCCGGCGCCGACTCCGCGCTCACCGAACCCCCGTACTGGCACGCCGTGGTGACCGGCCACGAACGCCGCCGCCCCGACCTCGCCGTGCTGCGGGTGCGCACCGGCGAACCGTACCCGTACCGCGCCGGACAGTACGGCACCGTCGAACACCCGGCGCTGGCGCACACCTGGCGGCAGTACTCGATGGGCTGCGCCCCGCGCGCCGACAACGAGTTGGAGTTCCACGTCCGCCGCACCGGCCCCGACGGGGTCAGCGCCGCCCTGGTCGAGCACACCGCCGTCGGCGACCGGCTGCGCCTCGGCCCGCCGCGCGGCAGCCTGCTGCCCGACGGCGACGCCCGCGACCTGCTGCTGGTCGCGGGAGGCACCGGCCTCGCCCCGATGAAGGCGATCGTCGAGCAGCAGGCCGCCCACCGGCCCCCCGGCCGCCGGGTCCACCTGTTCGTCGGCGCCCGGGACCGCGCCGACCTCTACGACTGGCAGGCGCTCGCCGAACTCGGCCTGCACAAGCCGTGGTTGACCCTCGCCCCGGTGACCGCCGGCCGCCTCGCCGACGCCGTCGCGACGGCGCGCGACTGGCGCGACCACCTGGCCTGCGTCAGCGGACCGGTCGGCATGGTCGACTCCGTCCGCCGCCGGCTGGTGGCCGCCGGACTGCCGCTGGACCGGGTCCGCTACGACCAGGCGCTGCAGCGTTGAGCGCTCACCGGAAGCAGTACGAGTCCGAGGACGCGTCGCCGCCCGCGAGGTGCGTCTGGTGGACACGCAGGCCCCGGAAGTCGGCGCCGTGCGGGAAGAACCGCTCGTCGACGCTCAGCCCGCCCGCCCCGGTGTCGGCGTCCAGCTTGACGATCCAGGGCTCGATGCCGTCCGGGTAGACCTGGTCGTCCCAGGCGCCGTAGAGGGAGTTGGTGAGGTACAGCCGCCGGCCGTCCCGGCTGATCTCCACCATCTGCGGCGCCCCGCTCAACGGCCGCCCCGGCTCGGCCGGGTGCGGCGTGCGGGCGACGACCCCGCCGAGGCGCACCGAGGAGGCGAGCCGCGGGTGGAACGGGTCCGAGACGTCGAACTGGAACAGCTCGCCGGTGCCCCAGGCCGACACGTACAGCCAGCGGTCGTCCACCGACAGGTTGATGTCGGTGACCAGCGGCGGCACCGCGCCGAACGGCTGCAGCGCGGGCGGCAGGTCCTCGGCCTTGGCGGGCTCGGCCGGGATCTCGATCACCTTGCGCGCGGTGAACGCCGGCCCGTCGCGATACCAGAGCCAGATCGAGGAGGACAGGTCCTCGACGTTCGCCACCACCCCGGCGAACCCCCACTCGGCCTGCGGGTCGTGCGCCGGACGCAGCTCCAGCACCATCTGGTACTGGTCGCCGAGGTCGATCCGCTGCAGGTGCCGGCCCGAGTCCAGCTCCCAGAAGTGCAGCGCGTGCCCGTACTTGCGGCCCAGCAGCAGCTCCGGCACCATGCCGTCCTCGACCATCCACGGGGTGCCCCACTCACTGGTCACCCCCACGTTGGTGCCCAGGTGCCACCAGACGTCGTACGCGAAGTGCTGCGGCCCGCGCTCGGTCTCCCAGGCCCGCAGCACGTCGAAGGTGGTGTGGTCGAGGATCGCCACCCCGCCCGGCCCGTCCGCGCCCCCGCCGGCGCCCAGACAGGACAGGAACACCCCGTCCGGGCCGCAGTGCAGGGTGTGCGGGCGCGAGTAGCCCGCCTTGGCCGCGAGCTCCGCGGCCTCGACGGTCTTCACCAGCCGCGGGCGCACCGGGTCCGGCCGGGTGTCCATCACGTGCAGCCGGGACGAGCGGAGGCCGGGCAGGAGCAGGAAGCGCCGCTCCGGGTTCTCGTGACAGGCGTGCGCCAGCGCACTGGAGCACGCGTTCCACCCGAAGTGATGCAACTCGTCGCCCAGCGTGGGCAGTTCGGCGAAGTTCAGGACCTTGCCGTAGGAATCCGACGCGGGATCGGTGTCCACCGTGAGCAGCGCGTCCGGCCGCCGCCCCGCCCGGTCGAACCCGGCCACGTACGCGAGCTTCTCCGGTGGCGCCGCGATGGCCTCGGAAGCCGACCGGTAGAGCGACGGATCGCTGTGCCCCTGCTGCATGCAACCTCCCCAACTCGCCTTCCCTGTGCGGGAAGCGTTCCACATCCGCACCGGCGCACAGCAGGCGCACGAGGAGGGGCGGGGAGGCGCGGAGCGTGCCCCGGGCCGGTGCGCGACGGTATCCACGGGGGGCTGCCCCGCCCACCTCCCGGCAGGCTCCGAGGGGACGGCGACCCGGCGCGGTCCGGGACTCCGCCGCGCGGCCGGTGGCTACCGGCCGGTATCGTCGTGGCTCGGAACGGGTGGTCACCTGCCGCACGGAGGCAGGCGGAGCGAAGGATCGGTGCGGCGGCGATGGAGTTTCGGGAAGACATCCTGGGTGCCCCCTACGAGGCGGCGGAGCTGGAGCTGCGTCCCGACGACGAGGGCACGGTCTGCGCGACGCTGGTGCGCCGGGTCGTGCCCGGGGCGGAGCGGGCCGTGCTGTACATCCACGGGTACAACGACTACTTCTTCCAGACCAATCTGGCCGACCACTACGCAGCGCTCGGGTTCTCCTTCTACGCGCTCGACCTGCGCAAGTACGGCCGCTCGCTGCGCCCGCACCAGTCGCCGAACTTCGTCCGGAGCCTCGCCGAGTACGACGAGGAGATCGACGAGGCGGTCCGCGTCATCCGGGAGGTGGACGGGCACCGGCAGCTGCTGCTGAACGGGCACTCCACCGGTGGGCTGGTGGCGGCGCTGTGGGCGGGGCGGCGGGCCGGCCGCGGCCTGGTGGACGGGCTGTTCCTCAACTCGCCGTTCCTGTCGATGCCGGCCTCGCAGGCCGCGCGCACCTTCGGCGGGCCCGCGGTGACGGCGATCGGCCGGCTGGCGCCGACCCGCGTCCTGCCGTCGACGATGAACCCGCACTACACGCACAGCCTGCACAAGGACCACCGGGGCGAGTGGGACTTCGACCTCACGCTGAAGCCCGCCGAGGGCTTCCCGCTGTTCGCGGGCTGGCTGTCGGCGATCCACCAGGGGCACCGGCGGCTGCGCCACGGGCTCGGGATCGACGTGCCGGTGCTGCTGATGGCCTCCACCAAGTCCATCGCCACCACCAAGTGGCACAACGCCCTGCACCACGCCGACGCCGTGCTGCGCGCCGACGACATCGCCGCGCAGGGCCCCAAGCTGGGCCGGCACGTCACGATCGTGCGGATCGAGGGCGGCATGCACGACCTGGTGCTGTCCGGCGAGAAGGCCCGCACGCAGACCTTCGCCGAGCTGGACCACTGGCTGGCCGCCTACCTGGACGTGCAGCCGGTCGGGGAGCACGCGTGACCTCCGAGCACGACGAGCCGGACGAGCACGACGGGCCGGACGAGCACGACGGGCCGGACGACCACGACGAGCCGGTGCCGGTCGGTCGGCGGACCGACCTCGGGTTCGCCAAGCTCATGCCGGACATCGACCGCGACGGCGGCTGGCTGCTGACGCTGGACGGCACCCCGCAGTCGTACGTCGACCTCGCCGACCCGACGCACCTGGAGTTCGAGTACACCCGGCGGCTCGGCCACCTCGCCGACGCGCTGGCCCCCGCCGGGCAGCCGCTGGCCGCGCTGCACCTCGGCGGCGGCGCGCTGACCCTGCCCCGCTACCTGGCCGCCACCCGGCCGGGGTCGCGGCAGCGGGTGGTGGAGGTGGACGGGCCGCTGCTGGACCTCGTCGCCGAGCACCTGCCCTGGCAGGGCCCCGGCGCGGACATCACCGCGAGCGTCGGCGACGCCCGCGCGGCGCTCGCCGACGTCCCGGCGGGCTCGCAGGACCTGGTGATCGCCGACGTCTTCCACGGCTCCCGCACCCCCGCGCACCTCACCTCGGTGGAGTTCCTGGGCCTCGCCGCGGCCGCGCTGCGCGACGGCGGCTGCTACGCGGCGAACCTGGCGGACGGCCCGCCGCTGGCCTTCGCGCGGGCGCAGGCGGCGACGGTGCGGGCGGTGTTCCCGTACGTGTGCCTGGTGGCGGAGGCGTCGGTGCTGCGCGGGCGGCGGTACGGCAACGTGCTGCTGGCCGGGTCGACGGCGCCGCTGCCGGTGGCCGAGCTGGCCCGGCTGTTCGCGGGCGACATCTTCCCGGCCCGGCTGGTGGAGGGGGACGACCTCGCGGCCCTGGTGGGCCGCACCGCACCGGTGACGGACGCCGACGCCACCGACTCGCCGCCCCCGCCGGACGGTGCCTTCAGCGTGGGCTGAGCCGCGCGTCGGGCCGGGCGGGCCGGCCCGGCCGGTGTCAGAATCGGCGGGTTCAAGCCTGCCCGAGCGCGGAGCCCACGGGGGCCCACGAAGTCACGGAGTCCACGGAGCCCGTGGGGGACTCGCGCGGAGCACGCGCGGAGCACGTCGAAGGAGCGAGCGATGACTGTCGGCGCGGACCGGCCCGAGCCGGTGGAGCGGCCCGAGTTGGAGGCGGTGCCGGAGACGGCGCTGTGGACGCTGTGGCACCGGGCGCTGGAGGCGCGCCGGCCGGACACCGTGCTCCACGACCCCGAGGCCGTCGACCTGGTCGACCGGATCGACTACCCGTTCGCGGAGCGGTTCGGCACCAACGGCACCCAGGCCCAGCTCCAGGCCCTGCGCGCGGCCTGCTTCGACCGCGAGGTGGCCGACTTCCTGGCACGGGAGCCGCGCGGCACCGTGGTCTGCCTGGGGGACGGCCTGGAGACCCAGTACTGGCGGGTCGACAACGGACGGGCGCGCTGGCTGAGCGTGGACCTGCCCGACCTGGTGGCGCTGCGGGAGAAGCTGCTGCCGCCCGGCCCGCGCCAGCGCTACCTGGCCGCCGAGGCCACCGAACTGGGGTGGGCCGACGAGGTCGACCGCAGCCGTGAGGTCCTGATCACCGCCCAGGGCCTGCTGATGTACCTCCCGCCGGCCCGGGTGAAGTCCCTGATCGCGGGCTGCGCCGAGCGGTTCCCGGGCGGCTCACTCGTGCTGGACGCCGTACCGCGCTGGTTCGGCCGGCTCACCATGAACGGGAGGATGCGGTCCCACGGCTACGGGCCGCCGCCGATGCCGTGGGCGATGGACGCGGGCGAGCGGGACAAGCTCCGCACCGCCGGTCCGGCGGTGTCGGCGGTGCGGGACGTCCGGCCGACCGGCGGACGCGGGCTCGTCGGCGCCCTGCTGCCGCTCGCCCTGACCACCCCGGGCCTGTCCGCCCGCCGCCCCTCCGTCACCGTCCTGGATTTCGCCGGGCGGCCCGACCAGCCGTAGCCACGACGACCAGCCGTAGCCACTTCGCCGGGCCGAGGCCACCACGACGGGCCGTAGCCACCACGACGGGCCGAGGCCGGGCGGGCCGTGAAATTCGCGCGCTCGACG